>JBARIF010000674.1:0-6910 GCA_049799615.1 Terriglobales bacterium
ACCGCCATCTTGCCGCCCATCACCGCCGCCAGCCGATTTTCTAAAATTAGACTGGAGTCGAAATTCTCCACCTGCAAGAACCATTCGGCAGCCGACTCCAGCGCCTTCTTCGGAATCAACCCAACAATTTCGCTGCTCACCGGCATGACGCCATAGCGGGCTGCTTCTCGCTTCACTACCTCAAACACGCGATGGATCGGGGTCTGCTCAAAATCAGTCAGGTTCATCGAAACCTGCGCCATCCCGCGGACCAGAAATCCCGCACCCTTCACGAAGCGCATCCCCCCGCTTGAGAAGCGGACCACCTTGGCGATCTTCTTCGCGATCTCGGCGTCCGGAGTGTTTAGAAAGACGTTATAGGCAATAAGAAACTTGCGCGCACCTACGACCGTCGCGCCTGCCGAAGGATGCACCCGAAGCTCGCCGAAGTCCGGCTTACGCGCCGGATTGGTCGCGATGTCCGCGCGTATGCCCTCAAATTGTCCGCGCCGGATGTTTTCCAGGTTCTGCCGCTCAGGCGATGTCGCAGCCGCTTCGTACAGGTACACCGGAATCTGGTAGCGCTTCCATATTTGTTCGCCGACATGCCGCGCCATGGCGACACAATCTTCAATCGTGACTCCGTCAATCGGAATGAACGGCACCACGTCCGCCGCCCCCATGCGAGGATGCGCACCCTGATGCTGGTTCAGGTCGATCAGCTCCGCCGCCTTGCCCACGCCCCGAATCGCAGCCTCTTGAATCGGCTCCCGCTCCCCCACCAGCGTAATCACGCAGCGGTTGTGATCGGCGTCCATCTCCCGATCCAGCAGGAAGACACCGTCCATCTTCATGGCCTCGACAATCGCGTCCACTTTCGCTTTGTCGCGGCCTTCAGAAAAATTGGGAACACACTCGACAAGAGTTGCCATACGCAGAAAAGAATATCACCGAGGGGTGCCCCACCCTCGTCTCTCCGTTTCTTTGGAGAGACAGGGTCGGGCTTTTGCCGCGATGTTCCGTAGCGCCGGCGTCTCGCCGGCTGTCGCGAGGGCGTCCCGCCCTCGCACAGGTAATAACTCACTCTGAACCCAGTTCAGTTGCAGCACGGGCGGAGCCTGGCCAAGTGCGGACGGCATACGCGCCAGATCTTTCGGGACTGAAGTCCCTCAGAATGACGCCAGTAAGGGAAGATTTATCCAACGGGGCGACTTACCCGCAATTACTGTCCCTTCACGAAGTCGTCCATCACCGCCTGGCGCATCAAATCAGGCGGCAGCAGGCCCTGCGCCAGAATGAAGTCGTGGAACTTCTTTTCGTTGAACTTCGCCCCCAGTTTGTCCTCCACGTCCTTCCGCAAAGCAAGCAGCTTGGTATAGCCGTAGAAATAACTGTTAGCCTGCCCCGGCGCCCGGTACGTATAGCGCTCGACTTCCTCTTGGGCGAAGGCGTGGGACTGCACCACATCCTGCTCCAGCACGCGAAACGCGTCAGCCGGCTGAATCTTTCCTGCCTGCAATTCGGGATCGAGAAACGCCCGCGCCGCTCGCAGCAGCCGATAGTCGAGTGAAATCAGTTGCCCTTCCAGCGGCATATAAGGACGGATGAGATACTCCGAATAGAGTCCCCAGCCCTCCACGTTGGTGCTGTTGAAGGCGTAGCGAATGCGCGCCAGCGAGACTCCATGTTCGAGCATGGAATCGAACTGCAGTTCGTGGCCGGGGCGGGCCTCATGGGCGGTGAGCGTCCAGGCCGCCGCGTCGAAAGTAAAGTCGTCATATTTCTCGGCGCTGGCTTGGCCAGGCCCGGCCGGAATATTCAGCGGCAGGACAAACTCGCCTTTCTGTCCGGTGTTGTGCAGGAACGGCGGAGGCACCATATGCGGCGCCGGCTGCTGCGCAGTCTCGGCGGCGGTGGCAATCCGGATCCGCGCCGGGCGGTCCGGCAGAGTAACGATCTGTTTATCGACGATGATCTTTTCAATCTGCTTCAGACGCTCCTGGTAAGAAGGCAGAATCGCGTCGCCCACCAGTTGTTGCTTCTTGAGCTCGCGGATCACATCGCGATAGTCGCTCGAAGGCAGGTGCCGTTGCTTCGCGATCTGCTCCGCAATGGGCTTCATCTCAGACTGAAGCTCGGTGAACATCTGATGTGCGGAGGCGGCCAGTTGAGCTGGCGGAATGTCGATGCCATAGTCTTCCAGATTGAGCGCATACTCCTCGGGCGGAAGTCGAAAGTCAGTGCGGGCCTTGGGCAGCACGTTGGCTTTGGTCCACGCGTCATACTCGGTCAACTGCGCTTTCAGTTTGTTGTATGGTTCCTGCCAGCCCGTCAGCTTGTATTTCTCGAGCAGCGCAGCGATGCCCTCCATGTAGTTGGGATTGCGGCCCAGTTCAGTCTCAATCTCGGTGCGGGCGGGATAGACCACGCCCGGCTTGGCCATCTGCTCCATCACACGCTGCTTGAGGATGTCGGCCAGGGGCTTGTACCCCGGCTCCATCCCGGCATATTTTCGGATGCGGATGATGGCCGCCGGCCGCCGTTCCGTGGGCGTCTGCTCATCCAGCAGCACTCGCAGCCCGCTGAAGACACTTCCGCTGGCGTTCAGATAATCCACTTTGTGGGCGCGTTCGAAGTCCTGCTCTCTGAATTCCAACTCGATTCTGCGGATCACGATCTCGAGATCTTGCGCCACTTCCTTCTGCTTCTGCTGCCCTACGGCACTCTTCAAAGTCGCTAGGACGGCCTCGGTCTCGTGCCGTTCCTGGTCTTCATCGGCCAGCGTCGGTTGGGACACGTCGGTGTCGAATTGACTCAAACCCTGGTTCGAACCCAGCTCCGGAGTGTGCTTCATCTCGACCGCGAGCAGCAGGTTGGTGTACTTGTTGCTCGCCGCGATCCAGTCGGCGGGCGCTTGGCCACTCCCCGGCAAGGCAAGCAAGGCAACAGCAAGACATATGGCGATTCTGCGAATCAACGGGGTCTCCGATCTTTATTGCTTTGGCCTTCTACCTCTGCCGAAAAACTTTCCGATTCCCAGCCGCACCTGGATCGTGTTGATCCCGGGATTGGGATCGCTCAGACCGGCGTTCGAAATATGCATGTAGCGCACCTCCACACTCCAGTTACGCGACTCTCCCAGGAAGTGCCCTCCCAGGGCGGCGGAGGATGTGAAGTTCACCCGGTCAGTCCCGGCCGGAACGTCATGATTGGTAAACAGGGTCCCGCCGCTGAGTTCAAGATAGGGCACGACCCTTCCCCGCGTGGCAAAGTTCCACTTCAGGTTCAGGGGATTAAAACCGATTCCGTAAGCGGTGTTGGCTGGCTGGAACACCAGAAAGGCTGGTATGGCATCCAGCGCGTACTCGAATCGTCCTTTGAGAAATCCGGGCCCGTGCGGCCGGGTAAGAATCCATCCGTAACGCAGGCCGGCGTTCCACACCCCGGTATTGGAAGTGCCGCCGGCGACGGAGTGACCGCCGCCCGTCCAAAGCTGTATTTCGTGCCCGCCATCCTCGACACGGGCCTGGGCCCAGGACAGCGAAGCGCAGAACAGCAGTAGTATGCTCAACCCTCTCGTCATGAACCCGTCACGATATCGTAAACCTCCGAACATGACAATCGTGTGTGGGTCGGACACTCCTATCCGACGCTTTCGACCTTGGTTTGCTCTGTTGTAATCCGGTATCGAAAAAGCGAAGCCAAAAGCGTCGGACAGAGCCTGCCCTGAGCGCACTCGAAGGGTGTGTCCGACCCACACCACCAGGTCACAGGCCCAATCCGCCATCCACGGCCAGGATCTGCCCGGTGATGAAGTGAGGCGCGGTCGCGAAAAACAGGGCTGCTGCGGCAATCTCTTCGCCCTTGCCATTGCGCCGCATCGGAGTCTGCCGGGCCATCTTCTTCATGAACGATGCCGCGGCTTTTTCCCCCAGATCGATCATCCCCGGAGCGATGCAGTTGACTGCGATCTCCGGTGCCAGCGCTTTGGCCATCACCTTGGTCAGCATGTGGACCGCGGCCTTCGACGAGCAATAGTGCGCATGACTGGCCCACGGACGCAGACCACCCAGCGAACCCATATTGATGATTTTGCCGCGGCGTTCCCGCAAGGGCCTCAGAGCTTCGCGCGAGACCAGAAATGGGCCGCGGGTGTTGGAGGCAAAAATGGCGTCCCATTGCTGGAGTGTGATCGACCCGAATTCGACGGTCTCATAGTTGGCGGCGTTGTTGACCAGAATATCGATCCCACCCAACTCCTTCACCGTTTCCTTGATTGTGGACTTGACGCTCTTTTCGTCGGTGATGTCACAACGCAGCGCCACCGCGCGGACCCCGAAGCTGCCCAGGTCGATGACCGTATGCTGGGCCTCGCGCGCGGACTGGAGAAAAGTCACGGCCACATCAGCTCCTGCCTCCGCGAGTCTCAAAGCGATAGCCCGACCTAAGCGCCGCGCCCCGCCTGTAATCAGGACGGCCCGTCCTGAAAGTGGTTTGTCGCGATCCATGCTGGAGATTGTAATTGAGAGGAGCACCTAGCAATGGCAATTGACAGTTAGCGTTTGGCGAGGCCCGGTTCGTGGATCGCTACGTGCCAATTGCCAAGTGCCTCCCCTCTTGCTAGACTCCGCCCATGGCGGAGCCGCGCCAAGTCGTCCTGTATTCCCGTAGGGGTTGTCACCTCTGTGAGATCGTCAAGGAGACGCTCACCAAACTGCACCGGCGAGGCGGCTTTACCTGGCGGGAAATCGACGTTGAAAGCGACGACGAACTGCGCCGCCGCTTCACCGACGAGGTTCCAGTCATCTTCATCGACGGCCACAAAGCTTTCAAATACCACATGGACGAGCGCGAATTCCTGCGCAAACTAGCCAGCTAGGTTTTCACAGCGCCGGCGTCTCGCCCGCCCGGGCTGCGGTCTGCGCCGCCTTCCACACCATCGTCTCGCGCCCTCCGTAACGTCCCTTTTCCCCGTTTCTGCAAGTAGCATTACAAACAACCCTCTCTCAAAATGGGCAGCGAGAGAATCCACATGAAACATCTCAAAATCGGGATTTGCATCTCCGCCGCTATCTTTCTGCTGGCCTGCCTGAGCCAGGCCCAGTCCCTGGGCGACGTGGCCCGTCAGCAGCGCCAGAAGCAGCAGGCAAAGGACCCGAACGCCACCCACAAGGTCGTCACCAACGACGAGATCCCGGAGTCGCCGGACGCTTCCGCAAACTCCTCGGATGACGCCGAAGGGACGTCAGAGTCTTCCGCGCCGCCCACCGCTTCGACCTCTGGAAAGAAGACTGCGGAACAATGGAAGGCCGAGATTCAAGCGAGAAAAGCAAGGATTGCAGCCATACAGAGCCAGGTGGACAAACTCAACGACTCAGTTCATTTCGTTGAGGCCAACCGCTACACCAACGGCGTCCAGTACAACCAGTACCAGCTGAAAAAGCAGCAGGAAGCGCAACGCCTGCAAAAGCAATTAGACGGCGAAAAAAAGCAGCTGGAAGACGCGCAGGAATCCGCCCGCAAAGCGGGCTTCGGAACCGCAGTGTACGATCCGTAGAAATCAAGAGTTTGCCGGGTCGCGACGCCAACTGAGAACCGGGAACTTAATAACTGAAAACCGGGGTTCTAGCGTATTCCCCTCACTCGCCAGTCAGAAATTTGAACTGCGCCGCGCTCAGCGGCACCACGCTCAACCTTCCCTGCCGCACCAGCGGAGAATCAGCAAAAAGCTTTTGCGCCTTGACCGCAGCCAGCGTCACCGGCTTGGCCAGCGCCTTCCCGACCTTGATTTTCACTTGAGGATTCTTAGGGTCCGAAGCATCCACCGAAACTACTGACGCCGTCCCCACTGCGCTCTTGTGCTCGCCGGTTTCGTAAATCACCAGCCCGTCGCCCGGCTTCATCGCGCGCAGGTTTCTCAAAGCCACAGGATTGGCGACTCCATCCCAGATGGTGCTCTTGTCCCGTTGCAGGTGGGCAAACGAGTATGCGGTAGGCTCGGTCTTGAGCAAATAGTCCATAGAAAGAAATCTGCAACTCTTTATTGCGGCTTGTCTTTCGAATCCTTCTCCGGCGGCTTCTGCGCTTGCGGTTCGTCTTTCTTGTCTTCCGGATGCTCTTCGTAAATGGAGTACTGACCTTGGGGACGCTTCATCTTGACCACAATCTCCATCGTAGGCTTGTCGATGGCGTAGTCGTCGCCGAAGGTCTGGAAGCCCTGCGCCAGCACCTGAATCCGCAGCTTGCCATAAGGCACGCCGTCAAAGTTGGCCTTGCCTTCCGCGTCCGTCTTGAGCTGAAGCCCGCCCTTGGACTGTTTCCCGTTCTTCTCCACGGGGTGCATGACCACGCTGGCATTGCGAATGGGCTTGCCGTTATAGTCCCGAATCACCACAAAGTTCAGCAGCGCCATGTCATCCTGGGCCATAAGGGGCGCGGCCAAAAGAACAACTGTCGCGAAGCCGATTAACAGGTTTCTCATCGCCCGATAATTCTAAGCAGCCTTGAGCCCCCTTGTCACCTGCAACGAAGAGCCCAGAGACTTCGCGTTCGATGCAGTTGCTTTAATGCTTCAGATCGCCCCACCGTAAAGTACTCATGTGTAATGACTTACTCCTATTTAGTCATAATTCCGATTGACAATGGCCCCAGCGATTGCCTACAATTAGCACTCGCCAACAATGAGTGCTAACAAGCAGTTGGCGGGTTCCTTGGCTATCAAACCCCAGATTTTAACTCAACCCGAACTGAAAGGAGTCAGCAAGTATGGCAAAGTTCACACCGCTCCACGACCGCCTGTTGGTACGGCGGATTGAAGAAGGTGAGACCACCCGTGGTGGCATCATCATCCCCGACAGCGCCAAAGAGAAGCCGCAGGAGGGCGAAGTAATCTCCGTCGGCAAAGGCAAGAGCAACGATGAAGGCAAGGTGT
>JBARIF010000675.1:0-8621 GCA_049799615.1 Terriglobales bacterium
CGGAGCTCTTTCCCTCAAGGTAAAGTGTCATTCTTCAGCCGATTTGCCTATCTTCTCCTCTGATTCTTGCCCTACATCCCGCTTTACGCCACTCAACAGGGCCGCTCTCTCATAATGCATTGACCCAGGGTCGTGACTGTAAACTGTTTACGAGAGCATTGGGAGCGCGGAGCTAATTCGTTTGCTGACAACCGCCACAGGCTTTGCCGTGAATGGCTTCCCGAGCCTCGAACACAATGAGCGGCGTGATTACCAAAGCTGCAACCGGATCCGCCCATGCAATGTGCCAGATTGCATGAACCGCAAGACCCATGAGAGCGATGATTGAGAGGTAAGCGCACAAAGCCGATTCGGCAGCATCGGCTCTCAGAGCAGCACTGCCTGTCAGGGCTGATAGACGCCGTTTCTCCTTGGCAAGCACTGGCATGATAAGGGCTGCCGCCATCAACACCGCCATCCCCAGGTAGCTAGGCTTTGGTTGGTTGTACCCGGCCAAAGACATCGCCGAGGCCAATACCACATACGCAGCCAGCGCGAAAAGCAAACCACCTGCGATACGTGAAGCCACCTGCTCCGCTCGTTCTGAAGCATAGGTGCGAAAGCGCCACAGTACGACCACTGCTGACAACAATTCGAGCGTACTGTCACCGCCAAAGGCAGCCAAAGCAGGGCTACGGGCCGTCCACGCTGCCCACAGCGATAAGGCAGCCTCGGCGCTCATCCAAGCGATAGTGAATGTTTGAATCCGCTGAATTTGCTTCAGAGCATCTTTGGTCGGGGTTTGAACTATCGACACCACAGTAGGAATTATGCCATCCCGCCGTGGCCGATTGTTGGCGATAAATCGCCATTAGACTCATTGTGGGGGCGGCAGCCCTGTCCGGGGTCAATGACTGTAATCGCCTGGTTGGGTCAATTCATGGAAAGACCTGCCCTCTTCGGGTAGAGCTTGACATGGTCGTCGCGGCTTGTCGGGACTATAGTAACTTGCAATGCCACCATCGCGAGTTCAACATCAGTCTCTTGCCTAAGATCCTCCTCATCGACGACAGCAAATTTCTGCGGCGGGCGAACGAACTGTCATTAGCCAAGGCCGGTCATCAGATTCTCGCGGCTTCAGACGGTGAGGAAGGTCTTCGTTTGGCCCGTGACAAACAGCCGGATGTCATCATCCTGGACATGATGTTGCCTAAACTGGGGGGAGCACAACTTCTTCAGCTCCTCAAGAGTGACTCCTTGACCGCGGCAATTCCGGTGATCGTGTTGAGCAGCCTTGCCCAAAAGAACGAGAGCAAGCTCATTGCTGCCGGCGCCGCGGCCTACTTCGAGAAGTCCGACCTAGGTCTCGAACAGTGCTCAGGCGAACTTTCAAGAACGATTACCAAGATCCTCAGTTCGCCCCACACCAGTGTTTAGTTTGACTGACCTGAAATCAGTTGAGCGAAAGTTCTAGCACCCCAGTGCGTGATGGAGTCTCCCTAGCATAATATTGCCATTACACCAACAATCAGGAACCACCTGAAGCCCAAGTCCGGCACCGTTTCAATGCAGCGCCCAAAACGCTGTTCCTCCCAAACCAAGATCCAGCACAAGAAATTACCGCGGATGTACGCCCCACTTTCGTGCCGGTTGACGCGACCGCACTTTCCGTACTAAGGTGCAATTACACCGGAAAGGAGGTGGTCTGATGACAAGTTCTGATTCTAGTGGGAGTAGTAAAGGACCAGGTGAGGTGGCTGTGACTTAGAGCGGTCGCTCTAAGAACCATCGCACGACTACCGGTGATTTAGGCTTGCATTCCGCCCGGCGTGCAGGTCGCGCTGGGACCCGGAGTTATCCGAAGGGGACCACCTTTAGAGTGGCCGCCTCTTGGTCAATCCCAAACAGTGCACCGGGCGGCCCGCGTATTGAAAAATGCGCGGGCCGTTCTATTTGGCGGGGGTCCGACGCCCGCGAGGTAACTGACTCGGGCGTGGACCAGGCGAGGAATGAGTACACCGCGAAAAGCCGGGAGAGGACAGCAACCTCGGTGACCTACGTCCTGGCGGCCCGGGAAGGCACAATTTATGTTGAGCCGGCTTGACCACACCGGAAGGCAGGCGTCGATGATCAGCATCCTATGCATTGCGGTTGTGGCCGCCTTGGCAGTCGGTGTCGTCCTGGCGCGGAAATACGCACCGAGGCCCAAAAAGGTCCAGAAGTGGGAAAAAGCACAAATCATGAAGCAGTTGCTGGACCTGTCTGAGCATGAAACTGGAGCCTCGACTGTCGCGCCAGCGCGATTTCCGACCTCTGCGAAACCAGGGGCGCGGCCGGTGAAGTTCACGCCCAAAGCGGCAAGAAGCTCTCAGCCGATTCATTCCAACAAATAGGTCGTGTGGGGCCGGCGCCCTCGCCCGCCTTTGATTCAACTCTCCCCAAACAGAATTCGAGGCTTTGGCCGACGGTAACGCTAGGAGCAAAAAAAGAAGCTTCAAAGCGGCGGGCAAGACTTTCCGCCCCACACCGGTTTGAGTTCGGAAAGATTCACCTGCCGAGGGCAGGATGCCCTCGGGACAGCCGGCGAGACGCCGGCGCTACCTGGCGCTACTGCCGAGGCCCCTTGCGGTGACGCAGCACATAGTACTCGTTGACGGGACGGTCGTCCTGCAGGGCGGGGGCTGTAGGAACGTGCGCAATCAAGTCGTCGAGCGAGATTTCGTTCTTTAGCACCCTGGAAAACTGGCCCTCAGCGGTGGTCTCCGGGCCCCATTCCAGCAGATCGCTGGCCGCTTTGGCGGGCAGACGCTGGGCGAGCTCCGCCGCGGTCGGGTTGGGCAGAGGGCTTGCGCTGGCCAGGAAATGGTAGCCCCAACCTTCCACCGAATGAAATACACGTACATGGGGGAAAGACTCTTTCAGGGCGCGCGCCACCGAGGCCCGGACGACCGCGTCTCCCCCCGGCAGCCACTGCTGCAAAATTCCTCCGGGGTGCAATCGCCGCCTGATGATCGCGTAAAACTCCTTTGAGTAGAGCAGGCTCGAACCTGCGGCCTGCACCGGGGGCGGCGGATCGATGGTAATCACGTCATATTGCGCCGGAGTGCGTTCCAGGTAGCGCCGGCCATCGTCGATGACCACGTGCGACAGCGGCGAACGCAGCAGTGCGGGACCATCGGCATGGAAGTACCCGAAGACGCGCGGAACACTCGGCACCAACTCCACTGCGGTCACAGGAATGTCCCATGACATCAGGGAACGGTAAGTCGTGCCCATGCCAAAACACACCACCAGCGCGTTATTCGGAGGATGATCGAGAAAGGCCAGCGGCAGGTGCGCCATAAACTTGGTGATGGGAGTGAGTCCCGTAATTCCCACTCCGTTGACCAGCAGGTGCTTGTCCCGGCCCTCTCCCATGGCCACGATGGTCGCGGTGTTGTCGCGGAGAACTTCACTGTGGCCGAATTGATCCTCGTAACTCTTCTGGGTGAACACCAGCGCCAGAGCCGCCAGCACCACGGCGTAGGAAGTGCCGGCTTGCCAATCGAAGCGAAGTCCGCTTTTTCGTGCAGAACTGCCCGAACGGACCGCCATCAGGAGCCAGGGCAGGGAGAACACGAACAACACCCAGCGCTCGCTCATCAGGGGCAGCAGCAGGAAGCCGGACAGCAGCGGCCCCAGGATGCAACCGAGCACATTTACGGCATACGCCTTCCCTGCCTTGCCCGGATCGCCGCCCGACCAGCGATCTACCAGCAGGGGAGTCAGGAATCCCAGGACACCGGAAAATGGAGCGATGCCCAAGAACAGGCGCAACGCGCGGGAGATGTGGATGCTGGGATTGGCCGCGAGCAGCGGCAGCAGTGCAAATAATCCCAGCAAAACCCAAATCAGGTTGCCTTCGCGTCGATCCTTTCGGCTCCACAGCCTGTAGATCTGCAGCCCAATGAAGGTTGAGACGAGGTAGGTCGCCAGGATGGAAGCGAAGGCGTACACCACGGTGCCGACATAGGGAGTGAACTGCCGGATCCAAACCACTTCCATGCCTATGCTGGTCAGTCCGGTGAGAAAGAGCAGAACGAGAGGCCTGTTGCTCCCGCTGGAGAGGTGGCCCGCCGCTCCGCCGGCCACAGTCGCCGCTTGCGGTGGGCTGGTTGGCTCCAACTCCGTCCCGCGCAGGCTCAGTAGCACCGCGGACACTGCCAGAATGCCATTGCACGCCGCCCCGATTTTCAGCGTGTTCCGGAAGCCGTAGAGTTCAATCAGCAGCAGGGGGAAAGTTGCTCCGATTACCGCACCCAGTACGTTCGATAAGTAGAGATAGCTGAAGGAACGCTCCGATCGCGCGGGCTCTCGACGGCGGATGGCGAGCATAGCCACCGGTATCGTCGCCCCCATGCAGGCGCACCAGGGGACCAGAGTGAGAGCGATCCAGGTGCCAGACCCGAGGTAGTAGGCCCATGAAGAGGATGCTCCTGTCCATTCCAGTAGTTTTCGTCCCCACAACAGCTGGTATGGGACTAGCAACGCCGAGATGCCAATCAATAGTTCCGCCAGCGCGTAGAAGCGGAGCGCGGGGACACGGACCCGGTTTTCATACTTGCGGATGAGGCGTCCGCTTCCCCAGGAACCCAAGCCCAACCCCGCCATGAAAACCGAGATCACGATCGAGGCCAGCGCGCTGGTGACTCCAAACTGGGCCATGGCCAGGCGCAGCCAGACGATCTCGTAGAGGATGCTGCAGAATCCCGAGACCAGAAAGAATATGAAGAACCAGGACATGAGAGAGTCTTTCGCACTTCAAGGCCAGCATGCGGGCGCTGGCCCCTCTAACTTTTTTGAAAACCAAGCTGTACCACTTCGGCCGTGTCCTCAGCCAAGCCAAGTTCGCCAGCTTCGGCCGGAGTAAACCAGCGCACTTCGTCGGCATCGTCTGCCGCCTGCGCCTCTCCTGCCACCGGCCGGCAAAGAAAATCGATCAGCACAAAGTGATACAGAATCCGGCCAGCGTCGTCACGGAGTATGCGGTCATAGACGCCCAGCAGTTCGGTTGGTTCTACCGTCACGCAGGTTTCCTCCCGGGCTTCGCGGACCGCTGCTTGGCGCACGGTCTCTCCCAGTTCAAGCACGCCCCCCGGGATCGACCACTCTCCGGCCAGCGGAGGGCGTCCGCGCTTGACCAGAAGAACCCGGCCATCCGCAATGATGATTGCGCCTGCGCCGATGAGTGGGGAGTCGGGATACTCTCGCTTCATATGCTTGTTCAAGATTAGTCGGGCAACGGGATGCGATAGATATTCCGCCGCGTGTTAGCGCGGGTGTAGGAGTAATAATCTCGTCCAGCAACTGAGTCGATTTCCTGCGGGATCACCATAACTCGTTTGTCAGCCTTCCAGCCACCCGAGCTGAGATCGCCAGCCGGGAAATCTGGAATGCCACGACCTCGGTTGACCGGCAGCACATAGGTATTCCAGTCTCCGGGTGTGATAAAGAAAAAATTCCCGCTGATGTCCCAACGACCGTTGCAATAGAAGGTGCACGCGTTTACAGCTGGGCCACCCTCCAGCGGGAAGGCAGCCGTCACCGCGGGGTGGTCGCCTTCGTTGGACTTGACTGATGCCATGGCCCAGCGGCCGTCGGGAGAGATCGAGATCAGGTCGAGGATCGGATCCGGTGTGACCTTGCGGCGTCCCGTCCCGTCCGGAGCGGTGCGATACAGGAAGTTTTGTGAGCCTTCGATGGAGCGCATTACCAGGTCGCCATTGGGAAGAAAGCCGGGCGAGTCCTGGCTAGTGGGGGACACCAACAGGCGGGGGGAAGAGCGATGATCGACCGAGGCCAGCCATATCTGAGCCAGCCCGGCATCATTCTTGACAGACAGCGCAACCGTCTTGCCATCATGCGAAAGGGCATACCCCACCAACCCGCTGCCGGGTTGGATGGCGGAGCCCGAGATCACACGCTCGCTGCTGCCACTGGCCAGATCTCGAACCCAGAGATCAACTCCTGGCTTCTGCCCACCCTGCATTTCGTAATAGAGCTTGCTCTTGTCCCACGAGATAGTGGTTCCCCAGGCGCTGCCTTCCGACGAGAGCTGGTGGTCACCACTACTGTCATGCAACCAGATGGTGGCGTCTTCCGCGCCCACGGAGGTCAGCAATGATTGCCCGTCAGGGCTCATCGCGATGCCCTCTTCTTCCGTGGTACCAGAGGTCACTTGTTGCAGAGGCCCGTCAGGGAACTTTTGCCTCCAGATGTGGAAGCGTCCGCCCGGATTCGCGCTGAAATAGACCCATTTGCCATCGGGCGACCAGGCGGCGGAGGTGCACGTCGCAGGGGAAGGTCCTATGACCCGCAAGCTGGCGCTGCCATCGAAGGGAACGACCTGGCAGGGAAGCAACGATCCGCTCTCATCCATCAGGACCATCAGCACCCAGCGGCCATCGGGTGAAAGATAGGAGTGGTGTACCATGCTGCGTTCGCCCGGAGGAACATAGACCTCTCGCCGCTCTCCCCGGTCCTCGTTGGTAGTGACCAGGATCATGTGCAGGCCTTCCTGAATCTCGGAGAAGAGCAGGTGCTTGCCGTTGTCGATCCAGGAAAGGGAGGATGCATTTTTCAGGAGCAGCCGGGGCTGCCCGCCCAGGACAGGGACTTCCCAGGTGTCAAACGGATCGATGGTGCCATAGGCGATGCGTGAGCCGTCGGGCGAGAAGACCGGGGCGAGCTTGTATCCGGACTTGTAACCGGAGTCATGGGTAAGTTGAACGGCGTCCCCGGAAGGAAGCAGCTTGACATAGATGTCGCCCTGACCGAAGAGAGTTCCGCTGCCCCGTATGAAAGCCAGCATGCGCCCATCGGGAGAGAGCGCCGGATACACCGCAGAGTCAGTGAAAAATGTAAGTTGTTCCCAGGCAGTGGAGCGGGCCGAGTGGCGGCGTCCCAGGTAGTAGTAGAGTCCGCATCCTGCCGCGGCTACGACCGCCAGGGTAAGGGCCGCAAACCAGCGCCACCTCATGGGACTCTGCCGCTGCGGGACCTGGGCAGACATCCTGCCGGATTCGCTATCGCGCTTCAGCCGCAGCAGGTCCGCCCGTAGCTCCGCGGCAGCCTGGTAACGCAGGCCAGGGTTTTTCTCCAGTGCTTTGCTGACGATGTCATCGAGCCTGGCGGGTAGGATCGGGTTGCGTTGCGACAGCGCCGCAGGTGTTTCATCGAGAATAGCCTTGAAAATGATGGCGGAGGTCTTGCCATGGAAGGCTGGTTTCCCGGTGGCCATTTCGTACAGGACGGTGCCGAAGGAAAAGATGTCGGTGCGCTCGTCCAAAGCCTCGCCCCGCGCCTGCTCCGGAGACATGTAGGCGATGGTGCCGACCGCCGTGCCGGCCACGGTCACGGGGGAAACTGTAGCGGTCGCTGATTCCGGGGCCGCGTCGTCCACCAGTTTGGCTAATCCGAAGTCCAGTACCTTGTACTCGCCGTGTGCTGTAAGAAAGATGTTTCCCGGTTTCAGGTCGCGGTGAATGATGCCCCGCCGGTGGGCTGTGTCCAAGGCGTCGGTAACTTCCAGGGCGCAACGCAAAAGCTCGCTCAGCGCAAACGGGCCCCTGACCAGACGGTCCGCCAGGCTTTCGCCCTGCAGAAATTCCAGGACCAGGTAGTTGATCGCCCCCTCGGAGCCCACGTCGTAGAGCTGGCAGATGTGGGGATGATTGAGCGCGGCAATGGCCCGCCCTTCACGCTCGAAGCGTTCCCGCGCGTCCGCCTGGTCCGAGCGATGGAGGGGGAGAACCTTAATCGCGACCACACGATCGAGGCGCGTGTCACGAGCGCTGTACACCTCGCCCATTCCACCCGCTCCCACCTGGGCCACAATCTCGTACGGACCAAGCCGTGTACCCTTTGTTAGGGGCATGGCTGGCGTGAATTATAAACGCCCCCATTCCTCCTCCGGGGTGAAGTGGTGTAGTGGGCTAAAATGACCCGGTGTCTCTGGACGAATACAAACGTAAACGGCGCTTTGAGGCCACCCCCGAACCCCCTCCCAAGCTGGAAAAGAAGTCCAGGCATCGCTTCGTAGTGCAAAAGCACCGGGCTACGCGTCTGCACTACGATTTCCGCCTGGAGATGGAAGGCGTGCTCAAGTCCTGGGCCGTGCCCAAGGGCCCTTCCCTCGATCCCGCCGACAAACGCCTGGCTATGCAAGTGGAAGATCATCCGGTTTCGTACTTTGACTTCGAAGGCACCATTCCTGAAGGCAATTATGGAGCGGGCACGGTGATGGTCTGGGATGTAGGCACATGGGAACCGCTGTCGCCCGAACCGGTTAACGGGAAATTCGTTCCTGGGACCGACGCGGAAGCCTCGGCCATGCTGAAGAAGGGTGATTTTAAGATCAGGCTGCATGGCAAAAAACTCAACGGCGATTTCGCGTTGATTCACATGCGCTCGCGGCGTCCCGGCACCAAGGGGACGGAGTGGTTGCTGATCAAGAAGCAGGACGATGCTGTGGTTAAAGGTTATGACATCGAGCAGTACGACGAGTCGGCGCTCACCGGCCGCACCATGGCGGATATCGCAGGCGACCAGGGATCGGCGCAGTGGACAAGCAGCCGTCCGGCGTCGCGCGGAGCCGTGAAGGC
>JBARIF010000676.1:0-2677 GCA_049799615.1 Terriglobales bacterium
CCGCAAGATTCTCCTTATCAGTGCCGGGGTATTCCTTTTTCTGGTCTGTGCCGCCCTCCTGCTGGTTCGTAACAGCAGCTCTGACCAGGACATCCCCAGCGCCTACTCGGCCACTTCGGGTGGATGCAAGGCTGCGTTCCTGCTTTTGCAGGAATCGGGATACCGGGTGCAGACGTGGGAACGTCCGCTGAATGAACTGACCGACCCGAAAGGCAAGACGCTGGTGATCGTGCAGCCCGCTACCTTCCCCCCGAAGGAGGAACGGGACAAGCTGGAGCAATTTCTCTGGAGCGGGGGGCGGCTGATCGCAGCCGGCCGGTTCTCCGGATACTATCTTCCGCTGAATGAAGCGACTCCCGATCCGTTGAGTAATACAACGTGGAGGCAAATCCCCGCGCTTTCGCCTTCTCCCATAACCCGGAGCGTGCCCGAGATCACGATGGCCCCCCAGGGTTACTGGCGCCCCAGCACCGGTGCGGTGGGTCTGTACGGCGAGCCCGACAAGCCGGTGGTGGTCGAGTACACCATTGGCGAGGGCAGAGTGCTCTGGCTGGCCGAGGCCACTCCACTTACCAATGCTGGCCTGAAGGAAACGGGGAACCTGGAATTCCTGCTGGCAGCGGTGGGCAGCCCCAGCCAAAATGAAGTTCTGTGGGACGAGTATGTCCACGGATACGAACACGCGGCGGGGACGAATGCCAGCAGTCGGGTGATCGGCTGGATTGGCTTGCAGCTTGCGGTCTTCGCGGTAGCGATCCTGCTTACCTACTCGCGCCGCAGCGGGCCGGTCTGGATTCCGCAGGACGAAGTGCGGCTCTCGCCCCTGGAGTTCGTGCGCACGCTGGGATCACTCTACGAACATGTGAAGGCGGGCAGTGTAGCAGTGGAGATTTCCTACCAGCGCTTTCGTTATCTGCTGACGCGCCGCCTGGGGCTGTCGAATAGCGCCAGCGTGGACGATCTTGGACGCGCCGTGCGCCAGCGCTGGGGACTTCAGGATGAAGACTTCACCCGAACCCTGTCAGAGAGCGAGTCGTGCCGGTATGATCCCAATGTCCCAGCCTCCACGGCGCTGCGACTGGTGCAGGCCCTGTTCGACTACGCCGTGCGCTTGAAATTGATTCGATCGCCGCAAGGGGAGAAGTGAGTATGGAAGCAGTCGTAAGACTGGCAGCGCACGTCCGGCAGGAAATGGGGAAAGTGGTTGTCGGCCAGGAAGAATTGAAGAGCCAGTGCCTGGTGGCGCTGCTTTCCCAGGGCCATGCGCTGCTGGAGGGCGTCCCCGGGGTGGCCAAGACGCTGGCGGTCAAGACCCTGTCGCGCATTCTCGGTCTGGATTTCCAAAGGGTGCAGTGCACTTCCGACCTGATGCCAGCGGACATCATTGGCACCAAAATTCTGAACCTCTCCACCAGCGTCTTCCAGTTGCACCAGGGGCCCGTCTTTACCAGCCTGCTGCTGGTGGACGAAGTCAACCGCATGCCGCCCCGCACCCAGGCCGCGCTGCTCGAATGCATGCAGGAGAGGCAGGTCACGATCGATGGAGACCGGCATGTGCTCTCGCCGAATTTCACCGTCTTCGCCACCCAGAACCCGGTGGACTTTGAAGGCACGTACCCGCTGCCCGAGGCCCAACTGGACCGTTTCCTGGTAAAGATCAACGTTCCCTATCCCGCGGCCAAGGAAGAGATCCAGTTGCTGGTGAATGTGCAAAATGGTTTCGACGCAGATCATCTCGATCAGATTGAAATCGCAACCGTGGAGCCGGGATTATTGCAGCAGGCGCGGGAAGAGATTCGGGGGGTAAAGGTGCAAGAGGCTCTCTTTGCCTACATCATTGAAATTGCGCGGCGCACCCGCGACTGGCCAGCGTTGTCGCTGGGGTCGAGTCCCCGGGCCGCGGTCAACCTGCTGACCTTCTCCAAGGCCATGGCGGCCATGGACGGCCGCGACTACCTGATTCCCGACGACATCAAGCAGGCCGTGCTGCCGGTGTTTCGTCACAGAGTCGTAGTGAAGCCGGAAGCCGATCTCGAAGGCATCACCCCTGACCAGGTGATTCAGGACGTAGTCCGCGCGGTTGAGTTACCCAAATGAGCGAGTGGTCGGCCATGATTCCGGCTGCGGTCGAAAGCGAGGCGCGGCCCTCGAAGCGGCTGGGTTTCTCCTTCGGGTATAGATTCTTTCTCTTCGTGCTGGTTGGATTGGTGTGGCTGGTGCCCGCCTTCGTTGACCACCGCTTTGCCTATGCCGTGGCCGCATGGGATGTGCTTCTGTTCGCGGTTTGGGTGGCTGATCTTTTATCTCTGCCCAAGCCTCGGGAGATCCGCATCCGCCGAACCTGGATGGCGCCGCTCGCGCTCTCGGTCAGGTCACAAGCCAGGATTACCGCGATCAACAATTCCAAATCGACTCTCCATATTCAGGTGCTGGATGCGCTTCCGTCTTCGCTGTGTATGGAACCTCCGCAAATGACGATGACCGCTTCGCCACGCAGTGAAGCGGAGGCAGAATATTCAGTTCAGCCGCGCAAGCGGGGGACGGCGGCCGCAGCGCGCGTTTACCTGCGTTACTCTGGGAGCTTCCGCATCGCCGAGCGCTGGGCGGTCGTGGAATTACCCCAGGAACTCACCATCTATCCCAACCTGCACGAAGCCAAGCGGCAATCGGTCTATCT
>JBARIF010000677.1:0-4058 GCA_049799615.1 Terriglobales bacterium
GCCCGGGACTACAGGAGGCCGCCAGAACTCGTGTTGCGCATCGGGCACGACGTTAGGCATCACAATCCTCGCTTTCCTCAGATCGCAAGCCGGTGACCAAAAGCCCAAGATTGCTAAGTCGCTGAAACGCCGATTCTTTTGCGATCGAGCCCGAAGACGGCCGTCTCTAATCGCGCAAGAATTACCGCTGGCACTAGGAAAGATGCGCTCGACTGATTATGAAAAACTAATTCTGGAGCCTGATTATAGGCACAGTTTCCTTCCCTCAGTTCGACGCGAATCTTAACCTTTTTGGTTCACGGCGGACGCTGGCCGGCTTCAGGTAAACTAAAGGTCAGCGACCCCGGACGACAGAGAATTGGCTTTTCCCCTTCCACGCCGCGCTCTTCTGCTTCTCAGCTGCGTCCTAGTGGCTGCGCTGGCCATGGCGTCGTCGCCAGATGCCAATCCTGCCTCACTCGCCTACCGTCCCCATGATCCGCTGAACCTGACCGCGTTCAACCATTTCTACAACCTCGACTACGACCGGGCGGTGCAGGAGTTTGAACAGGTGCTGGCGCGGCATCCCGACGATCCCTTCGCGGTCAATCACCTCTTGACCGCGACCTTGTTCCGGGAACTCTATCGCATGGGAGTGCTGAACACGGGCGAATACGCGAACGACACTTTTATTTCCGCGCCGCACCGTCCCGCAGACCCGAAGGTAAAGGAGCAAATCAGGAATCTGGTCGCGCGGGCCCTGCAGCTCGAGGAGAAGCGCCTGGCGGCAAACCCGAACGATGTGGACGCGCTCTACGCGCGCGGCGTGACCCGGGCCCAGTTTTCCACCTACACCGCGCTGATCGAACGCGCCTGGTTTTCCGCCCTGCGGAACGCCGTTGGGGCGCGCCGCGATCACGAACGCGTGCTCGAACTCTCTCCCTCCACGGTGGAGGCCAAGTTGATCGTGGGGGCGCACAACTACGTTGTCGGAAGTTTGCCCTGGGGTGTGAAGGTGGCAGCTTCGATGGTAGGGCTGGGAGGAAACAAGGAAAAGGGCCTCCAATACCTTAGAGAGTGTGCCCAGGGGAACGACGAGACCAGCATCGATGCACAGATCCTGCTGGCGGTGTTTCTGCGCCGCGAGCACCGCTACGATGAAGCCTTGCCGATTGTGCGCGCGCTGGTTCCGCGATTTCCCCAGGACGTACTGCTGGCGCTGGAGGAGGGCCACCTGCTGCGCGCCGCCGGGCACAATCAGGAGGCAGTGGCGGTTTATCGAAGAATCTGGCAGGCGGGCAGGGAAGGACACTACCCCGGTCTGCACTATGAAATCGCCGCCCTCAGCCTGGGTGATCTGCTGCGCGCCCAGAAGGACTACAGTGGGGCCGCGGCCGCATACGAACAGGTGGGACAAGCCCCGCTGCCGGATGAAGAGGCGTTGCAGAAGGCCAACCTGGGGGCCGGGGAGATGTACGATGTATTGCAAAAGCGCGATCTGGCGCTGGCCAAGTATCAGGCGGTGGTGACGAAAGATGCCAACTCGGTGCCGGCGGAGACGGCGCGCAAACGGATGAAAGAGGCTTATCGGGAGAACTAGGCTTGGGAACCTTCTGGTGTCATGGTACGTAATGTTGAGTAGATATGTTGAGTGTGGAGGAGATCATGTACTGCAATTACTGTGGCAAGGTGATTCAGGATGACGCCAGTCATTGCGCTTATTGTGGCAAGCGAATCGGGAGCGCGGTAGCGCGCAGGCGTCTGGTACGCCCTCGTGGCGACCGCAAGATTGCAGGAGTCTGTGCCGGCTTCGCGGAATACTTCGATCTCGATGTGACCCTGGTCCGCCTGGTGTGGTTGGTTACGGCGGTGATGACTGGTATCGGTTTGCTCTCGTATCCCATCGCCTGGATAGTGATGCCGGAAGAACCGCTGAGGGCTGAAGTGCCCCAGGGACATCACGCTGAGGCGTCGTAAATTGGATGCGTGTGTGTGGGTCGGACACCCTTCGACTTCGCTCAGGGCAGGCTCTGTCCGACGTCTTTGGGGTTGATTTTGAGGATGGATGTGGGGGGGCTGACATCGGTTCCTGGACCTCAAAGTCAAAGTCAAAAGCATCGGACAAGAGTGTCCCACCAACACCATCCGACCCACACATAGGGCGATGATTCACCTCACGAGTGGCGACGCAGAGATTGCCTACAGGGTGCTAGGGAGCGGACCGCCGCTAGTTCTGCTCCATCCTTTTCCGGTGCATCATGAATTCTGGCTGCCTGTGGCGCAGGCCCTGTCCCGCTATCAACTGATCCTTCCCGACTTGCGTGGACATGGTGAATCATCCGCCGGAGAAGGGCCAGCCACCATGGAGAAGCAGGCAGCCGATATCGCGAGAATTCTTGATCACGCGGAACTGGGGCGGGTGCCGCTGGCGGGAGTTTCAATCGGCGGCTATGTGCTGTTTGAGTTCTGGCGGCGATATCGCGGGCGAGTCGCGGCGCTGGCGCTGTGCAACACCAAGGCGCCGCCCGACTCTCCGGAAGCGAAAGCCGGCCGATTGCAGGCTGCCGCCGAGGTTCTGGAGCGGGGCACCGAGCCCTTCTTCGAGAGCATGGTTCCAAAATTGATGGGGCAGACTACGCGCCAGAGTCGTCCCGACCTGGTGGATGGCGCTTTGCGCATGATGCGAAAGATGTCCGCCGGAAACGTTGCCCAGGTGCAGCGCGGCATGGCGGAGCGGCCGGATTCGGTGCCGGACCTGAAAACGATCAATGTGCCAACCTTGATTGTGACCGGGGATGAAGACATCGTCACCGGGCCTCCGGAAGCCGAGTTGATGCGGCAAAATATCGCCGGCAGCGAACTGAAGATCATCCGGCACGCCGGCCACTATTCACCCTGGGAGCAGCCCGCTGAAGTTGGCAAACTGCTGCGCCAGTTCTTCGACGGAATGTAGGCGCGAGCGTCCCGCTCGTGCTGCAGCACTAGGACGCCCTGCACGAGCGTAGACGAAGGGGCGTGCGTCAAATCGCGCCGGGTCGGCACGGCCGAGACGCCGAGGCCTACATCGAATTGCGTCGGCCCTGCACGAGCGTGGACGCTCGCGCCCACATGCGACTTGCCGGGCTTTGTTACAATTCTTCCGGCATGCCTTCACCGACGACGATCAATACTCTCCTAATTCCCGAAAAGACCGTAGCCAGCGCCAAGGGCGATGGGCCGACGCTCGACATCGGCGGAGCGTCCAGCCGCGTCTTCCTGCTGACCCTGGACATCACCAACATTATCGAGCAGGAAGCCTTGGACGTTAGCGTCTACGGCTCCACCGACGGCGGGGCCTGGGGGACGAAAGCGCTGACTGCGTTTCCCCAGAAGTTCTACCGCGGCCAGCATCCTCTGTTGCTCGATTTGGCCGGGCATCCGGAAGTGAAGTTCGTTCGCGCCCATTGGGAAGTCAATCGCTGGGGACGGGGGACGGAAACCCCTATGTTCGAATTCCACCTCGCCATTCGGGAAGTGCCGCCGGAGATTCTGAAGGAAGCCACAGACGAGGCCAAGGCATTGGCCTGACGATTGCAGATTTCTGATTGCAGATTTCTGATTTCAGATCAAGAGCGCCTGCCGGCGCATCAAGACTTGCTCATCAAGCGATGAATTTGACTTCCACTGTCATCATGCGTCCCGTCCGGAGTGTGGCCGGAGCGCTGCGGTTGCCCGGGGACAAATCAGTTTCGCACCGCTACGCCCTGTTGTCGGCTATCGCGGAAGGCGATACGCGGCTGGAGAATTTTTCTACCGGCGCCGATTGTGCCAGCACTCTGAGCTGCGTGCGCGCCCTGGGTGCCCAGGTGCAGCGCACCGGGAACAGCGTGGTCATTCACGGTCGCGGCCCGAAATTGCGGGCTCCCAAGGCGCCTCTCGATTGTGGGAACTCCGGCTCCACCATGCGCATGTTGACCGGCATTCTGGCGGGACAGGATTTCGCGAGCCAGCTTACCGGCGATGAATCGCTTTCCCGCCGCCCCATGGCGCGCATCATCGCGCCGCTCGAAATGATGGGGGCGAAGATCACCGCCCAGACG
>JBARIF010000678.1:0-1556 GCA_049799615.1 Terriglobales bacterium
TCTCTAAGGGCCGCAGCGTTTGACCTTCTGCCTGCAGCCCATCCATCAGATGTCGAAGTTCTATCATCCGGAGTTAGCTCGGGAGTGCGATGGGATGATCCGGCATTTCAAGTTACGTGTCCAGGCCAGCTGGAAGTGATTTCCGAGCGGGACCGGACCTACCGGAACTTCGAAGAATTGCAATGTACTTGCTGAAGGAACTCGACCGGAGAAACCCGACGGAAATCGGTCAGGAACTGTACCGCTTCGCCGTAGACCTTTACCCAATCTGCCGGAGTATCACCGGAAACGGGATCCGGCGGACCTTGACGATGATCCAGGACCGCATCCCGTTAGAGATGTCTGAGGTGCCATCGGGGACCCCGGTTTTCGACTGGACGGTCCCCAAAGAGTGGAACATTCGAGATGCCTATATTAAGGGTCCTGATGGAAAACGGGTTGTGGATTTCCGCCAGTGCAATCTGCATGTGCTGAACTACAGCACGCCGGTGCAGGCGACAATGTCATTAAGTCAGCTGAAGCCGCACCTGTTTACGCTTCCCGAACATCCTGACTGGATCCCCTACCGCACTTCTTACTATCAGGAGAACTGGGGATTCTGTTTGTCCCACAAGCAGATGCTGGGGCTCGAGGACGGCGACTACGAGGTATGCATTGACTCTTCTCTCGAAGACGGAAACTTGACATATGGGGAGTACTATTTGCGCGGTCGCTCTACCGACGAGGTTCTGATCTCGTGTCATGCCTGTCATCCGTCCTTGGCAAATGACAATCTTTCGGGAGTCACCGTGGCCACTTTTCTGGCACAGTTATTGTCCGGACGGGATCCTCGTTACTCGTATCGGTTCCTATTTATTCCTGGTACGATCGGGGCCATCACGTGGCTCGCGCGAAACCGCGAGACGGTTGGACGCATCCGCCACGGGTTGGTCTTGACGGGCGTTGGAGACGCGGGTGGGTTCCACTACAAGAAGAGCCGACGCGGGAATGCCGAGATAGACCGGGCGGCGGTGCATGTTCTGCGCCACCACAGCAAATCCGCGGAGATACTGGAGTTCTCCCCGTACGGGTATGACGAGCGGCAGTACTGCTCGCCGGGTTTCAATCTCCCCATAGGATGTCTAATGAGAAGCGTTTGGGGCACGTTTCCCGAATACCACACTTCGGTTGACAATCTCGACTTCATTCACCCGCTGCAACTGGCCGAATCGCTTAGTGTTTGCGCTAGCATCGTGGACGTGCTTGAACGCAACCGGTGCTATCTCAACCTGAGCCCTTGCTGTGAGCCACAACTGGGCAAGCGAAATCTCTATCGGCCAACAGGCGGTGACGCTATCGGATTGGAGATCAACGCGCGCCTGTGGGTGCTAAATCTTTCTGATGGCGGACACTATCTGCTGGACATTGCGGAGCGCTCCGGGATCCCGTTCTCAGCGATCAGCGACGCGGCTGAGCTGTTGTGCCAGAACGGCCTTCTGTCCGTTATTCACGACGGAGCATCCGGCGGAACTCATCAAGATGGAGCTTCGCGTATCAACATGGCACCGGTCCGGAGG
>JBARIF010000679.1:0-19996 GCA_049799615.1 Terriglobales bacterium
GCTTGAGATTGAGTTTCTGCTCGGCATTGCCCAGCAGAAACAGGCAAACCAGAATGAGTCCCGTGGCAAAAATCGCAGTGAGATATAGCCCTCCTCCCACCGCCATGCCAACCGAGGCCACCACGAACAGAGTGGCAGCAGAGGTGAGGCCGGTCACCAGATTGTCCCGATTGTGCAGGATGGAGCCCGCCCCGATGAATCCGATGCCGGGAATGATCTGCGCCGCAATACGGGTGTGGTCGCCGATGTAGCGGAGCGCCAGCGCATCCGAGAGTAAGGTAAACAGCGCGGCGCCGACGCATATAAAAAGATTGGTGCGCAGGCCGGAGGGACGATGCTTGATCTCGCGCTCCAGTCCGATCACACCTCCCAGGACTGCCGCCAGCACCAGACGCAACAGGTAAACCCCAGCCGAAGACATCTCGCTCACGAGGACTTCGTGGATATGTTGCACGAGTGGCATGGAACCTTAGGTGGCTGGATTTTATCACCGGAAAACTTCGCCCCTGCCGGCTTCCCGGCCCGCAAGTTAACCCAGATGATTACCGGGACGGGGCGCGAGTTCTGTAGATGGTTGCCTGGTGGGCTCCCGAAGCATGAATCACCGCCAGAGGCAGAAGGTCCCGCTTCTGTACCCCGGTAGAAACAGCATCACCCTCGAAGGCAATAACGAAGTCGGCGTATCGCGGAGGATCGGCCAGCGCCCGTTCCCACAATCCATCTCGGTCGAGCGGCTGCTTCCAGGTGCGGTGGTTACCCTCGTTGATCACCCGTCGCAGCGGGATGCCGGCTTGCTGCAACGCCCCGACGTGCTCGCCCAGGTACATGAGCAGCGTCGAATCCGGAGGCAGGGCCTTGAGAAAGTCGGCAAGTTCCCGTTCCACGGCGACGCGCCCGGGCGAGTTGACCCTGGCTTCACCGAGGCAGACCGGGGCCGACCAGATCAAGCCGTAGCTCGCCGCCACGAAGATCACGACCGCCGCGACCATTGAAAACCTGTAGGCGCGGCGCCGCATCAGCTCCACGGCAAAGTAAACTGCCAGAGCCCCAAACACCGCGAATGCCGGAAGCAATTCCAGTCCGTAGCGCACGTTGTAATAGGAGAACGGCCACCACACGGGCATAAAAATGGGCACGCCGCCGTAAGCAACGGAAAGCGCGTAGAACGGCACCGGGACCCAGAGCAGGAGCAGCGGCCACAGTCGACCCTGAAAGCGCTTCCGAACCAGGCTCGCAACCACTCCCGCCAATGCCAGCAGGATCCAGAGCTTTTGCCAGCGCTCCGCGGCGAGATTCACCTCCGCCGACTTAAGAAAATAGCTGAAGGCAGTGGGAAGATCATGGCTGCCGGGATGGAAGGCTCCCGGCGTCCTCTGTTCGATGGCCTTCGCCGAATATGGGCCGTTGGCGAATTCCAGCGGATTGCGATAGACGATCGCGTTGTAGGCCAGCCACAAGGCCGGGGCGGCTGCCGCCACCAGAATGAACTTTGCCAGCCGGAATCTGAGGCCCGGTTGATTGGCCGGAAGTCCCACGGCAAGCGCGGCGACGCATATTACCACCGCGAGAAACCAGCCGTCGTAGCGGGTCAGGCAGGCCGCAGCCAGGCAAATCCCGCATTTGACCAGGGCGGACTTGGCGGGCGGGTTCGCGCTTTCGACGGGCCGGCTGCACTCCTGCACAAATTCGATGAAATACACAAGGGCCCAGATAAACAGGGCCAGATAGAGCGGTTCGGTCATGGCCGTGGCCTGCAGGTAAATCAGGTTCGGGTTGGCGGCGTAGACGATTGCAGCCAGCCATGGAGTGAACCTGAACATCGGGCGGCACTCCGATGCGGCGCCCAGCACCCGGCGCACCAGCCGGAAAATCCCGACCGTTCCGAAGACGTAGGCGGCCATCGAGGGAATCGATCCGCCGACTCCTGTCTTCCACATCCAGTTGGAAAGCAGAAATGGAATCATCAGCAGGTGGGGCAGCGGCAACCAGACAGTCCCCAGTTGCAGCAGCCCCGGGGTGCGGGAATCGAAAACCCGGCGGGCAATGTTGATGTGCGCCACCGCATCTCCATAAAGCAGGATTTCGCCGCGCCGGAGATAAAACAGAAAGGAAAGAAGCGAAACGAATGCGGCAAGCCATGCCAGCAGGGCGGTTTCCTGGTCCCAGCGCCGGATCGGCTGCGCGCTCATTCCAGGTGAGTCAACTCACGGAAGATTTGAAAGCGGGCATCAATTTCTTCCCGCGTGAGCGACTGCAATCGCTCGGTGCCAAAACGCTCCACCGCAAACGATCCCATCACGCCGCCGTAGAAAAGCGCGCGCTTCAGGACCTCGCGGCTCAATTCTCCCTGCGAGGCGATGTATCCCATGAAGCCGCCGGCAAAAGAATCACCCGCCCCCGTCGGATCTTTGACTTCTTCAATGGGCAGCGCCGGAGCTCGAAAGGGATGGCGGCCGATGCCGTACGCGCCTTCGCGGAAGAAGATGGTGGCGCCGTATTCGCCGTGCTTGATCACCAGCGCCTGCGGCCCCATGGCCAGCACTTTCAGCGCGGCCCGCGGCAGGTTGCTCTCTGCCGCCAGGCTTTTGGCCTCGGTATCGTTGATCAACAGCACGTCCACCAGCCTCAGAGTTTCGGCCAGCTGCGGACGGGCGTTGTTGATCCAGTAATTCATGGTGTCGCCGCCGGTCATGCGCACCGTCTTCATCTCCCGCCGCACCATGGCCTGCAGGTCGGGCTGGATATTGGCCAGAAACAGAAACTGCGAGTCCTGGTAGTGGGACGGGATGTGGGGCTGAAAATTCTGAAATACGTTGAGGTCGGTGAAGTCGGTCTTCGCCTCATTCAAATTGTCCAGGTACTGTCCGCCCCAGCGAAACGTCTTCCCTTTGGCATGTTCAATGCCACGCGTATCCACCCCGCGCCTTTTCAGGACATTCTCGTGCTCGGCGGTGAAATCCTCGCCTACAATTGCGACCACGCGCACATCGGTGAAATAGCTGGCTGCCAAGGCAAAATACGTGGCCGCGCCGCCCAGAACGTCTTCCACTTTTCCCGACGGACTGGCAATGGTATCGAAGGCCACTGAACCAACTGCTACGATGCTCATGCTTTCTTGGCTTTCAGATATTTATCGAGAATGAGTTTCAATTTCTGACGGGTAGCCGTGGGAATTTTGCTGCGCTCGGTAAGAATAGCGTGCGCCAGCGCGGAGCCGCATTTGCAGCTCCGCTCTTCGGGCATGGCGGCCACCGTCTCGCGCACCACCCGGGCTGCGTTCTCCGCATTTTTCAGCAGGACGGCGACGATCTGGTCCACAGTCACCGAATCATGATGCGGATGCCAGCAGTCGTAGTCGGTCACCATCGCCACCGTGACGTAGCAAATTTCCGCCTCGCGGGCCAGCTTGGCTTCCTGCAGGTTGGTCATGCCGATCACGTCCATGCCCCAGCCGCGATAGACACTGGATTCGGCCTTGGTAGAAAACTGCGGCCCTTCCATGCACACGTAGGTGCCGCCGCGCTTGGCCGTGACCCCAGCTTTTCTGCACGCGCCTTCTACCACCTGCGAGAGTTGGGGGCAGACGGGATCAGCGAATGCAATGTGGACCACGATGCCGTTTCCGAAAAAGGTATCCACGCGGTGGCGGGTGCGGTCGAAGAACTGGTCCGGGATCACGAACTCCAGCGGCTTGTGCTCCTCCTTCAGCGAGCCCACGGCGGAAATGGAAACAATCCGCTCCACGCCCAGCTGCCTGAAGCCGTAAATGTTGGCCCGGAAATTGAGCTCGGTGGGAAGAATGCAATGTCCCCGACCATGACGGGCCAGGAACGCGACTCTGCGGCCCTCCAGCTGGCCGAGGATGTAGGCGTCTGAAGGCTTCCCGAAGGGCGTCTTCACGCGTACTTCTTTGACTTTGGTCAGGCCAGGCATGGAGTACAGCCCGCTGCCCCCAATGATTCCAATTTCTGCTTGTGGCAAAGGTCTCCTATCGACCGACAAAGCTGGTGACAAAGGGGTGATTATACAGGGCAAGTGAGTGGGACTGGGTCGGAGACCAGGTCCCACTCGGACTCACTCGGTCCCACACAATCAAAAAATCTATCTTGCGGCTGCGATCGTTCCAAATACTTCTTGGTCCAGCTTGTCCGCTGTGGCCTGGTCCAGGCTCTCGGTAACCATGACCGTGTCGCCCTGCACATCGATGACGACCGGCCCGTCTTCGGTCATCCAGGCTCGCTTGCCGGTCAAATGACCCAGTGCGGCCGTCTCGATCGCCGGTACCTTTCCAGCTTCCGGCATGTCCTGCACATGCAGGTAGCGTTTGCTCAGCCCCGCGGCATAGATCGCGGCAAAATTGGACGCCTTTTCCGGAGTGGACCAGCGCGAGGTATAGAGCAGGGCCAAGGCTGCGGCCGGATCGCCTTTGGGCCGCACGGCATAGTAATAACCTCCTCGCCAGTGCGGATACAGCTGGTTCGAAATTGGAGATCCAGCATACTGGTCAATCAGCACGGCCACATCGAACTCACCCACCGCACCCACATCGAAGCGGTCGTAATTCCTGAAAATCTGCCGCAGGTCGGGCATGTGCATGGGCTCCAGACGCTCACCCGAAAGATAGGTCTGTGGCTCCATAATCTGCCGCGTGGTGCGCGGAGGGTTGCGAAAAAGCTCGGCGAAAGCCTGGTCTTTTCCCCCCTTGATCAGCAGTTCGGCGATGAAGTCGATGCCGTAACGATAGGGAAAAGTCAGCGCTTCCTTCATGTATATGGGCGCGTTGCGGAATTCGACCGAGTCCGGCGTCCCGGCCAGCATGCCGTCCTTCAAACTCTGAACTACTTGCGGCGAATTCTTCAGCGACAGGCCCATGGGCTCCAGCATGTAGTCCACGAGCACGACCATGGCCTGGCCCTCGACCACGGCCTGCCGCGTGGTGCTGACCTCATCATTCTCGATGTCTTGTGCGGTGATTTCCTTTTTCTTAGCGAGATCGGCATCCACCGGCTTCATGTATTTTTCGAGATTGAAAGACTGGTCCTGCAGCGCATGGGTCAGTTCGTGCGCCAGGACCGGCTTCTGCTGGTCCGCGCCCAGCCAGTCGAGAAGATTGACCGTCTTGGTCTTGGGGTCGTAGTATCCCGCGACCTGCTCTTTTAAGAGCAGCGGCAGGAATTTTCCCAGGTCGAAGTCTCGCGGCAGCAGCCCGAATTTCTTGAGCACGAGTTCGGAACGGCGCAGGCGTTTGGCGTCTTCATCCTCGCTGGTGTGCTTGCTGACGTAGCGTTCCACTTCATCGCGGCTAACCAACTGCCGCTTGACTTCATGCTTGATGGGAAGCAAGGTGTCCTTGCTGGCAAAGCGAAGAATCTCATCCACCGAGCGGAAGAGTCTCTCCGCTTCCTGGGGCGAGATCCTCGGCTCAGTGGCAGGGGCCTGAGTGGTCGGCTGAGTGGTTGGTTGTGTGGTCGCGGGCGACTCGCCCGCGGCTTTCCGCGCTTCCGTCGGCTGTCCCGCCCACCCCCGCCCGGGGACGACGAACAGCAGGCCAAGCAAGACAACTTCAACGATCCACGCCCGACGCCGCTTGCCACCCACCTTCAATTTAGCCATTGGATATGAGTTTATACTTTTCAGATGAGCGTTAATCTATGGGCCTCAACCGAACACGCGCTGGACTACCTGGGCCGTGCCGACTCCATTCCGCACCGGGTTGAAGGCGAATCCACCCTTCTGGAATTCATCCCGCCAGCCGTCCAGCGGATTCTCGACCTCGGGACCGGAGACGGACGGCTGCTTGCCCTGGTCAAATTGGTGCATCCTGAAGCTACCGCGGTGGCCATTGATTTTTCTCCCGCCATGCTGGACGCCGTGCGCAAGCGTTTTGCCGGCGATCCCTCGGTCACGGTCGTGGCTCACAATCTGGAGAGTCCCCTTCCCGAGTCCGGCAGCTTTGACGCCGTAGTGTCCAGCTTTGCAATTCATCATCTCACCCACGAACGCAAGCGGTCACTTTACGCTGAGATTTATGCCCGGCTGAACCCCGGCGGCGTATTTTGCAATCTCGAGCATGTAGCGTCTCCTACGCCCGAGCTTCATGAAGAATTCCTGCGGCACATCGGATGTACGGGACAGACGGAAGACCCTTCCAACCAGTTGCTGGCTCTGGAAACGCAGCTGCAATGGCTGCGGGAGATTGGGTTTCGCGATGTCGATTGCCACTGGAAATGGCGTGAACTGGCGCTGCTGAGTGGCCGGCGGAGTTAGCGAATGCCTGGCCTGTAGGGGCGCGTCTCCCATTCCAGGAATCTCGGTCACTTCATGTGATGGACATCACATCTTCGCAGCCCCTCCACGCGTGACACTCGATCCCGACTCGTTCTGAGGCGCGTGCCGCAGGCAGCACCGTGGAAGCGCACGGCTTTCAGCCGTGCGAAAACAGCCGCAGGAGGAGGCGGCTTCAGCCGCTGTGGATAATTTTGCCGAGCGCACATTCTTCGTCACATCTGTAACCTGGGGACGTCGCTCCCTGTTCCAATCCGAACGCGCCGCCAATTTGTTTCTGGACACTTTGTTCGCCTACCGTGAGCGCGGCATCTTTCAACTCTACGAATTCGTCATCATGCGTGATCACATTCATCTGCTGCTCGCCCCCAAACCTGCGGTCACGCTCGAACGCGCTATGCAATTCATCAAGGGCGGCTATTCCCATCGCTTCATGAAGGAGACTGCTTCAAGAATGGAAATCTGGCAACGGAGCTTTACCAATCATCGGATTCACGATTGGACGGATTTCGAGAAACATCGGCGCTACATTCATCTGAACCCTGTTCGCGCCGGGCTCGTCGAATTTCCCCAGGACTATCCGTATTCGTCCGCCCATGCGGGGTTCGCGATCGATGAGGCGCTACAGCGGCTAAAGCCGGTCGCCTGACTCCTTTTGTTGGCACGGCTGAAAGCCGTGCCCTTCCACCGGGACCCGGTTCGTCGCCTCCGTGGAAGCGCACGGCTTCAGCCGTGCGAAAACAGCCGCACAAGGGGGGGCGGCTTCAGCCGCTGCGGATACTCAGGCTGCGATCCGCTTCGCTACCCACTCCCCCGCATCCTGCGTACCCAGACTGCCGCCGACGTCCGGCGTGATTTTCTTTTGCTGCACCGCTTCGTGCACGGCAGCCTCGATCTTTTCCGCCTCCTGGGTCAAGCCCAGGTGCGCCAGCATCATCGCTGCCGTGAGAATCGCGCCCAGGGGATTGGCGACGTTCTTACCCGCAAGAGGCGGCGCGGAGCCGTGCACCGGCTCGAACATGGACGTTTTTCCGGGATGAATATTTCCGCTGGCGGCCATGCCGAGGCCGCCCTGCAGCCCGGCGGCCAGATCGGTGATGATGTCGCCAAACAGGTTGTTGGTCACGATCACATCGAACTGCCGCGGATCGCGCACCATCTGGGTGCAGAGCGCGTCCACGTACATGTGCTGCGAAGTGATCTGGGGATACTCCCGGCCCACCTCCTTGAACACCCGCTGCCACAGTCCTCCGGCGTAGGTCATGGCGTTCGATTTGTCGCACATCAACACGCGTTGGCGCGGCGTGCCATCGTGCTTCTTGTGACGCTCGCAATATTCGAAGGCATAGCGGACCACCCGCTCCACACCCTTTCTGGTGTTGATGTCTTCCTGCACGGCGACCTCATCCGGCGTGCCCTGCTTGAAGACGCCGCCCGCGTCCACGTAAACGCCTTCGGTGTTTTCGCGGACCACCACGAAATCGATGTCCCGGGGTTCGACTCCTTTCAGCGGGCAGAGTGAAGCGTCCAGCAAACGCACTGGCCTGACGTTGGCGTAAAGGTCCATCTTGAAGCGCATACCCAGGAGGATTTCCTTGGCGTGGATATTTGAAGGCACACGCGGGTCGCCGAAGGCACCCAGCAGGATGTCGTCGAAATCGCGTTCCAGCATGGCGAAGCCGTCGGGCGGGACGGTAACGCCGTCCGCCAGGTAACGATTGGCGCTCCAGTCGAAATGGGTCATCTCGACGCCGGCGCCCGAAGCCTCGACGACTTTCACAGCCTCGGCGATGACCTCGGGCCCTATGCCGTCTCCGGGGATGATAGCGATACGTTTTTTGGGGCTCACAGGATGGAAGACTATCAACTCGGTCGGCGGGGAGCAAAGAAAGAAAAGAGAAAGAAATGAAATGTGGAGGACGGGCGTCCCCGCCCGTCTCGCGGCAAATCGGGGCGGAGATGCCCGTGCTCCACCGGAGCGCTATATAATCAGAGCACGAGAAAATGAGCGTGACCGCACAACAAAACACGGTGGACGCACCCTCTTCGACCACCGTTCCGCCGCCAGCCGACTTGGGCGACGTTCGCGCCGAATTTCAGGCGCTGATTGCTTCCGCTGGAGTTTACAGCCTCAGCGCGCGTACGAAGGTTTCACTCACCGGCAGCGACCGGGTGCGCTGGCTGAACGGCATGGTCACCAACAATATCCGTGATCTCGCTCCCGGACAGGGCGTTTACGCCTTCCTGCTCAATCCCCAAGGGCATATCCTGGGCGATTTGTACGCTTACAATCGGGGAGAGTCGTTGCTGGTTGATACCGACCAGTCGCAGTTGGAGAAGATCCTCGCCGTCTTCGACAAGTACATCATCATGGACGACGTTGAAGTGGCCGCCGAGAAGCTGGCAGCCATCGGAGTCACGGGACCAAAGTCCCGGGAAGCGTTACGGGCAGCGGGGCTTGCCGTGCCCGACCTCAGGCCTCTGCAATTTGTCGCAGCGACCTGCCAACAAACTGCGGTGACTCTCGTACGCGGCGATAACCCGCGCGTGGAATCGTTTGAATTGTGGCTCGCGCCCGGCGACCTGGACCCGGTTTACAGAGCGCTGGTCAAAGCCGGACCCAAAGCCGTGGGGACGGCGGCGCTCGACCTGTTGCGCATCGCCGCGGGAATTCCCCGCTATGGCATCGACATCCGCGAACGCGACTTACCCCAGGAAACGGAGCAGGAACGCGCCTTGAATTTTTCCAAGGGCTGCTATGTTGGCCAGGAGATTGTCGAGCGCATCCGCTCGCGCGGCCAGGTGCGCCGTAAATTCACCGGCTTTGAAATCAGCGGGCCTCTGCCCGTCCTGGGAAGTAAGATTCTGGTCGACGGCAAGGAGGTCGGCGAAATCACCAGCGCCGCTTCCCTGCCACTCGTCGGCTGCGAGCGCCGGGTGGCACTGGGTTATATCCGCCGCGAAGTAGCGACGCCCGGCAAGCAAGTCGAGGCTGACGGCAGCGCTGCCAGTGTCGCCAACCTGCCGTTCGCGGAAGCGTTCAGGTAATCCAAGGAAAGAATCTATGTCTGAAAAAAAGCAGGAAAGCTTTACCGTAACCGACCGGCGGCTGTTCACTTCCGACGGCGAGTTGCGCCAGGAAGTCAGTGAAGAGGAAGTCTCCACCTCAAAACCGGCTCCGCCGGCGGCCGCAGAAACGAAGCCTGCCGCAGCTGAGCCCTCGCCCCTGGATACATCACCGCTGGATGCGTCCCTTCCGCCGAGTCCAAGCGCGGCGGAGCAAAAGGAACAGGCCGACGCTTATCGCAAGTCGGCCAGGGAACTGGATGCCCGGGTCGAACTCAGCGGCCACTCCGCAAAAGAAATGGAGATGACCTTCGAGCGCTTCATGGCCTCTCTGTATATGACGGCCATGTTGCAACTCGGGCTCATGCAGGAGGAGAGAGGGCAGCCGCGGATTGATCTCCTGGGCGCGCGCCAGACCATTGACACCCTCAGCCTGCTGGCGGAAAAGACCAAGGGCAACCTCACACCCGCGGAAGAAAACTTTTTGCAGAACTGCCTTTACGAGCTGCGCATGGCCTACGTGGAAGTGACCAACGCGCTGGCCCGGCCGCCGCAGGCGACCGGCACGAACCCCGCGAAACGATGAAAGCCACGTTGACGGTGCTGGGGAGCGGCACGTCCATGGGCGTGCCCACCATTGGCTGCGACTGCACTGTCTGCCACTCTTCCGACCCGCGCGACCGTCGCACCCGGCCTTCCGTATTGATTGAGTACGGTGGGCGAGCCATCCTCATCGATACCACGCCCGATTTTCGCGAGCAGGCGATTCGTGAAAACATACGCAGCCTGGACGCGGTGCTCTACACTCACGCTCACGCCGACCATATTCTTGGCATTGACGACCTGCGCCCGCTGAGCTTTCGTCACAAACCGGGCCGGCTGCCACTCTATGCCCGTCCCGATGTGGTCGCATTCGTCGGCAACATGTTCCGCTACATCTTTGATGCGGACTACAAATTTGGCGGACTGCCGCAGGTGGAACTCAAACCCATGGAGGGGCCGCTGGAACTGTTCGGCGCACGCTTCGAACCCGTGGCCGTGCTTCACGGGGAAACTGAAATCTACGGCTTTCGCTTCGGATCGGCTGCGTACCTTACCGATCACAGTTCCGTGCCTGAAGCCGCTTTCGGGCAGCTGCAGAATCTCGACATCCTGTTTCTGGACGCGTTGCGCCACAAGCCTCATCCCACACACTCGACGGTAGAGAATTCGCTTCGCATCGTGGAACGAGTCCAACCCAGGCGCGCATTCTTCACCCATATTTGCCACGACCTGCCACACGCGGAGACGAACGCGTCTCTGCCCGCAAATGTGCGGCTCTCGTATGACGGGATGAAACTGGAGTTTGAGATTTAGGAAGGGAAACCTCAACCGCAACGGAATCCTAGTTGCCCCGTACTTTCGACCATTGCGGTCGGTTTGGATTTAACTAAGAGCCAGGAGCTGAGAGCCAGAAGCTGCTTCTTATGCAAGTGTTCCACAAACTCGAAGACGTTCCCGCAGACTTCGGCCCGACGCTGGTAAGCATCGGGAACTTTGACGGAGTTCACGGCGCTCACCGCCATGTGCTCAAAGAGATCGTGGACCGGGCGCGGCAGCAGGGCGCCAAGGCGATGGCGGTTACCTTCGAACCTCATCCGGTCCGCATCCTGAAGCCCGATTCCGGGCTCAAGCTGATTACGCCCACTCCGGAAAAGCTTCGCCTGCTCGAGGCCAGCGGCCTCGACGCAGTTCTGCTCCTGCCTTTCGGACGCGATCTTTCATTGATGACTCCACGGCATTTCGCGGAAAAAATACTTAGGCATCAGCTCCACGCCCGCGAGGTGCATGAAGGTTACAACTTTCATTTCGGCCATAAGGCTGCGGGCAATGTGGAGATGCTCGCCGAGTTCGGACGCGAGATGGGCTTCGAGGTCAAAGTGTATCCGGAGATGAAACTGCGTGGCGAGCCCGTCTCCAGCAGCCACGTGCGCCGGCTCCTGAGCCAAGGCCGAATCAGCCGCGCCCGGCACCTGCTGGGACGTCCCTTCAGCATGCTCTCCACTCCGGGCCGCGGACGGGGATACGGCTCCAAGTACACCGTGCCCACCATCAACCTGAGCCGCTACGAGGAATTCGTACCTAAGGACGGCGTTTACATCAGCCGCACCCGCGTAGGCAAAGAATGCTTTGACTCGGTCACCAACGTGGGTGGACGTCCCACATTTGGCGCGGAATCATTCGCGGTCGAAACTCACCTGCTGAACTTCCATCCCATCGAACTGGCGCCCGACACAGAAGTGGAGATTTATTTCTTACAACGCCTGCGCGACGAGATTAAATTTCCCTCGGTCGATGCGCTGCGCGAACAGATAGCGCGCGATGTGCACAAAGCCCGCAGATACTTCCATCTTTTGAAAGCGGCGTAGGCAAAATTGCCTCTCTGTGTCCTCCGTGCCCTCCGTGGTTCGAACCAGGAAAACCCCAGAGGACACCGAGGACAAGGAGTTGCCTGTTCTGCTTTTGCGCCGGCACAGGTTTTCGATTGCCAATTGGCCGCCAACCATTAACAATCCGTCCGATGGCAACCAGCCTGGCCTTCCCTTTCACTCAAGCCACCTCCGCGCAACGCCGAACGCTTGTGGCCGCCGCATTGGGCTGGATGCTCGACGCCTTCGACGCCATGCTCTACACCCTGGTCGTGACGCACATTATGCGCGACCTGGGGATGACGAAGGGGACTGGCGGCCTGCTCAACAGTCTGACGCTTCTGGCATCAGGAATAGGCGGCGTCGCATTCGGATTCATTGCCGACCGCCTGGGCCGCAAGCGTGCCCTGATGTTGAGCATCCTCACCTATTCGGTATGTTCCTTCGCTTCAGGTCTCGCCACCTCGGTGCTGATGCTGGCTGTTTTTCGTTTCATCCTCGGACTGGGAATGGGCGGAGAGTGGAACACCGGCGCCACCCTGGTAGCCGAAACCTGGCCGGCCGAGTTGCGGGCGAAAGCCATCTCCATTGTGCAGAGTTCATGGGCCATCGGTTACGCTCTGGCCGCGCTGGCGGTGGGCATCGTGCTCCATTATGCCGATTGGCGCATGGCATTCTTCGTCGGAATTCTGCCCGCGCTGGTCGTCTTGTGGATTCGCCGTGGCGTGCCCGAGTCGGAAATGTGGCGGCAACGTAAGCTCCACGGCATTGACCACTCCTCGGCGAGCGTCCCCCAGATGGGATTCGGCGACCTCTTCAAAGGGCCTTATGGAAAGCATACCTGGGCGCTGCTGTTCATGAATTTCTTCGGCATGTTCGCCTGGTGGGGACTGTTCACCTGGATCCCGCCTTACCTGTCTCTACCCGTCGAGCAGGGCGGACGCGGCTTCGGAATCATGGGCACTACCACGCTGCTGGTGGTATTGAACCTGGCCGGAATGTTCCCCGGATACGCCAGTTTCGGCTGGGTGGCAGACTATCTTGGACGGCGCAAGTCTTTTATTTTTTACACGTTTATGGCGGCAGTTATAGTACCGATTTATGCCATGGCCAGAGCGCCCTGGGCCTTGATGGCGCTCGGCACCGTGCTGGCATTTTTCGGCACGGGATTCTTCTCCGGCTCGGGAATTATCGGCAGCGAAATCTTTCCGACCTCGGTCCGGGCCCGCGCTTTGGGCTTTACCTATAACGGCGCACGCACGATGAGTTCAATCGCGCCCTTCGTAATCGGATGGGTGGGACAAGCGAAGGGTCTGAGCTGGGCGTTCTACCTGTGCGCTGGGTCGTTTCTGCTGTCGTGCCTGGTGGCGACGCAGCTGCCGGAGACGAAAGGCAAGCAGTTGGAGTAATCAGCGCTTCTGACCGGCTCATGGAGTAGTTGGATTGCTACAATCGCCCGTTGTGGGAGATTCGCAATGCGCAGGAGTCATTGTTTCCTGTTGGTCACGTTCGTCTTCCTCGCAGCCCTCCTGCGCGCCGATTGCACGAAGGATCAGGATCATCGCACCAGCAAGAACTCTGGGTTGTTGATTACTGATCTCACCATCAGCGGCACTCAAACGCTAAGTTCAGATGAACTGAGGACAATTGCAAGCGAACTGGTTGGCTCCTGTTTCGACGAGAGCTCGGATGAATTGGAAGAGCGCGTCCGATCCTTGTTTCAAAACCGGGGATATTTCAGCGCGCAGGTCAAAACCTTGCACATCCGGCCGAGTGATCCCATAGCCATACCCAAGCCCGTCGTGCTGGAGGCTGATGTTCTGGAGGGCCCACTCTACCGGCTGGCGGAAATCGGCTTCGCCGGAAACCACGCTCTCAGCACGGCCGCACTACGCAGCGGCTTTCCCCTCAAGAAGGGTGACGTATTCGGGAGGGACAAAATAGCCAGCGGTCTTGATGCGCTTCGTGATCTCTACGTCTCGAGTGGTTTCATCGATTTCACGGCCATCCCGGATACCCAGAACCTATCTAATGCAACCGTCATCCTCTCTGTTTCCGTGATGGAAGGTCCGCAATACCGCATGGGAAAGCTGGAGATCTTTGCCAAGAAGGAAATTGCCGAGAGGCTTCGGACAGAATGGCAGTTGCCGGAAGGCGCAGTCTTCAACATGACCTATCTCGAGAAGTACATCGAAAACAATCGTTCCCTGCTGCCCCCCTGAATTTCAACGGGAACATATGCAACTGGTTCGCGACTGCCCGGACGCCACGGTAGATGTGCGGCTACCGCTCGACCAGACGGATCCGAGGTCGCAATCCGTGCCGAAGGACCTTGCGTGCGATGCGGCAGAGGGCGGCCAGTTGGAGTAACGAGCATTCAGTCGGTTCGCGACGCGAATGGGGTCAACTCTGCCCAGGATGACAATCCGAAAACTAGTCTTCGCCCGCGGCGCTACCCATCACTCGAAGCCTGGCATCCTTGCCGATCGCATAGCGCGAACGACTCGATGGCGAGAGCGCCGCGGCCACCAGGGCCACACCCGGCATAACTTTCCGGGAAGGCTCGGTCGATTTTGCCGCCGGCTCCCAGGACTCTCCTCCCGGATCGCCTTTCGCCGGGACGGGCTCCGGAATGGCCCGCAGGAAGGAACTAATCCAGCGATGCACGTTGTGGTCCTTGACGATCTGGCGCAGCAACCGCATGCGGCAGCGCTTGTCGTCGGCGCTCATGTGCGCGGCGTCGTACAGGGCCTGGGCCACCTCGGCAAAATCGTTGGGATTGACAATGATTGCCCCGCTACGCAACTCCGGTCCGGCGCCAGCGAACTCACTGACGATCAGCACGCCGCGTTCGTCGATCTGGGCGGCGCAGAACTCTTTGGCGACCAGATTCATTCCGTCCTTGAGCGGAGTCACCAGGCCGATGTCGGCGGCACGATAGTACGCCAGCAGCTCATCCCGGCCCAGATTGCGATGGATGTAGTGCACCGGCACCCACCCGGGTTCGGTAAACTCGCCGTTGACCTGGCTGACCAGCAGCTCCACTTCGCGGCGCAAGTGTTTGTAGTTGGGAATTTCCTCACGGCTGGGGACCACCACCTGCACCAACGTGATGTGACCACGCATCTCGGGAAAGCGCCGCAGCAGCAGGCGGAATGATTTGAGCCGTTCCGGGATCCCTTTGGTGTAATCCAGCCGGTCCACGCCCAGAACCAGCACGTCATCCGACACCCTGCGTCTGAGCTCGGCGGCGTGGGCGGCGATCTCCGGACGCTCCGCATCGCGGGCAAACGCCTCAAAATCGATGCCAATCGGAAAGGTTCCTACCACGGTTTGCCGCCCTGCCTGATTCACCCGCAGATGCGGCATGCCGTGCTCGACCACGGCCTCGGGCAGAAGGCGTTCGAGACAGCTCACGAAATTTGAGCGGTCGCGATCGCCCTGGAACCCGATCACGTCGAATTCCAGCAACGACTTGAGGATGGGCTTTTTCCACGGAAGCTTTTCGAAGACGTCGGGGGAAGGAAATGGAATGTGCAGGAAGAACCCCATGCGCGCATGCACTCCCGCCTGCCTCAAGGCAGCAGCGGTCAACATCAGATGGTAATCATGGACCCAGACAAAATCGTCGCCTTGTGCAGTTTCGGCGGCCACACTGGCAAACTTGCGATTCACGCGCTGGTAGATTTCCCAGTATTCAGGATCGAAATTACAGCGCGAAGGCATGTCGTGGAACAGGGGCCAGATGATTTCGTTGGCGAAGCCGGAATAGAACTTGGCGGTCTCTTCCTCGGTGAGAGCTACCGAGCGGAGAGTATAGGAACGGCGATGCGCAGCCCGGACCAGGAAGGGTTCGATGTTTTCCTCCGGACCCGTGCCTGCCCAGCCGATCCAGACTCCGGGCTGGTCGCGCCAGCCCGCTTCGAGGGCGGTGGCCAGGCCGCCGGAGCTTCTCTCCAACCGGACGCCGCCGGCGTGTTTCCGGATGAGAATCGGCAGCCGGTTCGAAACATTGATAACTCGTCCCTTGATTTCGTTCATCCTTGCCCTCCTGAAGCACGAATCCACTCCTGCAAAAACTGGAGCAGCTCGCGAGGTGGTTGCAGCCAGATATCAGCTGCGGTCGGCCGTGATTGAGGACGCACTAGAACAGTCAGTCCGCTGCCCTTGAGCGCCTGGAACGCATCTTCGTCGGTTTGGTCGTCGCCCAGATAAGCGACCGCCGCACCCGGCCCGGATTCCTTTAAGATGGCGCGAACCGCATCCCCTTTGCCCCGGCCGGCCACCCGAATTTCCAGGCCTCCGTCGAATTCGAGCAAACTTAAAGGTGCCCGATCGAGCAGAGGCTGCCAAAGCTCTGGTACTTCACGCGCCAGTTTTTCGGCTTTCGCCGGGCTCAGACCGCGCCAGTGCACCGCCACGCCTCCCGGCTTGACTTCAGTGCGGTCTTCAAGTCCAGCGTCGCGAAGAATCGCCGCCGCCGCCACCAGATAGTCCTTGTGCGCGGGCACCGAGCTCAATTCGTAGCTGCCATCCGCCATGAGCCGCTCCAGACCGTGGCTTCCCCAGATTTCCGGCTGGGGAGAGATCCCGGTGAGCAGGAGCAATTCCCTGACCGGGCGGCCGCTGATCAGCACCACCCGAGTCCCCTGTTTCATGATGCGGACGATCAAGGGCGGCACTTCGGGATACGGAACGGCCAGGTTACGATCCACGCAAAACGGGGCCAGGGTGCCATCGTAGTCGAGCAAGAGGATACGGGCCGGGGCCGAGCGCAATTGCTCCAGGAATGGACCGTAAGTGATCTGTCGCTCGATTACCTTCATGTCACCTCCGGAGTGCGGGAACGGAAGCATGACAACCAGACTCTGCCTGAACCTAGGAGTGAGTGTAGCCCTGACGATAGAACGGCAGTTCAGCTCAACAGAGCAAAACACCGGCCAGGGACGAAGGGCCAGAAACGGACGCCGAAACAGCCAGATAGTGGGTAATGGGTTGCCGCACCGGAACTGCCCAGGCCCGCATGAACGGGAAACGGGCCCACAGCGCGATGCTTAAAAGCAGCAGCATCGATGCCTGCTGGGCACGAAGTGCGGTCGCGGGCAAGTCCACCGCCGGGCAGACGAAAATAACCAGCAAAACCAGCAGTATGCCGACTGCTGCTGCGAAGTGTATTTTCGAGAGCACTGTGTTGATTATACACCCGGTACGCCCTCCCGATGCGCCATTAATGCAGGGGATTCGCATGATTCAAAAAGATTTATCAGGTCCAGCGGAACCAGCGGAGGGCCAGCGCGAACGAGATTCCACCCCACAGCAGCAGAACCACCAGGCGACCCGTTTGGGCACCCAGTGACGCCCCCTGCAATATCGTGGCGCGCAAGGCGTCGTTCAGCGCGGTCAGGGGCAGCAGTTTGATGACGGGCTGCAACATGGCCGGAAAACGCTCGGAGGAGAAAAATACTCCGGAGAAGATCCACATCGGCATCATCACCAGGTTCATCAACCCGCTCACGCTTTCAATTTTCTGGGCCCGGCTGGCGGTGAGCAGGCCCAGACCTCCGAAGGATATGGCACCGATAGTAGTGAGCAGCAAAATCGTGAACACCGAGCCCAGCACCCGCATGTGGAAGACCAGCACACCAAAACCAAGCAGCAGCACGATTTCAATCACCATGAGCACCAGGCGACTGCTGGTCAGGGCCAGCAGAAAATCGCTACGGCGCATGGGCGTGCCCACAAAACGCTTGAGCAGTTTGCGCTGGCGCATATCCACCAGCGCAAAACCAATGCCCCACATGCCCGAGTTCATCAGGTTCATTCCCAGCAGCCCGGGAATCAGGAAATCGATGTAACGCGATCCCGGTTCACTGGAAGCCACCGCTGTAGTCGGCAACGGGTCCTTGCGCCCGGCCGCGGACTGCAGAGCGTCGTCCACCTCGGCGCGGGAAAGCACACTCTCCGGGCGCGCGGGATCGTAGCGATACTGAAACCCGTTCGTACCATTGGGAACAATTACCAGATCGTACTTTCCCAGACGGAATCCCTGCAGGGCGTCGGGCTCCGCCACCACCGAGGCGTGAATTGAGGAACTCCGCGGCGAGTGCTGGATCAAGTTCAGCGCGTCATCAGCTCCGGGACCGGCCACAATGGCAACCGGCGTAACATCGGCGGGCTTATTTCGGAAGGCAACGCCCAGCCCCAGGGCTAGCAGCACGGGAAACCCGAAGACCCAGAAGATCACTTCGGGCTCGCGTTTGAGCTCCAGCAGGCGCGCCATCAGCAGATGATTGAAGCCAGACCAGCGCCCGTTGCGGGGCGGTTCGCTCGAGGGAGTCGGCGGGAACCGGGTGGGCGGAATTTGCTGTGCCACGGTCATCGATAGGTCTCCCGTTTGTTCAGCAATGCGCTGATCATCAATCTTCCCGCAAATGGCGGCCGGTCAGGCGAACGAACACATCTTCCAGGCTGGCCTGGCGCGTGGTCAGGTGCAGCAGATGACTGCCCTGCTTCTCCACGGCGTCCAGCAACGCCGGGATGGTCAGGTGGGGCTCGCGCACATTCAGACAAACCAAGCCGTTGTCATGGCGCACCGACTCGACTCCGGGAAGCGCCCGCCAGACCTCGATGCCATCACCATTGGAGCTGCCGCTTACCTGGAATTCCACCATGTGATGTCCGCCCAACCGGTCGATCAGATCCGGCGGCGTTCCTTCGGCAATCACCTGGCCGTGATCGATAATAGCCAGCCGATCGCACAGGCGCTCGGCTTCATCCATGTAGTGCGTGGTCAGCAGGACCGTGCCTGCGGCCTGTTGGAAACTGCGAATGATGTCCCAGAGCTGGCGGCGGCTCTGGGGATCGAGCCCGGTGGTGGGCTCGTCCAGAAAAAGAATTTTGGGATTGCCCACCAGCGCGGTCGCCACCGCGAGGCGCTGCCTCTGGCCACCGGAAAGCTTGCCCACCCAGGAATCGGCTTTCTCGCTGAGCTGCATTTGCTCGAGCACCTCGATCGGAGCCCGGGGCTTGCGATAGAAGCCGGAAAACAGCTTGATGGTTTCGAAGACGGTCAGCTTCTCCGACAAGCGGGTCTCCTGCAGGGAGATGCCCATCACCTCGCGCAGCTCGCGCGCGTTCTCTTTCCAGGTCTGGCCCAAAATCGTGACCTGACCCGAGGTAGGCGCGAGCAATCCTTCCAGTATCTCGATGGTAGTGGTCTTCCCTGCTCCGTTCGGCCCCAAGAGGCCAAAACACTCGCCCGCCTCGATTTCCAAATTCAAGCCGCGGACCGCCTCTACCTTGCCATCGTAAGTCTTGCGCAAGTCGCGGCATTGGATAGCGGGGGCCATGCCGAGATTCTATCTGAGCCTTGCTTGTGCATAGCGATGCCCACGTAGGGACGGGTGGCTCATCCGTCCGGACGAGCCCAGCTCGTCTCCCCATCGGTCGGCCAGAGCCACGCGGGAACCGGACCCCGCTCTCGGGACCTTCGATGAACAGCGCTTCATTGGCAAGCGATTCCGACACGTGCTCTATCTGCGGCAGCCAGTGCAGTCATGTTCGGGTTGAGGGCGAAACCCGGCCGAGCTTCCGCTCGCATGGGCGGGTGTGGGCACCCGCCCCTACGTGGGCATCGCGGCTTCAATCTTTGTCGCGCACCTGCTTCTGCGGGAACACGCTGTGCTTTGGCGCCGGCATCGGCGTGCTGCCCATGCGATCGCGCCACAGAATCAGGTTGAGCACCGCGGTGTTGACCGCATCGGGACGGGTGAAGTCCATCTTCGCCGATTCGGTTGCTCCCTGGCCTTTGGCCGGGTTGGTCTGATAAATCAGCCCGCTGTCACGGTTGCTCCAATCCGCCGTAAACGGGGGCTGCGTTCCCACACCCGTGAACAAGGGCGCCATCACCGGCGCATAAGCGTCGTTCTGGTTCATCGGCGGCAGCCCCAGCAGCGTTTCCATGGTGTGCATCATGTTCACCGTGGTGTAGAAGCGGCTGTCCACGAAGGGTTGGTCGGGCGAACCCGGCGAATATTTGCTGATCTCGAAGGCAATCGAGCGGTGCGCGTCCACGTGGTCGGCGCCATCCTGGGCATCGTCTTCGATGATGAAGATGGCCGTGTCATCCCAGTAAGGACTGTGCGAGACGGCTTCGACCACACGGCCGACGGCGAGATCGTTGTCCGCGACCGAGGCCGCCGGGCGCGGTTTGCCAGGGGCTGTGCCGTGGGTGTGGT
>JBARIF010000680.1:0-4773 GCA_049799615.1 Terriglobales bacterium
CCCGCAGGCGCCGCAGGAACAGCCGTCGCTACCGCCTCCGCCGGACCAGAACCAGGTGGCCCGCCTGCAGGCTCCGCCCGCAGCCAGGCCCACGCCGAGTTTCAACACGGGCCCTATGTCTCCGGGATCGGCCATTGAGCAGGCAGCCCGCGCGGCGGCCTCAAACCGCGGAGGCTATGGCGGCGATGGTGGAGACTATGGCCTGGGCCAGGGCAAGCAGGCAGGCGAGGCCATCGGTCCACTGGACGTCCTCAGCGACACCATGGGTGTGGACTTCGGTCCTTACCTGGCGCGGGTGCTGCATGATGTCCGAGAAAACTGGTATCGCATCATCCCCGAATCAGCCCGCGCGCCGCTCATGAAGAAGGGCAAAGTCTCGATTGAGTTTGCCATCCTGAAGGACGGCCAGGTGGCGGGGTTGCAGATTGTCGGCTCCTCAGGAGACGTAGCGCTGGATCGCGCGGCTTACGGCGGGATCACGGCGTCCAAACCCTTCCCGCCGCTCCCTACAGAGTTCGGCGGCCAGTATCTGGCTTTGCGCTTCCACTTTTACTACAACCCGGAGAGATCGGAAATCCAGTAAGGCAGTCTTCAGACCTCGGACGTCAGACCTCGGACGTCAGACTTCAGACCTTGTACCGGACGGGGCGTAAGCTGGTTGGTCGGGAGATCAACCTTCTGACCTACCACTGCCTTAGCAGAGACGTTCGATTTCGACTACGCCGGAAGGCTGAAGCCCGAGGTCTGAGGTCTGAGGTCCGACGTCCGCTCTTCACCACACCCGGCATCTCTTCTCCCGCACCATCGGAGAGCCGGCCTTGCACTGGAAAGCCTGCTGAAATTCAGGGGTGTTGGACACTACGCCATTGGCCCGATACTTGTCCGGTGAGTGCGGGTCGATGGTGGCCCACATGCGTTTGGTTTCGTCGCGCGTGTTAGAACACCAGGCCTGCCCATACCCGATGAAGAAGCGTTGTTCGGGGGTGAATCCGTCAATCGATTCCAGCTTCTGGCCCCGGGTTTCGTTCTTCCAGGCCTGGTAAGCCAGCATCAGCCCGCCCAGGTCGGCGACATTTTCACCCATGGTCAACTGGCCGTTGACCTTGATGTCATCGACCGCGACATAGTCCGAGTACTGATCTGAAATGCAACTGGCGCGCTGGTCGAACTGCTTGCTGTCCTCCGCCGTCCACCAGTCGCGCAGATTGCCCTGGGCATCGAACTGCCGGCCTTCATCGTCAAAGCCGTGGGTTAGTTCGTGTCCGATGGTGGCGCCGGTGTCGCCGTAATTCGGAGCATCGTCTGCCCGGGGATCGAAAAAGGGCGGCTGCAGGATGCCCGCCGGAAAATTGATGTCGTTGATCTGGGGATTGTAGTAGGCATTCACCGTGGGCGGGCTCATGCTCCACTCGCCGCGGTCCACGGGCTTGCCAATCTTTGCGATCTGGCGATGGAACTCAAATACGCGGGCGCGCAGCACGTTGCCCATGTAGTCATCGTGGGCAATGGCGAGAGCACTGTAGTCGCGCCATTTGTCGGGATAGCCGATCTTGTTGGCCAGGGTGTGCAACTTCTCCAGCGCCTGTTGCTTGGTCGCCGGAGACATCCAGGGCAGGCCGTCGATGTCCTGCTGCATGGCATCTTCAATCTGCTTCACCATTTTCTGGGCGCGTTGCTTGGCCTCGGGCGGGAAGGCGCGCTGCACGTAGGCCTGGCCCAGGGCCTCACCCAGATCGTTGTCCACGTAACCCACACAGCGCTGCCAGCGCGGTTCGAGTTCCTGCGCCCCGCCCAGGGTCTTGCCGAAGAAATCGAAATCGGTGTTCACAAATGCCGAAGAGAGGTAGGGTGCGTTGGCATGGGCCAGGTGCCAGCGCAAGTACGCCTTCAGGCTTTCCAGGTCTTCCTGCTTCAGGACCGCGTCCATCCCTTTGAGGAACTCGGGAGCGGTGACGTTCAGCGAGCGCAGGCCCGGTTGGCCAGCCCGCGAAAAGTATTCTCTCCAGCGGAACGAGGGGCTGAGCTTTTCCAGGTCCCGGCGCGACATTTTATGGTAAAGGAGTTTGGGATCGCGACGCTCGACCTGGGTCAGCGATCCCTTCGCCAGCGCCGTCTCAATCCGCAAGACCGCCTGGGCCTCGGTTGCGGCCGCAGTGGGCGCATCGCCCAGCAACTCGAACATCTTCTGCACATGGGCCACGTAGGCCGAGCGCAGTTCCACGGATTTCGCGTCCGTCTTGAGGTAGTAGTCGCGATCGGGAAGGCCCAGTCCGCTCTGATCGACCTCTGCGATGACCTGGGAGGAGTTTTTGAAATCCTGGTCTGATTGGAAGTCGAATAAAACACCCTGGCCCAGCATGTCGGCGGCGATCCTGGCCATCTCCCCCTTGGAATGCATTCCGTCAATTTGCGCCAGACCAGCTTGCAGCGGCTTCGCTCCCGCGACCTCGACCGCTTTTTCATCCATACAGGCGGCGTAGTAGTCGCCAATCTTTTGTTTTACCGGATCGCGGGAGGCGCCGCCCTCGGCGGCTTCTTCGAGGATCTCGCGCAGCAGCACTTTGTTGTCGTCCGACAGCTTGGCGGCCGCGCTCCAGGCTATCTTGTCGGGCGGAATGGGATTCTTTTTCAGCCAGCCGCCGCACGAGTAGGCAAAAAAGTCGGTGCAGGGATCCACGCTGGCGTCGATCGAGGTAATGTCCAGGACCGGTGGATGGACGGTTGAGGCGGTGGAGGCGTCCTGGGCGTAGGCAGTTGCCGAGGCCAGAACCAGGGTCAGAACAAAGGCAATTCGGAACATTGCTCTCCTCACGGACGCCGAAATTTCAGATTGGAGATTTCAGATCTCAGATTGTAGTTCTCGGTTCTCGGATCGGTTCCGGGGACGGTCATCATTCTGAAATCCCCCTTGGCCTGTTGTAGCTATGATTTTGACAGCCGGATCGAGCCGTCGCCGGTATGAATAGTCAGCATGTTGCCGCCGCCGTTGAGTTTGCCCCGAATGTTATTCGGCCCCAGCCGTCCTTCCACGCTCAGCGGCATATCCAGGGTGATGTGGCCGTCGCCGGTATGCAGGTCAAGGTCAGCGGCGAAGGCATCGGGCAGTTGCAAGGTCACGGCGCCATCCCCGGCGTGCAGGTCCCAACCGGAACCGACAGTCGAGCCGGCCATGGCCTGGGCTTCGATGCGGCCGTCGCCGCTGTTGAGTTCAAGCCCATCGAAACGTCCCGTCGCCTTGAGGTGACCGTCGCCGGTGCGGGCTTTCAGGACTCCATCCACCGCGTCGATCTCCTGATCGCCATCGGCCGATTGGATTTCCATCGCTCCTTTAAACGTGCTCAGGCGGATGGAGCCGTCACCCGTGCGCAGATTGACTCTTCCTTCCCGGGGCATGTGAATCTCAACATCCACCCTGTGGCTTCTGGTATGTACGCAGACAATGCAGACCTGGTGGGGAAGCCGAACTTCCAGTTCGACCGAGTCTCCGGCCTGATGCTCCAGTACTTTGACGCCGCCTTCGCCGATCTTCCAGCCCTCAGCTGTCACTGTGGCGGCGATGGTGCTCTGGTCCCACGTATCCACTCGGATGTTGGCATCGGAGGTTTCCACTCGCAGATCAGGTTTGCCCGTAAGGCTATAGGTTTTCGACCATTGCTCCGCCCGGACCATCGGCGCCAGGGCCAGACACAAGCCCACAATCGCGAAAGTGATTCGATTCATATTCCCAGCTCCCAGCCCGGGCAGACACACTTCTGCCTCGGTTTCAGACGGTGATACGCAGCTTTCGTGAGCGGGGTTCCTGAAAATGTAGGCGCGAGCCCCCACGCTCGTGCTGGCCCTTGCAAGAGCCTGGAGGCTCCGCCTATATTTCAGCATAAGCCAGCCGCAGCAGCGTTCTCTCCGAAAAGGGCACGTAGAGCAGCGCCGCCGTGGCCGCGAAGGCCGCCCCGAACCCAATCTTTTCCGCCAGCAGAAACGGGGCCACTGCCCATAACTGGTCCAGGGCCAATATCAGCGGGAATATCCGCTGAAATTTTGTTCCTAGTCCTCGGTGATCGAAGGCCACGGCCGAGATCAGATAGCAACGCAAGGGGATACCCACGCCCGCCGTCACCAGCACGGCGATGAAGACGGCGCGCGATCCCCACCCAGGAAGAAACCCACTGGTGATTCGCTCGATTCCGCCCAGACTAAAGAGTGCACTCAAGTAGAAGATCAGATACATCAATTGAACGAGCCCGAAGAGCCCGCGGGTCAGAGCGCGACGAGGCAAGGGAACTTCGAGTTCACGATGGAAGGACGCGGGCACCGCAGTGCCGGCCAGTACTCGAGGCGCTTCGGGAGAGTCCTGCCCTTTCGCTGCCGCCGATTGCAGAGGAGCCAGGAACCGGTATCCCCGCCGCGCCAGAGTTTCCACATAGCGCGGATTCGAAGCTGAGTCTCCCAGCGCTTCCCGGAGCTTGTTGATCGCGGTATTCAGACTGTGGTCGAAATCCACAAAGGTGTCGGCCGGCCATAGTTTCTGGCGTAGTTCCTCGCGCGTAACCACCTCTCCGGCGCGGTCCAGGAGGTAAACCAGTATCTGGAAGGGCTGCTCCTGCAGGCGAATCCGGGCGCCATTCTTGCGTAATTCACCGGCCGCTAGGTCAACTTCGAAAATCGCGAAGCGGATGATCTTTTGTGGGGAACTGCGTGGTGGCGTGGACACGGCAGCAGGCAGTTTAGCATTGTGTGGTGTGGCGCGGGCGCCCCGCCCGCGGCCTTTGACTTTGA
>JBARIF010000681.1:0-4332 GCA_049799615.1 Terriglobales bacterium
CTCTATCACCAGGGCGAGCCGGCAAACTTCCTGGGCCGCAAACTGGCCGTCACCTGGCAGACTGGAGAAGGCGCCGTGATCGCCGCGCGCGTCGGCGTCCCCGTCGTATCCGATTTCCGCCCAGCCGATATGGCCGCCGGAGGCAAAGGTGCGCCCCTGGTTCCCTTTCTCGATTACCTGCTCTATCGCGATCCGCAGGTCGGGCGCATCGTGCAAAACATCGGAGGGATCGCGAACCTGACCGCGATCCCGGCGGGCGCGTCGGCGAAACAAGTCACGGCCTTCGACACCGGCCCGGGCAACATGGTGATCGATGCGGTCACGGAACGCCTCTTCGGCCGGCCCTATGATCGCGATGGCCGCATCGCGGCTTCGGGCGCAGTACTCGAGCCGGTTGTGTCCCAGATCCTGCGCGGACAATTTTTCCGCCGCCAGCCGCCCAAGACCGCGGGACGCGAAGAATTCGGACGCGAATTTGCGCACCAATTCATTAAGCGTTGCGGACGCGCGAGTAAGGCAGACGTGGTCGCCACCGCCACAGCTTTGACGGCGCGCTCGATCGCCGATGCCATAAGCCGCTTCGTGCTACCGCGTCGCGGACGTATCAGGGAGTTCGTGGTCTCCGGTGGCGGCGCTAACAATCCCACACTGCTGGCCATGCTGGCCAACGAACTTCGGCCCATGCAGATGGCCATTCGCGCTTCCGACGAATTTGGATTGCCCTCCGCAGCCAAGGAAGCCGCCGCCTTCGCGCTCATGGCGTACGAAACCTGGAACCATCGCCCGTCCAATGTTCCTTCCGCAACGGGTGCCAGGCGCCAGGCAATATTGGGGAAGATCTCGTATGCATGAAAGTCAGCAAGAAGATCTGTCATCCCGAGCGAAGGTGAAAGCGCGCTCGCGCGCCGAAGCGAGTCGAGGGATCTGCTGTGTGTTCTTTCCGGTGAGGACGCTCAAGGCGCTCGCCGCTGCCGCATTACTCGCCTTCACCCTCTCTTGCTCCAGCAAACCCGATCCCAGCACGTTGGTGATGATCATCGAGAGCAGCCCCACCAACCTTGATCCGCGCGTCGGTCTGGACGCGCAATCGGAGCGCATCGACGACCTCATCTTTGACGACCTGCTGACCCGCGGCAACAACCTTGACGTCGCCCCCGGCCTGGCCGAGCGCTGGGACATTCCCAATCCGCTGACCTACATCTTCCACCTGCACCACGGCGTCAAGTTTCATGATGGCCGCCCCCTCACCGCTCGCGACGTGAAATGGACTTTCGACTCGCTGCTGCAGGGAAAAGTACGCAGCGCAAAAGCCGCGGTTTACCGCTTCGTGGACCACATCGACGCCACCGACGACTACACCGTCGTCTTCCACCTGAAGGAACCTTTCGCCACGTTGCTGTGGAATCTCTCCGACGGCGCCATGGGCATTGTTCCCTATGGCAGCGGCGACGAGGTCGGCCGCCAGCCCATCGGCTCGGGCCCCTTCCGCTTCGTCAGCGCGGAGCAGGACAAAGATGTTGTGCTCGCCCGCAATGACGACTACTGGGGAGAAAAGGCACATCTTTCGAAAGTCCATTTTATCGTCGTGCCCGATACCACTACGCGCGCGCTGGAACTGCGCAAAGGCAGCGCCGACATCGCCATCAACGCGCTGACTTCCGACATGGTACTGACTCTGGAACACGATCCGAATCTTGCTGTCCTGCATGCCCCCGGCACCGTGCTGGCTTACCTGGCGTTCAACCTGCGCGATCCTATTCTCAAGAACGAGCGCGTCCGGCAGGCCCTCGCGTATGCCATTGACCGCCGGCCTCTGCTCGAATACCTGCAACGCGGTTTTGCCCGGCCCGCCAACAGCCTTCTGCCTCCCGAAAGCTGGGCTTACAACGGCGACGTGCCCGGTTACAACCACGATCCCGCCCGCGCCCGAGAGTTGCTTGAACAGGCGGGCTATCCCGAGATAGATGGCGTTCGCTTTCATCTCACCATGAAGTCGTCCACTGAAGAGAGCACCCGGCTGATGGCGGCAGTGCTGCAACAGCAATTGCGTCAGGTGGGAATCGCGCTCGATATTCGCACCTTCGAATTCGCGACTTTTTTCTCCGACGTGACCCACGGCCTGTTCCAGGTCTATTCCCTGCGCTGGATCGGCGGCAATGAAGACCCGGACATTTTCGAATATGTCTTCCACTCTTCCAAATTCCCTCCCAACGGCGCCAACCGTGGTTACTTCGCCGATCCGCGCGTGGACGCCTTGATCGATCAGGCTCGCCAGGAACTCGACCGCAACACCCGCAAGCAGCTATACGCGGAACTCCAGCGCACCCTGGCCGACGAACTGCCGTACATCAACCTCTGGTACTACGACAATGTGCTGGTGCACTCGAAGCGAGTGCACAACCTCACGCTGAATCCTTCCGGCAACTACGATTTTCTGAAGACAGCAGAGCTAGTCGTTGTTCGTTAGTCGTTGGCCAAAGACCAACGGCCAAAGGCCAACGACGGTTTCTTGCGTGTTAACATCCAACCAGCCGTCATTTCTCATGAATATTCTCTTCATAGGCGACATCTTTGGCCGGCCCGGGCGCAACATTGTGAAAGACCGTCTGCCCGGCCTGGTAAGGGATCACGCCATCGACCTCGTGATAGCCAACGGTGAAAACGCCGCCGGCGGCTTCGGTATCACGGGAGCGCTGGCGGAAGACCTGTTCGACCTGGGCATCGATGTCATCACCACCGGCAATCACATCTGGGACAAACGGGAAATCATCGACTACTTTCAGAGCGCCGACGGCAACCAGCACAGCCCCGCCCGCCGGCTGTTGCGTCCGGCAAATTATGCGCCCGGCATGCCCGGATGGGGCATGTACGAGGGCCGCAAGAACGACGCCCCCTATGCCGTGATCAATCTGCAGGGACGCGTCTTCATGGCCGCCAACGATGACCCCTTCCGCGTCGTCGACCAGCTATTGAAAGAGATCAAAGCCAAAGTGATTTTCGTCGATGTGCACGCCGAGGCTACGTCAGAGAAGCTTGCCCTAGGGTGGTATCTGGATGGCCGGGCTACAGCCGTCGTCGGCACGCACACTCACATCCCCACCGCGGACGAGCGTGTCATGCCCGGCGGCACCGCCTACATCACTGACGTCGGCATGACCGGACCCTACGACAGCGTGATCGGAGTGCAGAAAGAAATGATTATCGCCCGCTTCCTGAACAACATGCCCGCCCGCTTCGAGGCCGCCACCGGCGACGTTCGCCTCTGCGCCGTAGTGATCGATTGCGACGAAGTAACGGGCCGCGCCACGAAAATCGAACGACTCATGTTGGCCTAAGCCTCCTCTAGCGCCGGCGTCCCGCCGGCTGTCCGGCGGGCGTCCTCGCCCGCCGCTCGTAAACGGGACGTAAGTTGACGCCTGTCACCTTCTCCGCAGCGCGAGCAGCTTTTCCATTTCCTTCCGATTCCCCACCGGCAGATACCGCAGCGCTGCCCGCGCCAGCGCCGTGTAAACGTCCGCTGCCCCAGAAATCTTCTTCAACTCCGACAGATGCTGTCGCACCACCTGCGCATCCCCGCGCACAATCGGCCCGCTGAACGCTCCCGCCGGACCCAGCTTCGCGTAGTTGGCCAGGGTCTGCCGCACAATCGGCATCATCTTCCTGCGAGCTTCGGCACTCGAAAAGCCGGCGGCGCGCGCTACTCTTTCTCCTGTGACCAGCAAGGCAATCAGCAGCGGAGAGGTAAACGCTCCCCAGGCGTGATAAGCCGGCTTGCGGTTCCGGGAAATGGAGAATGCCTCTGCGCCCAGAGCGCGAACAATTCTGTGCGCGACCCGCAAGGCCGCCGGGTCGCCCTCCAGGCCGAAAGGCACGTCTTTGAGGGAAGGAGTTGAGCCTCGCACAAAAGTCATCAGCGGATGTACCGAAGCCACATCTGCCCCGCGACGCCGCAGCACCTGCAGTTGATCGCTCGCCAGCGCACCGCTCGAGTGCAGCGCGATTCTGCCTTTCCACTCGACCAGCGTCGCAAGCTGCCGTGCCGCCCGCGCAATCTCGCGGTCAGGCACGCAGAACCAGACCAGATCAGCATCAAAGGGCGCGTCGGGCGCACTCCACCGGGCAGAGACCTGCCGGGCAAGCGCCCGAGCTTTGTGGCGAGACGCGATGCTATTGCCAGAGATGATTGCGCTGACCCGATACTTCGCCCGCGTGAGTTCCAGTGCCAGCGCGCTCCCCAGCCTTCCCGGCCCCACAATCGCGATGCGCGGCTTGACTGCCATCGCCGCAGAATAACACCGCGCCTTGCAGCAAAAGCTCTGCCGCTCCTTGTAG
>JBARIF010000682.1:0-2840 GCA_049799615.1 Terriglobales bacterium
GCATGGCAGGGCGCCAACTTCGAATGCGTATGGTGACCATCGAGCCTGGAGGCGTCTTCGGCCCGATTCACGACCATAAAGACAGACCAGGCACCGTCTACATCCTGCAAGGAACGATCACTGACCATCGAAATGGAGTCGCTACGGACTATGGGCCGGGAGTGGGCTGGCCCGAGGATAGGAACACTACACACTGGCTTGAGAACAGAGGAACGATTCCGGCAGTGGAGATCTCGGTCGATATAGTCAGGCAAGAGTAAGCTCAGGCCCGACATCTAACACGGTCGGGCCTAACACGCGGCTCAGTTCACGCGCCAGCGCATGGTGGAGGGCGACCCAGCTCCCAATCGACCGCCATCGTGGACGGGGTCTCCTTCCCGGAGCCCGGACCGATTCCCTGGGCGCCGGGCATCCAGAGCTTGCCGACAGAGTGGACCCAAGCGTTGACGGTCGGCGATTGTACCATTGGGCAGACGCATCGCCGATATCGCGCCAACCGGATGTCAGATCAGACACGAGAGCAGAGGAGACGGCCTAGCCGCGACGTATTGTTCCGACGAACCACACGCCTGCTCAGGTCATTGTTCACGTCCTGAAATCCCAGGTCGCGACCCACGCGCCAAGTGTGGCGCCAAACAGTCCCAACGAGACACGCCATCCGTAAGCCACCCCACCCGTCGTGAACGCGATGACCGACCGGCTCAGCGTGTTCGTCGACAGGCCGAGCAAGAGCAGAAATACCATGCCGCCGGCGTCGATCTGACCACTGGCAGCCATCGATAGCGCCGATCCGGCGGCGGCATGGGCATCGGCCAGGCCAGCGAGCGCGGAACCGACGGCGGCGATCGTAGTGCCCCAATGCGACTGGGCAAAACTGACTGCAATGGTGACCGTTGTCAGCAACGTGGCGAAACCAAGCGCATGGGGAATGTTGAACGCCTGCCCCGGTCCGCCTGTGACATTTCCTGGCTCGGTTTGTCGCAGCAGGCCGCATCCCGCGGAGACTAATGCAACGAGTGCGCCCGCGGCCAACGGGATAGCGAGCACAGCGAGGCTGGGCGGATGCAAAGCGAGAACGATCAGACCCAACTGCAGGTAGGTGGCAAAGCTGGAAAATAACGCGCCCGCGACGCAGGCGGGACGCAGGCGAGAATCAGTGTTTGCACGGCTGCCCATGGCGGCAATGCTTGCCGTACTCGAAACGAAGCCGGAGGCGAGTCCGGACAATGCCAGACCCAGGCGGGCACCGGCGACCCGCAACGCGATGTAACCGGCGCCTTGTAGTCCCAGGATCAGCACGACCAATCCCCACAATCTTCGCGGATTGGCGCCCGCAAGCCAGGCGGCGGACGCATTGGGTACCAATGGCAGGATGACCATCGCGGCGCCGGCGAGCAGCAGGGCATCATGCAGTTCCCGAGCCGTGAGCACCTTGGTGGAAAAGTCATGCAGACGGCTCCGCATGGCGAGAAGCGATGCGACGACTACCGCTGCACCACCCGCAAACACTGGGGCGTCCACGGTCGTGACGCCGATGAGAAAAGTGATGAAGAGTGCCACCTCAGTGGTGACGCCGGGATCGTTGGTTCGATCGCGCTGATAGGCAATCGCAATCAGAACAACGGTCAACACGGCGCCGGCTGCGACCAGCAACGGTTGCTGCAGCGCTTGTGCCAAGGCGCCGGCCAGCGAAGTGAGTGTGAACGTACGGACTCCCGCCAGTGCGCGATCCGCTCCCGCGCCTTTGCGACGCTCGCGTTCGATCCCGATTAGTAAGCCGGCGCCAAGTGCGACTGCGAAACTGACGACGTTCGACGGGGCAAACAGCATCAAGCGCGCGTAACTGCGGGGCCAGTTGAGAGGTCGCTAAGATAGCCCGAGTTGCTCACTATTGCGTCATTCTAGCCAAGATCTCGGCCCAGTGGGTTCCCGGCGTCGTCGAGTTCGGGGTCGGCGAGGTCTCAGACCCGGGTCCAGGATTTGCGGACAGGACCAGGGAGTCGGCGGAGGCGTACAAGGAGCTCAGTCTCGGCCGACGTCAAAGCTCGACGTAAGCCAACTCGTGTTCGCGGTAGTCGTCGTTACCGGCCCGGGTGGCCGACAAGTTCAACTGGAAGATCCGAACGGCAACCCGATCGGGCTATTCGAGGCGGGCTCAAAGGCCTAACCGAGTCGGAAGAGCCACATGTCATTGTGGCCACGACGATTCTCGGCCGTGTAGGACACGACTTCCTCGTCGACAACACCTGCTCTCCACCATGTCCACGGCGCAGGGTCCGCCTCCTGCCCATGGGGTCGGCGCCCGGCGTGACGTACAGGCGCAGGAAGCCGTCGGCCGGTGGTTGTCCGATGCGCGCTACCACCGCTGTAGTAGTCGATGCCCGCGTACGGGCTCTGCGCAAAATCGGCCATACGCTCGCTGACGACGATTGCGGCCTAATTCAATTCTCTCATCTCGGCCGGCGACAGCATCAGCTGCGCTGCGCCCGCGTTCTCTTCAAGGTGTTCGAGATCGCCAGTGCCGGGAATCGGCAGCACCACCGGCGATTTCGCCAGTAGCCAGGCAAGCGCGATCTGGGCAGGCCGGGCACGGTGTTTTTTCGCCAGGGATGTCACCTTCGGCGATTTCAGAGCCGCACCCGCGCCCAGCGGGTACCACGGCAGAAAAGCAATACCCAGTGTTTCGCATGCCTTGAGGATGTTCTCCGAAGAGCGGTTCTCGAGGTTGTACTCGTTCTGCACCGACACGATGGCGCAGATGCGGCGCGCTTCTTCCAGTTGCCTGACGGTGATATTGGACAGGCCGACGTGGCGGATCTTGCCGGCGCGCTGCCCGTCGG
>JBARIF010000683.1:0-3292 GCA_049799615.1 Terriglobales bacterium
CAACTGGGGGAGCCTCAGCCGCGGCTGCATCCGGAGCCGGAGCTGCTGGGCTTACGGGCGCGCTACTCACAGCCGCCTTTTGCGTGTACCTCCAGGGATAGCCGTCACGCTGCCAATGCCAGGCCAGCAACCCTCCGCTCAGGATCAGCAGCAACAGCGTGAGGTAGAGTCGCCCGTGTCCCCGGGGCGCCTCATCCTCCAGCAGGTAGTCCAAGTCGCGGGAACGTTCATCTCCCAGTCCTAGAAACGAGGGCCCGCTCACCGGCGGCCTCATTCTTTCGCGCCCCGCCTCACTGGTAACCGGTGCCGGCGGTGGTCCCAAGGGGGCCCCACACATGCCGCAAAAACGGTATTGGGGATTATTCTCTTGGCCGCATTGAGCACATCGCACTGTCATGGCAGTCGGCATAACTATACTAATTCAGATGCCAAATCGGCATGCTCCTTTGGTATGACGCCCCTTCCGACGATAAGGAATTGCTGAGGTCCGAAGTCAGAGGTCCGAAGCCCCTTCCGCCTTTACACCTTGGTCTTCAGCGTGTTACCTTAATTGCACGTTACGATCAAATTGAAACTAGAAGACAGGAGTGCATCGGGTTAGTGCTAGCCAGAGAGCAAAAGAAATCCCTCATCGACCAGTACGGAACGCATCCCACCGATACGGGCAGCCCCGAAGTCCAGATCGCGTTGCTTAGCGAGCGCATTGGCCAATTGACGGATCACTTCAAAACGCACCAGAAGGACCACGGTTCGCGCCGCGGTCTTCTCATGCTGGTCAGCAAGCGACGCCGCCTGCTGGACTACCTCAAGCTATACGATTCCGACCGTTACAAGACGGTTGTGCATAAGCTGGGCCTGCGCAAGTAGGTTCCTGCGGGGCCGTTCCCGGCTCGGGGTGTATTCGCCGGACCACCATCGGAATCATCTGGCCGTTGCGCACACGGCCGTCACGAAACAAGGAAAAAAGCCGCGAACGGTGTGTTTCCGGCCTCCCAGAACGCTACTGGCTCTTGCTCTTCAACCGTGCCGCCTCTCCACAGACGCACGCGCGAGTGTCCTCCTGCCAAAAGGAAATGAATCATGAAACAAGAAGTATCGGTTGAACTTGCCGGCGGTAAGACCATCTCTTTTGAAACTGGGAAATTAGCCAAGCAGGCGCACGGTTCCGTGGTTGTGCGCATCGGCGACAACGTCGTTCTCGCCACTGCCACCGCCAATCCCGATCCCCGCGAGGGCATCGATTTCTTCCCCCTGACCGTTGATTATCGCGAATACACCTACGCCGGCGGACGCATTCCCGGCGGCTTCATCAAGCGCGAAGGCCGGCCCAGCGAGCGTGAAATTCTCACCAGCCGCCAGATCGACCGCCCGGTGCGGCCTCTGTTCCCGGATGGCTTCCGCTGCGAGACCCAGGTCATCGCCTTCGTCCTCTCCGCCGACACCGAGAACGACCCTGACGTCGCCGGCATTAACGGCGCCTCCGCCGCACTCACCATTTCTGACATCCCGTTCGAAGGCCCCATCGGCGCTGTCCGCGTGGGACTGGTCAATGGCGCATTCGTCATTAACCCGACTTACAGCGAGATGCGCGAGAGCCTGCTGAACATCATGGTGGTCGGCACCGCCGACGGCATTGTGATGATCGAATCGGGCGCCAAGGAAGTGAAGGAAGAAACGGTAGTGGACGCCATCGAGTTCGCCCACACCGAAATCAAGAAGATTTGCGCCGCCATCAACGACCTTCGCCAGAAAGCCGGCAAACCCAAGCGCCCGGTCACTCCTCCCGAGTTCGACCAGGCCTACTTCGACGATCTGAAGTCGCGGGTTGGCGCGGACCTCAGCGACCGCCTCGACACCGAGAAACATCCCAAGGCGGAAAGCTATACTCTGGTACGGGAACTCAAAAAGCAGTTGCAGGCTGCCATTCCGGCCGAGGACGAAGCCGCACAGAAGAAGTTCAAGACTTACTTCGAAACCCTGCGCGAACGCATTTTCCGCGAGCAGGTTATCAACCACAAGCGCCGTCCTGACGGCCGCGCCTTTGATCAGATCCGCGATATCTGGATCGAGGTCGGCGTCCTGCCCCGCACCCACGGATCCGCGATTTTCACGCGCGGCGAAACCCAGGCCCTGGTCACCACCACCCTGGGCACCAGCGACGATATGCAGCGCCTGGAAGTCTTCGAAGGCGAAGCCAAAAAGCGCTTCATGCTGCACTATAACTTCCCGCCCTTCTCGGTTGGAGAAGTTGCATTTCTGCGCGGGGCAGGCCGCCGCGAAATCGGTCACGGCGCGCTGGCCGAGCGTTCCATCTCGAACGTGCTGCCGGACGAAGACAAGTGGCCTTATGCCATGCGCGTGGTCTCCGACATCCTGGAATCGAATGGTTCATCTTCGATGGCCACGGTTTGCGGAGCCTCGTTGTCCCTCATGGACGCCGGCGTCCCCCTCAAGTCCCCGGTCGCAGGCGTAGCCATGGGCCTGGTTAAGGAAGGCGAGAACTACGCCATCCTGACCGACATCGCAGGCGCCGAAGATCATTACGGCGACATGGATTTCAAGGTCGCCGGCACCAAAGACGGCATCACCGCTCTGCAGATGGACATCAAGGTCGGCGGCATCACGGCGCAGATCATGCGCGAGGCCATGGCCCAGGCCCAGCGCGGTCGCCTTTACATTCTCGACAAGATGAACGCGGTGATCTCCGCTCCACGCGAAAAGGTTTCGTCCTTCGCTCCGCGTATTTACACCTTGCAGATTCCGGTGGACAAGATCCGCGACGTCATCGGGCCCGGCGGCAAAATGATTCGCAGCATCATCGAGCGCACCGGCGTCAAGATCGATGTCGAGGACTCGGGCAAGATCAACGTGGCCTCGAACGATGAGGCTTCGGCAGCCAAGGCCTTGCAGATCATCAGCGACCTCACCGCCACGGCTGAGATCGGGAAAACCTATCTGGGCACCGTCACCCGCCTGGCTGATTTCGGCGCTTTCGTCGAAATCATCCCCGGCACCGATGGTCTGCTGCACATCAGCGAAGTCGCGGAGCATCGCATCAAGGACGTTCGTGACGAACTGAAAGAAGGCGACCAGGTGCTGGTAAAAGTGCTGGCCGTCGAAGGCAACCGCATCCGCCTGTCGCGCAAAGCCATCCTCAAGGAGCAGCGCGCCAAGATGGGTGGCGGCGAACTTCCGCCGGACGGTGGTGGATCAGAAATCGTTGGCGAACCTACTCACGCTCCCGCTCTTACCATCGAGGGCGGCGCCGACTTTGCCGACGACGAGCCTAACT
>JBARIF010000684.1:0-1752 GCA_049799615.1 Terriglobales bacterium
GGACGGGATTGGGCATTCCGAGGGCCCACATGGCGCCGAAGGTGGCCAATCCAAGACCGAAATTGATAATGGCGATGGTCGCATAGTACCGACCGACCTCACGACGAACCGCGCGCATGACGAGCAAGACCTGAGCGGCATGGGTGTTGCTGGCGAACGAAGCGGACATGCGTGCAAGCACCGGCGCACCCGCCGCCAGAAGAAACAATGTCAAGATCACGACGGTTACCGCGCTGACCATTGCGGTCCGGGTCTCAGTGAGCACAGTGTCTGAGTCGGTGGAAGCGGTGGCAACGACAGGCGGTTTGGGCGGTGCCGCGCCGTTGGTACTTGAGTCCGTGAGGTGGCCGGCGCGACTTGTAACGACATCGATGCGCTGCATGAGCCGCGCAGCGGGACCGATCTTCCGCTGGATGATCGATGCCGTGCGTGGTGCTGCGGCCAACCATTCTTGCGCCGGAGCGCGTAGTAGCGCGACCGCAACGCCGACGGCGCTCAAGATGATCACCAAAATCACGACGGCGCTCAAGCCGCGGGGGATCCCTTTGCGGTGCAAGGCCTCTACGGGGCTTGAGAGGAGGAGCGCGAACAGCAGCGCGAGGGCAATCGGAATGAAGGCCGCATGGGCGAAATAGAGGAGCCCACACGCCAGGCCAGACACCAAAACGACCAGTGCTGCGGAACTGCGGGGGCGCGGGGTACTTTCGGAGGCGCTCATCGAGCCTGCACAGCAGTGAATGGTCTAGAGCTTAACCGTGATGCCCATGCGGCAGCAGTGCTAAGAGGCGCCCAAGGTCCGTCAGATTCATCCTACGCCGGCCCACGCGGGAGACAGCTTCCCGGCGCGCGGTTCATGCTGGCTGCTGAAGCTCCGGAGGGCTCCCCGCTTCGAAAGCATGCGCACCGCGAAACGACCAGGATGCTGCAGAGCTTTCTGGCCGCAGAAAAGACCGGCCCACAGCGTGCGAGGCTGCCTAGAGCGATGAAAGAATTATCCGGGCCCGCGGAGACCCGAAAGGAAACTATTTCTTCACTTCGTCCACGGCCTTTTCGGCGCCTTTACGCACATCGTCCGCGGCATCGCTGACCTTATCGCCCGGGGTCTTTTCACCCCCGTTCTTTAAGGTGCGTACCGTCTCATCTACTTTTTCACCGGTCCGTTCCATTGGGCCCTTCTTCTCGCAGGCCGAAAACAACATGGCAACGGCGCATAACAGTGTGGCAGCCACAATTTTTTTCCTCAAGATCGCTCCTAAAAAAAGCTGGAATGCACGTGATCGAAAAACCGAGAACTTCTGCAGCCTAGCATCTGACGAAGGCGTCTAGGCGGCCGGCTTGCGGAAGAACGTCCCCCGGAGAGGTGCGCTAGACATTTCCTGCGCCGCACTGGGCTCGCGAGAACTAATCACCTCGTCGATCCCCGCAAGGTGCGCCATATACCGGCATCGCTGCTCGTAAACTGTCATGTAACGATGTGGTTTTCAATCGTGAGGGTCAGCTGGCTGACAAACAAGCCCGGCGGAGGAGCCGCCGGGCAGGGTATTCAGTCAACCACGCGGGTTGGTCGGTCTTTGCGATCGTTCGACGTGTCGCAGGGCGAACTTCAGACGTTAGCTCTTGGGCGCACCAGGGCATGGTAGAGAACTAGGACCACCACCGCACCGAGTACCGCGACCAGCAAGCTGTAAAGATTCAGTCCGGACACACCGGCCATCCCGAAAGTATTGAAGAGCCAACCGCCGACGATGGCCC
>JBARIF010000685.1:0-3462 GCA_049799615.1 Terriglobales bacterium
CTTCGGGTCTGGTGGAAAGCGAACTCTTCGGCCACGAAAAGGGCGCTTTCACCGGGGCGCTCATCCAGAAGCGAGGCCGGTTTGAGCTCGCGGATCACGGCACCCTGTTTCTCGATGAGATCGGCGACATTACTATGGATTTGCAGCCGAAACTCCTGCGTGCCCTGCAGGAACAGGAGTTTGAACGTCTCGGAAGTACCAGGACCATCCACGTTGATGTTCGTCTGATTGCGGCCACACATCGGGATCTGGAAAGCATGATCCGCAACAATCAGTTTCGCGAGGACCTTTTCTACAGGCTGAGGGTGTTTCCGATCGAAATCCCGCCACTGCGCGAACGGCGCGAAGACATTCAACTTCTGGTCCACTTTTTTGTAGCGCGCCTCTCCCGGCGTATGCAAAAGCGCATCCGCTCCGTCCCGAGACCCGCGATGGAGGCTCTGGTGAATGCCGATTGGCGAGGGAATATCCGCGAACTGGAGAACTTTATTGAGCGCTGCGTCATACTGACACAAGGGGACGAATTGAATGTGCCACGAGCAGAGCTGAATAGATCCACTGGCCGCACTACTGTTGCGGTAGCGTCCACGTTCGAGCAAGCAGAGCGCCAGGCGATCCTCGATGCTTTGAAAGGCGCGTCCGGAAGAATAGCTGGAAAAGGTGGAGCGGCAGAGCGCCTCGGTCTTAAGAGGACCACGCTGCAGAACAAGATGCGCAGGCTAAGTATCACTCGCGCTGATTATCCGGCCTGACAGCATGAGGTCGCCCGCCAGCATAAGGGCAAGTCAAAGGCGCCCGTATGGCTGCCTAGTTCGTCTCCAACGTCTTGTCTCCCAAATGCTTAGATCACAGTCGTCTTTCGGCGATCCAGGTGCTCTTTCCTAAGTGCCCGCTGAATGAGCTGCACAAAGGGGGCTAAATAATCACAGAGGGAACTCATAAATGAAGAGGTTGACCGAACTGGCAGTTATTCTCGTTCTTTTTGGTATCTCATCGTGGGCTCAGGAAGTCAGAAGTGAAGTGACAGTTCAAGGTTCCGGTTTCTTCAAGAAGCAGACTACCGTAGGGGGGATCACCGACGAGGCAACGAACTCTGGCGGCGTGATGGCCGGATACCGGTTTAACCTCAAAAAATGGCTGGCGGTCGAAGGCGACTACGATTATTTCAGGAATGATCAGAAGTTCTCAGCGAGCAGCGGCACAACATCCATTCCGATGAATGTTCACGCCATGACTGGTACTGCTATTGTGAAGCTTCCTTCCTTCAAGATGCCAGGTGTCAAGATCGTTTCTCCATTCATGCTCGCTGGAGGCGGAGCCATGTTCTTCGATCCGCGGGGAGGATCTGTGACTAAGGAACAGACCCGAGGAGCCTTCGTTTATGGCGGTGGTGTCGATGTGCCAATGTCAAAACATCTCCTCGTGCGCGCAGAGTATCGCGGATTCGTCTGTAAAATTCCCGATTTCGAGATGACCAGCCTCAAGGTTGATAAATATACTCATTCCGCCGTTCCATCCGCCGGCCTGGTGTTTACGTTCTAACACGGCCCGGCTTCCCTCCCATCTTTCTCTCCAAGGCGGCTGGACGAGCCGCCTTGACTGTTTCCCGGCTGGCCACCGTTGCCCTCATGCTGGCACTGCCCGTCGTAAATGGCGGCATCAACTCGGATGGCCGTTTGGCATCAACAACTTGCGCTGAGTTCCGCTGGCAAAATAGGTGCAAGGTATCGCAGTTGCCTCCGTGAGGCTGCTAAGAAATGCAAAAGGGGCCCATTATGTTACGTGTCGAAACGCAAGAATTAGAGGGCACTTTGATCTGCACCCTCGAGGGTCGATTCACGCGTGATGGAGCTGAAGACGTTCGTCTGCTCGTCACCCGCTGCGTTAACAAATTAGAACTAGTCATGGATCTCACGGAGGTGATGTTTATCGATGCTGTCGGTGAAGATGTGCTTTCGTTGATAAAAAAACTGGGGGGGCAGTTCGTGGCAGAGACAGCATATGCCCGAAACATTTGCGAACGGCTTCAACTCCCATTAGTTCGTAAGCATAAGCAGAACCCAGAATTAGCGGGCAATCGGAACGGGAATGGTCATTCTCCCATTGCCAACTCTCGTCGCTTATGAATCGCTGAGACTGGCTTCGACGCTCCAGCCGCAACAACTATGGCGTCGACCAAGTTAGAGTTCTATTCCGACTTCTCGCGTTGACCATCCCGCCCAGCTGCCGAATGACTGCAGTTCCCGACTACGTGAGGGGATCAAGAGTTTTCCTCGGATCATGGCACAGATTCGCAGACGTCGTGCGCCTTAACCACACAGTGCCAATGCCCGCATAAGGGCACCCCTCATCGCCCAGATGAGGGCAGCAGGTCGGATTCCCGGTTGATCCCTTTTTTGATTCAAGGACTTGCAAGGAGCTGTTCGTTGGTATGGAACCTGCAATCTCTGTGCACAGGAGCGACAACAATAATCGCTCGTATTCAAAAGTGGCTTCACGCCTCAACTGAATTTCCAGGTAGAAGAATGATGAAATCGAAACATTTCGTACCGCTTCTTGCAATTCTCGCGTTCGCCTTACCGATCCGTCCGCTTGCCCAAGAGGCAAAGCAGGACGCTCCGATTCTCATGCTCGACGAGGCCGTTTCCCTTGCACTCGCGAACAATCGGCTCGTCAAAAACTCGGCACTGGAAGCTCAAAAGTACGACTTTCAGGTGAGCACGATGCGCAGCAGGCGGCTGCCACACTTTCAGTTTTCGGTACTCGGTGGTGAATTGCTGCAGCCATTTGATTTCACCTTCGCGAAGGGAGCTTTCGGGACCTATCCAGGAACTGGTCCAATTCCGTCGCAGAACGCGAAGGTTCACACACCGGCAACATTGACCGCCTTTTTGAATGGCAGCATCGATCAGCCCCTGACACAACTGTACAAGATCGGACTGGGAATTCGCGCGACAGAACTTGGACGAGACATCGCTAAAGAAGACGTTCGCGCCGAACGTCAGAAGATCGCGGCCGAGGTGCGTGGCGCATATTTTCAGCTCGTTGCCACTCAAGCCGCTGTGGACGCTGCACACGAAGAAGTAAAGACCCTGGAAGAGGCCCAGCGAGTTACGCTGCGTTATGTCGCCGAGAAGACAGTACTCAGGGGAGACGAGTTGGAGGTCGATGCGCGTTTGACGAAAGCGCAATACAACTTGTCCGTTGCTGAGAACGGGCTGACCACACAACATGAGCGCATGAACCAACTTCTGGGACGGGACCTGGACACACCTTTTCGGGTTAATTTCGTTCCTGAGGAGGACACTCTGACTCTGACTCTCGAGCAAGCACGCCAGCAGGCGTCTGAGAATCGGCCTGAGATTCGCCAGGCTCACCTCAAGGAAAAACAAGCCGAATACGACCGACGCATCGCCAAGGCCGAGTACATACCGGACCTTGGTCTCGCGGTTAGCTACATGG
>JBARIF010000686.1:0-1711 GCA_049799615.1 Terriglobales bacterium
AAGCCGCCCTTCCGCCGCAATCAATTCGGCGCAACTGCGGGAGGGACGATTCGGCAGCGCACTTCTTTGTTCGGAAACTATGAAGGATTGCGACAATCTCTCGGCGCGACTCATGTCGACACAGTGCTATCGCCGACAGCCCGTCAGGGTCAGCTCTCGACCGGTTCCATTGCCGTTGACCCCGCCGTGGCTCCTTATCTGGCATTCTATCCCTTGCCTAACGGCAACATTCTTCCGCCCGGAGATACGGGTTTTTTTTCATTTGCCGGACAACAGGTCACGCGAGAAGACTACTTCACGACGCGCGCCGACCAGAAATTGGCTGAGCGTGACACGCTCACTGGCACGTATGCTTTCGATAAGTCGCAAACCAGCCAGCCTGACGAATTGGACACCAAGCTGACCGAAGTACGTACACGCCGTCAGGTGCTGACCATTCACGAGAGCCACACGTTTTCGCCCGACCGCGTGAACTCGTTTCGACTCGGAATCAATCGATCGGTGGCTCTGATTGGCCTGACCCCGTCAGCCATTAATCCGCTAGCGTCGGACTCGACTTTGGGAACTGTGCCGGGCCGCAATGCGCCTCAGATCGTCGTTCTCGGGCTCACCAATTTCGGAGGAGGCCTCGGCGCGGTCTCTTCGTTTCAGTTCCACTGGACTTCTCTTCAGGCTTATGACGATTTCCATGTGACCAGAGCAAAGCACTCCATCAGCCTGGGTTTCGCTTTTGAGCACATGCGGGACAACATGCTGGGAGACAGTGATCCCAGCGGAATCTTCACCTTTCACTCAATTCAGGACTTTCTCGCCAACCAGCCGTACTCATTGTTGGTTGCGCTGCCGGGAAGTGTTTCGCCACGTAATCTACGCCAGACCATCGCCGGCGGCTACGTGCAGGATGACGTCCGCTGGGCCAAAAACCTGACCGTCAACCTTGGCGTGCGTTACGAATTCGCTTCCGTGCCAAGCGAGGCCCACGGCAAGCTTTCTGCGCTTCGTCATCTCACAGACAGTCAGCCGCATCTTGGAAATCCCTATTTCTCAAATCCGACACTCCGCAACTTTCAGCCCCGACTGGGCGTAGCGTGGAATCCCCTGGGCAATGGTAAGTTGGCGGTTCGTTCGGGTTTTGGCATCTTCGATGTTTTGCCATTGCTGTATGAGTTTGAGCTGCTGTCGCAGTTTGCTGCGCCTTATTTTCAACTCGGATCGCCCACCGATTTGCCTGCGGGCTCTTTTCCGACCCAGGCCTTCAACCTGACCTCTGCCGACCCGAAAACTCTGCGCAACATCTACCTCGAGCCCGCCCCTCGCCGCAACTATGTGATGCAGTGGAATCTGAATCTGGAATTTGAGCTGAGTCGCAAGATGACGGGCTTAATCGCCTATGTGGGATCTCGCGGAATCCACCAGCCGTTTCGAGTGGACGACGCCAACATCGTGTTACCACAGAAAACTGCTCTCGGCTATTTGTGGCCGACTTCGGGAACGGGGCAGAAGATCAATCCAAATGTGGGACGCATGGATCTGCTTGCCTGGCGCGGCGACTCTTATTACGACGCTTTGCAGCTCCAACTCAAAAACAGGCTGCCGTACGGAATGAACACGCAGGTTTCCTACACCTTCGGCAAGAGCATTGACACCGGATCGGCAACCATCGCGGGCGACCAATTCGAGAACTCTGTTTCCAGCCTGCCCTGGTTCGACA
>JBARIF010000687.1:0-5742 GCA_049799615.1 Terriglobales bacterium
GTAGAAATCATCCTTGAATCGCACGAGAGAAAAACAAGCTGAGCAATCGTACGAGAGAAAAGCTAGCCGAGCGTTGCTCGGCCGGGCGGGTGTGGGCACCCGCCCCTACGTGGGCTGTGGCTGCTGAATACTCTAAAGCTAGAAGCGATCTACTTCATCACCCCACGCGCCGCGATCCCGATATTGTCGCGCGAAGTGTTTTTCACCAGGTACATCATCTCGTCGGCCTGGCGGATGATCTCGCGCGGAGTCTTGGCGTCGTGCGGGTACGTAGCTACGCCCATCGAGGCGCGCACGTTCAGGTTCAGTCCTTCTTCCTGGCAGAACATGCTGGTGCGGAGACTGTCGCGCAGGCGTTTGGCTACGATCAGGGCGGCATCTTTTCCGGTCTGCGGCAGCAGCACCACGAATTCGTCGCCGCCATAGCGGAAGGCGTAGTCGATTAATCGAAGCTGCGCTTTGATCAGGTAGCCAATCTCCATCAGCAGCTTGCTCCCCACCAGGTGTCCGTGAGTGTCATTGACCTGTTTGAAGTGGTCGAGATCGATGAAGACCACGGTAAACTCATAGCCGTAGCGCGCCGAGCGGTAAACCTCGGTCTCCAGCGTCTTATAGAGATGGCGGGCGTTGTAGAGCCCGGTACAATCGTCGGTGATGGTGAGTTCCTGAATTTTTTCCACGGCGCGCGCATTTTCTATGGCAATGGCGGCGTAATCGCAAATCGACTGCAGAAAAAATGACTCCTGGTCGGTGAAATTCTCCATCCTGACGTTGACCAGTTGAATCACGCCCAGCACCCGCAGCTTGGAACGCAGCGGCACGCAAATGATGGAGCGCGTCTCCCATTGCGTCATCTCGTCGATGCGTTTGGCGAAGCGCGGATCGGTATACACGTCAGGCACCACCACCCGCTCGCCATGTTTTGCCACCCAGCCGGCGATGCCTTCACCGACTTTGAGCCGCACGTTTTTCAGGGCCTCGGAGGCCTTTCCCACCGCGATGGCGAAGTAGAGTTCGTCGCGCTCCTCGTCCACCATCAGCAGAGACCAGTTGTCGGGACGGAAGTATTCCGCCATCTTCTCCATGATGGTCTGCAGGATGGAGTCGAGGTCGAGAGACGAGGTCAGGGCCTTGGCCACATCATGAAAGATGCCCAGTTCCTGCACTTTGCGGTCGGCGGCGGCCTTGGTCATGAACTGCGGTCCTCGATGTGGGCAGGAAGTGTTGAAATTATATGCGGCTACGGAAAGCGGCGGCAATCAACCTTAGTAACCAGAACCCCTGAAGCCAAGGCCTGAGACCATATTAGGGGCCCGGATCCACCCCCCCGACCTGACCATCCGGTTTAACAATGCGGTTCTCTCCTAGCCCAAATTCATGGGCCCGGAGGGCCTTGATTAACATATATTTATCTTCAGATTACTCTTAACATCTTGGATGCAGCCAGGGCGAAGCTGAAGGCGGCAGGAAGACGGCCAGGTGGAATCCTTTGGGGCACGACTGAAGCGGGAGCGGGAACAGCGCAAGATCACGCTGGACGACATTGCTGTGTCCACTAAGATCGGCACCCGCTTCCTGGCCGCCATTGAGGAGGACCGCTTCGATCAGCTTCCCGGCGGGATCTTCAACAAAGGGTTTGTCCGGGCTTACGCGCGCCATCTGGGGATGGACGAGAACCAGGCCATCGCCGACTTCGTGGCGGCCACCGAACCCGTCCTGCCTGAACCGGAGCCGCAGGATGCCCCGGTACTGGCGGCCCTGGCGGAGGCCGTGCCGGAAGCCCAGAAGAGGAATAGAGGCGATGGTGGTATCCCGTGGGGCATTTTCGCCATCGTGCTCCTGGTCCTGGCCTGCGGATTTGCGATTTGGGGCTTCTATTCGCGCGACAAGTCCGCCAGCCCCAGCATGGTGGTTCCAGGTCCAGACAAGCCTGATCCTTCTAACTTGGGTGATCAAAAGGACGCGCCCCGTGGTGCACCCAAGTCTGCCGTGCCAAAACCGACCGTCGCGACGTCGCAAGCGCTCCCACCCGAGCCCGAGGCGGACAGCCGGGAAGGCGCAACCTCCACACCGGCGGCGCAGTCGGTGGCGGAGGCGGGGCTCTTTCATGTCTTAATCAAAGCGCGTCAGGACTCCTGGGTCACGATCACCGCAGACGGAAAGCAGATCATCCAGAACACCCTTCCCTCTGCCGCGGAACAGTCTATCGAAGCGCGCGACCAGATCGTGGTCAAGACGGGCAACGTGGGCGCCCTCGATATCTCGTTCAATGGAAAGAAACTGGAGTCGCAAGGTGGATACAACCTGGTAAAGACTCTCACCTTCGATCCTAGCGGTCTGCGACGCTAGTCCGCCGAAGACAAACGGGCAGCGTGCCGGTCTCCCGGTCCCGAACCTCAAATACCGTTCAACTTCCTGCTATTGCCGGCCAGCCCCCCACCTTCCCCAGTGGCTGGCGAGGAGTCGCTCCTAGCCCCGAAATCATTGCGTCCCGCCCCTTTCTTTGGTACGTTTATATCAGTCCCAAAGTGCTCATTTACAGTCGGTTGCGTTCTGACCCGCCCGCCAGGAACTAAAGTCCAGATCGCCGGCCAAAATCGCTTGAAGGAGAAGCTCCTTGTCATCCCGTAACCGCTATCTTTTTACCTCCGAATCCGTGACCGAAGGCCATCCCGATAAGATCGCCGACCAGATTTCTGACGCCATCCTCGACGCTTGTCTGGCCGAAGATCCGTCCAGCCGGGTAGCCTGTGAAACTCTGACCGCCACGGGCCTGGTGGTCATCGCGGGTGAAATCACCACCAAGGCTTACGTGGATTTCCAGTCGCTGGTGCGAGGCACGATCTCCTCCATCGGATACGACAACGCGCTCTACGGCTTTGATTCGAATACCTGCGCCGTCATCTCCAGCATCAACAAACAGTCTGGCGACATCGCCATGGGCGTGGACACCGGCGGCGCCGGCGACCAGGGAATGATGTTTGGATATGCCTGCAACGAGAATCCGGAACTGATGCCCACTCCGATCTCGCTGGCCCATAAGTTGACCATGCGACTTGCTGAAGTGCGCAAACATGGCCGCCTTCCTTATTTGCGTCCCGACGGAAAATCGCAGGTCACAGTCGAGTATGACAAGAACCACAATCCGTTCCGGGTAGATGCGGTCGTGGTTTCAAGTCAACATTCGGAGACCGTGGGCAACGAGGAACTGCGCAGCGATATTCTGAAACACGTCATCCAAGCCACAATCCCCGCCCACTTGCTCGACGAAGACACCAAGTACCACATCAATCCCACTGGACGATTTGTGATTGGCGGCCCCATGGGCGACACCGGTCTCACCGGACGCAAGATCATCGTGGATACCTACGGCGGCATGGGTCGTCACGGCGGCGGCGCATTCAGCGGCAAGGACCCGACCAAAGTGGATCGTTCCGCGGCCTACATGGCGCGGCACATCGCCAAGAACATCGTTGCCGCGGGCCTGGCGGATCGTTGCGAGGTTCAACTCGCCTATGCCATCGGCGTGGCCGATCCGGTCAGCATACTGGTGGACACTTTCGGCACCTGCAAGGTCGATCCCGATACGATTCCCGATCTGGTGCGGGCCAATTTCCACCTGACCCCGAAGGGGATTATTGACTCGCTGAACCTGCGCCGCCCGATCTACTGTAAGACTGCGGCTTACGGACACTTTGGCCGGAGCGATCCCGATTTTACCTGGGAAGCCACGGACAAGGCCGTCAAACTGGCCAGCGACGCCGGTCTGCGCGAGCCTGCCGCGCAAGGGGTTCGCAAGTAGAGTCTGCAATCACGCGGGGCTCGAAGCGACTTACCTTCGTGGTACGGAGCCTGCCCGGGGCGAAGTCGAGGGTATCCTTCATAGTTGGATGATTTTGATTTAATGAGTTCGATAACAGGAGAAGTATGTCAACGACACCGACGCAACTGAATTGTGACGTGAAGAGTCTGGACTTCGCCGATCTGGGCAAAAAAAGAATCGACTGGGCCAACCAGTCCATGAAAGTCCTGCAGATCATTCGCAAGGAATTCATCAAGAACCAACCCCTGAGGGGCATTCGCGTGTCGGCTTGCCTGCACGTCACCGCCGAAACCGCGAATCTGGCCATCTGTCTGAAGGATGGAGGAGCTGACGTCGTGCTCTGCGCTTCCAATCCTCTCTCCACCCAGGATGACGTGGCGGCCAGCCTGGTGCGCGATCACAATATTCCAGTGTTCGCCATCAAGGGCGAGGACAACGACACTTACTACAGCCACATTCTTGCCGCCATCGACCACAAACCCCAGATCACCATGGACGACGGCGCTGACCTGGTCACCCTGCTGCACACCAAGCGCCAGGACGCGCTCGATGGCGTGATCGGCGGCACCGAGGAGACCACGACGGGCGTAATCCGCCTGCGCGCCATGGCCAAAGAAGGCGTGCTGCGTTTCCCCATCATCGCGGTCAATGATGCCGATACCAAGCACCTGTTCGACAATCGCTACGGCACGGGCCAGTCCACCATTGACGGCATCATTCGCGCTACCAACTTCCTGCTGGCAGGATCAAAATTCGTAGTCGCCGGTTACGGCTGGTGCGGACGGGGTCTGGCCAGCCGTGCCCGCGGCGCCGGAGCTGAAGTCATTGTCACCGAGGTCGATCCTACGAAGGCGCTCGAAGCACACATGGACGGCTTCCGCGTGATGTCGATGACTGAAGCCGCCAAATTGGGCGATGTGTTCTGTACCGTCACCGGCAACAAAAGCGTGCTGACCAAAGAACACTTCGAAGTCCTGAAAGACGGAGCCATCATCTCCAATTCCGGCCACTTCAACGTGGAGATCGACATCGTCGCCCTGGAAAAGATGTCATCGTCCAAGCGCACCACCCGCAGCTCGGTCGAAGAGTACTCGCTGCGCGACGGTCGCAAAATCAACCTCCTGGGCGAAGGCCGCCTGATCAACCTGGCCGCCGCGGAAGGCCATCCCCCGTCCGTCATGGACATGAGTTTCGCAGACCAGGCGCTCTCCGCCGAGTACATGGTGAAGAACTACAAGACGCTGGAGAAAAAAGTCTACAAAGTTCCCGATGACCTCGACAAGCGAGTGGCCAAGCTGAAGCTGGAGTCGGTCGGCATCAAAATCGACAAGCTCACACCGGAGCAGGAAGAGTACCTGGCGGGCTGGTCGGAAGGAACTTAAGGGCGGTCGTTGGTCTTTGGTCGTTGGCCAAACAGGGCGGCGTGAGCCGCCCTGTTTCTGTTCTTGAAGGGCAGCGCCTGAACGCTGCATTTAGAAACCAAAGAGAGCGACTTTTAGCCGTTGAAGCCAGCCACGCGTTTCCTTCCCGGCATTCAGTTCCGATTTATTTCTCCAGAAACCTCCGATGGCCTCCTCCAGGACAATACGCTCCCAAGGTCTTCCATACTTGTGTCGAGGGTGCCTCACCCAACCTCCCTCGTTGGGGTGTGTCGGTGTCCTTCAGCAGCCCGTGAGGCTTAGGACTGGCGGCACTGATCATCTCCAATACAACGACGAGGTCATGGGCGAAATGAAAGCGAGGAATAATATACTGTGATCCTGGGGAGCTATGAAGCGTACCGGTTTCTGTGCAAAACGACTACTTGGAGAGAATGTCCAAGACCCCTAAACGCGGTCGGAGGCAGTGCCTAAACTGATTTCGTTTTGGGGCGCACGTTTGGGGTGCGGATGGGAATGCATAGGTCCTTCGCTTGCGGC
>JBARIF010000688.1:0-8639 GCA_049799615.1 Terriglobales bacterium
CCGCTGCTGCGGAAGCGTCCGCTCCAAGTTGGAAATTACTCGAGAGCAGCTTTTGCATCCCTTTTTCGTTCTGAATGATCATCACCAGGTCTACTGCTTCTACACCGATCTGCAGCCCCCAGCTTCCACCCGAAATTGTGATGAACGCTGGCGCACTCCAGCCATTCGCCGTGCGGCAAGTCGCCACCCCCTTACCTCCTTTACCCCCGAAGACAAAGCCGCCTTTGACCATGTGCGGTACAACGGCTACGCACTTTGCATGTTCCAACACTTCTTCCGGAATTCCGTTGTCGGGCATCGCCATAATTTCGTGTAACACCTTGGTGGCATTGTCGAGCCGGTCGGTGGCATCTTCCCGCGCCGACCCTGCCCAGCAGAGCGTGCCGAGACTTAACATCGCAAGTAAGAACGCTGCTCTTTTCATAAAAACCCTCCGGTTACTTCGCCTCCACGCTATGCTTGTACTAGTCAACACTCGGTGACTGCGGACACACAATCCTGTGATTCCCAACACCGATCGAGGCATCACGTTACAATGTCGGCGATTGCGCAGGGTTTATTAATCGCTGGCGGCTATGTTACGAGATGAGTCTTTCGCGGCCAATTGGCCGTTGTGTTCATCATTGCCTGGTCGGAATACCCTAAATAAGCAAATCGAATTGGCTTGACGACTCGCGAGTTATTCCTGGAGTTGAATTCATGAATCGTGCTTTGTTCTCCGGCCGTGCCGGTCGCCTCTCTCTATGGTTGGGAGCCGCCGCACTCGCATTGGGGACGTTCGTCCGTATTACAAGGGAACTGATCGAAGGAGATGTCGGTGCGATAGACAGCGCGATCCTCCTTGCTGTGGCAAAAAAGCGGACTCCATGGCTTACGGTCACGGCCCTGGACGTGACAGCGCTGGGATCGATCACTTTGGTGGTATTGTTTTCCGCCTTCACTCTCGTCGTGTTGCTTGTGTTGCGTGACCGACTGGGAGCCCTCCAGTTGCTTACGGCTTCTGTGGGCGCAGGAATATTGACGCTTGTAACTAAGAACCTCATCGAAAGGATTCGCCCAGCGGAGGCCCAGCAGCTGATCGTCGTGTCGGGCTTCTCATATCCGAGCGGACATTCGGTTTCGACTTCCGCGCTTTACCTGACGATCGCGATCATCGCAGGACGATACGTACAGCACTCGGGCGCAAGAGCTGCAATTGTTATGGCCGTGTCGGTGGTGCTTGTGATGATTGGCGCCTCGCGCGTGTACCTCGGCGTTCATTATGCGACCGACGTTGTGAGCGGCATTTCACTCGGAGCGGCTTGGGCGCTATTGCTCGCCGGATTCTTCACACTCGTTGGTCATCGTCGCTCGTCCTGAGTGTTCCAGCTGGCGGTCTATTCTCAAGACTGCTTTTACCTAACGACCAGCGCTTAAGTGCACTCGTGCCCGCTGGGTTCATCTTCTGGAAGTGCCGGTTGATCGAGGAGATCAATCAGCCTCACCGGTCGGCTCTGTAAGAAGCAAATTTCTGAAGGGGGGAATCCCCGAATGGAACCATCAGACCGCCGAAGACATCCTTGTCGCTGTTCAATCAAGCCGGGGACCTGTGTTCAGACCGCTACCTTCTCAGCCCCTTTAACGAAGTGACTGGAAGCCAAGGACTTGCGACAAGATGGCGTCAAGTATGCTATATGAGCCGTTAGAATAGCGGCCATACCTATACCGGCTGTTGTAGCCATCTTCATAGCCACGACGGAAGCCCTCGCGAAAGTAGTAATTGTAGTCGTCCCGGTCTACGTAATAGCCGTTATAGCCGTAGTTTGCATCCTGATAGGCATAAGAGCCTCGGTAGTTCGAACGCCAGCGATCCTGGCGGTCTGCCTGTCCGGCCCGGAAGCCTTCCTGGTAACCGTAGTTAACGGCTTGGCGGAGCAAATCTGCGCCGTATTGATTCGTCTCGTAGTAGCGGCCCCCACGGCGATAACGATAGGTCGGAGCAGTGTAGAAATACGGATCGTTATCGTAATCGGGGTGACCGTCGTTCTGGAGAAATGCTTGCTGTTGACGCAGGCGGCCTAAATAATCTTCCTGAAAACGGTACTGCGCCATGCGCTTTTGTTGCTGTAACTGCGCGGTCTGCTGTTGCAGGACACGCTGCTGCTGATCCAGATGTTGACGGTACTGCGTCAGGCGCTGCTGCTGCTGCTCGATAAGCTGCCGCTGACGCTGTTGTGAAAGACGCTCGCCCTGTTGCTGGACGCGCTGTTGCTGCTGCTTGTTCTGGTCTTGCCGCTGCTGTTGCTGGGCGCGCTGTTGCTGCTGCTTGTTCTGGCCCTGCTGTTGCTGTTGCTGGGCGCGCTGTTGCTGCTTGTTCTGTTCCTGCTGTTGCTGGACGCGCTGTTGCTGCTGCTGCTTGTTCTGTTCCTGTTGCTGCTGCTTGTTCTGGTCTTGCCGCTGCTGTTGCTGGGCGCGCTGTTGCTGCTGCTTGTTCTGGTCTTGCCGCTGCTTGTTCTGGCCCTGCTGCTGTTTATCTTTGCCTTTCTGCTGTTTTTCGAGCTTCACCTGCTGCTCCTGCTTCGAAGGCTTCGCCTCTTGTTGCGGTTGTTCCTGATGTGCGTAGGTAGGAATGACGGTCCCGAGAAGAAGGAATAGAACTCCCGTGCTAATAAGTCCAGCCGGTTTCATGAATATTACCTCCATCACGCTGATTTCATGCGTCCCTCGCTCGAAGTGTCAGGCGCGGTTATTGGGTTCCAACATGCCTGATCCCCTGTGTTGCCCCACAGGCTCCTGCTTATCTGACTTGTTCCTGCCGACGGTTCACTTTTTAATACATCGCGAAGGGGTTCTTCAGTGACCCGGGTTACTTTCGGGCGTGACGGTGCTCACTTGGACGCTGGGACATCGAGCTTGGCCAGCTCACTAGCAAAGAGTGTGTTTTCGGGGAATTCCGCGACGAGCTCCTTAAGTTGGGTGCGGGCGAGCTCTGGCTTCTTCTCGCGCAGGGCCGCCAGCGCCAGTAGAATCTTCGCAAACGGCCGCAGGTAATGGCCATGATCGGCGGCGATCGCGAGCTGCTGGAGGCCTACCCTCTTGTCGCCGTGGATTCCAGCGAAGCCAAGGAAAAACTTTTTGATTCCTGGCAAACTCCCGATGATGTAATTCGCCGCGCCCAGGCCAAGATAGGCATCGGCGGCGTCCGGAGCGGCCACCAATAGTTTCTGGGCGTACTTGTCAGCCTCGCGGATCATTTTCAGGCTGTCGAGTTGATGCTTATCGATAAGACTGGCATAATCGGCCTCCATACCCAAGCTCAGGGTCATAGCGAACAGGGCGTTTGCATCGCCCGGGTTCGCCCTCAATCGCTGCTGCGCCAGGTCTTGTGCATGTTTGTCCGCGGCAAAGAAAGCCGCCCGCAGTGTCGGGTCTGGTTGTAGAGGGATCTTGCCAAGAAAAAGCTTGTTGTCCAGGAAAAACTTAGAGGTCAGGACGCCCTGCTGAATGCACTCCTCAAACAGGTAGCTCGCCGCTACCGAGGCGCTCCCGAGAGGGTCTTCAGGGTTGGACTCGTGCCAGGCCTCAAACTGGTTGCGAGCTTCCTCAGGCTTTAGTTCGTAGAGAAGGTGAAAGCCAGCGTCGAGCGCCGGCACGTGCAAGGCCTCAATTGGAGTTTGCCGGGAGGCTGCGAGCGCTGCTCGAACATCAAGGACCCCTGCCATCAGCGCGCTGCATAGAAGCGAACAAAGAAGTAACCGGATCAGCGAAAACCGTTTGGTGCTACGCCCAGATATCGGCGGGCTTAACGACGATCGCACCACCGCCGATGGTCGTTGGGACCGAGGCTGCGTCTCTCCACGATCAACCCCGTGCGCATCAGCTGCGATGTAACAACCACGGTTGCATACGCCGGTTAGGCGGTACATAGCACGCCGAGCCTCCAGTCGGTCCCGCTCACGCTACTGTTCCGAACAGCCACCCTACGCCTGCAGTCATCGCCATTGCGATTGCACCCCAGAACGTTACGCGCATTGCGCCCATGGCTATCCCTGCTCCACCTGCGCGTGCAGCCAACCCGCCCAGAAGCGCGAGGAACACCAGCGAAGTTCCAGAGACAAGAGGGATCAACCTAGCCACCGGGGCCATGGCAGTGACCAAGAGAGGCATGGCTGCCCCCACAGCGAAGCATCCCGCCGATGCCAACGCAGCCTGAATCGGACGCGCACGGAAAGTCTCGGAGATGCCGAGTTCGTCGCGGGCATGCGCGCCTATCGCGTCATGCGCCATCAACTGCTCGACGACCTGCTTCGCGAGCGAAGGGTCGAGCCCGCGCGCGACGTAGATTGCCATCAGCTCCTTCTGCTCGCCCTTCTCGTCTGCTTCGAGTTCCGCGCACTCCAACTCGAGTTCGGCCTGTTCGGTGTCGGCCTGTGAGTGGACGGATACGTACTCACCGGCAGCCATCGACATAGACCCAGCCACAAGACCAGCGACCCCGGCGACTAATACGTTGCTGTGAGTCGCATGCGCAGCTGCGACACCGAGCACCAGACTCGATGTTGAAAGGATACCGTCGTTGGCGCCCAGTACAGCAGCGCGTAGCCAGCCGATGCGTCCTGTACGGTGTCGTTCCTTGTTGTGTACAAGCATCATTGAGGCCTTCTCGATCTGAGAACCGCTAGAAACCACGAAACATCCTTATTGTTTTGTTCGGCCGCCGCTCCTCGGGTTCTCTTCCTCGAGGGTGGGAAAACTCTTATTCTAGGCGGCCACGTCAATGTAAACCTGCGGGTTGAAAGTTCGAGCGATGCAGCCCTGCGGGGTTAATCGAGCTTGGTGTGAACTGGACTGATGAGACAATTCGCCCTGGGGAATGCGTTCCGCCTTTTAAGCATTTTACGGGCTGGTCGAGAAGAACGATGTTGAGAAGTGAACTGTGAACTTGCACTGCATCACCGGCGTGATAATCAATAAATCCCCGTCTCCGAAACCTGTTCATGAAAAAGCTGACTCGCGAGCGAGTTGTGCCGATCATCTCCGCCAGCATCTCTTGACTGATCTTGGGAATTACCCCTCCGGATTTGGCTCCCTTGCCAAAGCCGGCGAGCAACAGAAGGATCCTGGCCAGCCTCTTTTCGCTTGAATTGAAAAACTGATCAATCAGATCTTCTTCGTAGCGAATGTTCCGCGCCAACAAATGGGCCACGAACATGTCACAAAATTCGTGTGTCCGACGGAGCGCATCCATCATGGCCTTCTTGTCGATTCGCAGAACAGCGCAATCTGTCATCGCTGTTGCGGAACCCACCCGGAGCGCTTGACCCGCGAGCGAAGCTTCGCCGAGAAAGTCTCCCTCGCCTAGGATGCCGATTGTTGCTTCCTTGCCAGTCTTCGAGACTACAGTGAGTCTTATCTTGCCCGTCTGGACATAAAACACCGCGTCAGCGAGATCCCCTTGGACGAAGATCGTTCGTTTCTTCGGGAAATGCACATATTCCCTGCCCTCGCTAATGGTTGCAAGGAATGCATGGGCATCGAACTCTGGCCCCTTCTTGGCCGCTGCAATTGGACTTGCGGCGTGCAGTTGCGTATTCGTCTTCATAGCTTAATGTCGCTCTGATGGCGTTAACCAACATTTCCTAATTGCGTACATTATTTGGGAGTCTGCTGACTCGAGCTGTGAGTGGAATCACGCATGGAAGTAGCCATCATCACAACGGCGCTTCCGAGGGTTAGAGTTAGCCAGTACAACGTTTTGCTTCAGAAAAGTGTAGTTTGCTAATCCGCTCGTTTCAGTGTCTGCACTGCGCAAAGCCTTTGCGCCAGCCACAAAGAAGTGCCCGACCTCACGGCACTGGTGATTGGCTGACGCCAGGCGTCTCCCAATAAAAGCTGCAGACGGGCCTCTTTGTGCGGTTCAGCCTACCGTCACACTGGGACGTGACACAGGTCACTGAACTACTATCGCCGTGGCAAGAAAATGTAAAATTGGAAAGTGCGATGGGTTCTGTGAACCTCGGCTTCGAGGTTCGCTTCTCGCTGCCAAGATTCACCGCTGTGCAAATTGTGCGCAGCCGCTGACGCGTAGCATCGCTGCCGACCGAAGGCACAGGCGACCAACTAAATGGGCCTCAGCCCATGATCATGGCATTCTTTTCCGGGCAAGAATAGGGTTATAGGTTTCCACCCTGTCGCAGTGTCGATCAGACGGGACTCCTGGTGCTCGCACCAGTCGCCGATTCGTATCGGAGGAGATTTAGAAAGAAATATGAATGCTCTTCTCGTATATCCGAAATGGCCGGACACTTACTGGAGCTTCAAGCATGCTCTGCCCTTTCAGGGCAAGCGTTCCTCATATCCACCTTTGGGGTTGCTCACGATTGCTGCCCTATTGCCAACCCACTGGGTGAAGCGCCTCGTCGACACGAACGTCCGCGCCCTAACAGATTCCGACCTGGCGTGGGCCGACGTCGCGCTGGTTAGCGGCATGCTGGTGCAAAAAGACAATCTGCTCGTCATCCTGGCTCGGTGCCGTGCTCGCGGAATACGTACAGTCGTGGGGGGACCGATCGCCAGCGGTTTCGCGGAACTGCATCGTCACGCCGATCACGTCGTGATCGGGGAGGCCGAGGACCTGATCGCGCCACTTGCCGCAGACCTGGAACGGGGCACAGCAAGGCCGCAATACAAGGCTAGCTCGATGCCGTCCCTTGATCGCAGTCCGTTGCCTGATCTGAGCTTGATCAATACCCGGCATTACTGCTCGATGGCCATCCAATATTCGCGTGGGTGCCCGTACAACTGCGAGTTCTGCGACATCATTGAGATCTACGGGCGAAAGCCTAGGACAAAGTCCGTGGCTCAAGTCATTGCTGAATTGGAGCAACTGTATCAGCGGAAATGGAGAGGGGCGGTGTTTCTTGTGGACGACAACTTCATCGGAAACAAGAAGAGCGCCAAGCAACTACTGCTCGCACTGGCCGAATGGAACGACCGACATCGTCGGCCATTTACATTTTTCACAGAGGCGTCCATGAACCTAGCCGATGACGCCGAGCTTCTGGCGTTGATGAAAGCCGCTGGTTTCATCCGAGTGTTCCTTGGCATTGAGACTCCGGTCGAAGCGAGCCTGAAAGAAGCTCACAAGCTACAGAACACCCAGCGGAGTTTGCTTGACAGCGTACGCTGCATTCAGCAACACGGTATCGAGGTTATGGCGGGTTTTATCGTAGGCTTCGATAGTGATCCGGATGATGTATTCGACAGGCAGGTTGAGTTCATCGAGGAGAGCGCCATCCCGATCGCAATGGTAGGGCTTCTCCAGGCACTTCCAGGCACGCAGCTATACCGGCGCCTGGAGCGCGAAGGACGCCTTGTCAGCGACGCAAACGGAAACAACATCGACTGCAATCTCAGTTTCATTCCGACAATGTCTGCACAATGCTTATTGGACGGGTATCGGTCGATATTGAAGCGCATTTACGCCCCGGACGCCTACTACGATCGGGTCCGGCGTTTCCTGGAGCGCTATCAGCCCACCCGTACCCGCAGATCGCTCTCGGAGTACATCGCGTTGTGTCGTTCCATCGTGAAGCAAGGCATACTCGGCGACGCACGCGCAAGCTACTGGAAGTTGCTCATTGATGCCGCCACACGGTACCGCCATGCCTTCGGCACTGCAGTGACCTTGGCGATCCTGGGTTATCACTTCAACGCAGTGACCGAGGAAGCCTGCCGGACTGACTAGCCGTGAGTTCCGTGTCTGCCTCAGACCTTGGTCAAGAATGCCTGCTTCTCGCCACAGCATGTCATTCGCCAAACCTGCGGTAAAACCAGGTCTTCATCAACTGAGTCAGGACCACATAACACGCCAGTATCACCGCCAGCAGCAACCAGTACCGGGGTGGAAGTGCGACAAACCCGAGAGCACCGGCCAGGGGCGAAACTGTCAGCCCGGCACCCACCGCGACGATGATTATCGAGGTGAGGATGAGTGGCCAACTAGCCCAGCTCTGGAGAAATGGGATCTTGTTGGTGCGGATGACGTGAATGATCAGTGTCTGGGTAAAGAGCGACTCGACGAACCAGCCGGTGTGGAATAGGGCCGCGTTGTGCCAGCAATGGAACGCGTACAGCATCATGAAGAATGTCAGGTAATCGAAGATCGAGCTGATCGGACCGATAAACAGAATAAAACGAAGAATCCCACCAATCTCCCACTTGCGGGGCTTGATCAGCCAATCAGCATCCACCTCGTCGGTGGGAATCGTGGTCTGAGAGAAGTCGTAGAGGAGGTTGTTGGTCAGCACCTGAATCGGCAGCATAGGGAGGAAAGGCAGGAATGCGCTGGCCCCCACGACACTGAACATGTTGCCGAAGTTGGAGCTGGCTGCCATCTTGATGTACTTGACGATGTTGCCAAATACGCGCCGGCCTTCTAGCACTCCCTGCTCCAATATCAGAAGGCTGTTTTCCAACAGGATGATGTCGGACGACTCCTTGGCGATATCTACCGCGCTGTCCACCGAGATGCCCACATCAGCAGCTTTCAGGGCCGGAGCGTCGTTGATGCCGTCTCCCATGAATCCCAGCACGTGCCCCTTACTTTGGAGCGCGCGGATGATGTGTTCCTTATGGGCTGGGGCCAGCCGGGCAAAGAC
>JBARIF010000689.1:0-1711 GCA_049799615.1 Terriglobales bacterium
GGCTCTGCCCGCCCTGGTGATCCGCATACATCGCAAAGACGTGACCGACCGGGGTGACGCAGAACTTGTCCTCGTGCGCCAGATACAGGCTGTTCAGGCAATTGATGAGCTGCGCACAATTGCCCATGGCGACCTTTTCAGGATGCCGATTGAAAATGTCGAGCGTCATGCCGCTGAAAACTGCGTCGCGCAAGGTGGGAATTTGCTCGAGTTGATTGGTCGGGGTAGCTTCGCCGCCGGGCCGATACCAGGGACCCCATTCGTCTACCACGAGTTTGATGTGATGCTCGGGATCCAGTTCACTCATGATCTGCCAATGGCCGGTGATGAGACCTTCCATGCGGTCGCCCTCACGGAGCAGTTCATACCAGTCGACTGCGTCGAATTTAAGGGCATCCCCTTTGCCCTTCACCCAATCCTGGGTGGCACCGCGGCTCAGATTCCATGCGTAGTGATGGAGCGCCATGCCGTAGATCGAGCGTAGTTGCCCTCTTCCCTTCTTGAGGATTTCTTCCAGAAAGCTGCGCGTCCAGTTCCAGTCATCCACGTTCGGACCAGAGGCAATAAAAGAAAGTTCTTGATGGTAGTGGGGCACCCAGGTGGTCCAACGGCGAAATTCGACCGCGTACTGCTCGGCCGTAAAGTTGCCACCGCAGCCCCAGCTTTCGTTGCCCACGCCCCAGTAGCGAACATTAAAAGGCTCGGGGAAGCCGTCAGCGGCACGCATCTCGGCGAGCGTGGTGCTACCCGCGGGCGAGTTGCAGTATTCGATCCAGCGATAAAAGTCCTGGGCAGTCAAGCTGCGCACATTGCCCGCCAGATAAGGCTCGCTGCCGATCAGCTTGCAGAAGCGGACGAATTCGTTGGTGCCGAATTGGTTGGGATCGTATTTGTGGCTGGCAGGAGCGTTGGGGGATTCTTCGCCTTCCCAGAAATTGGTGCGGCGGGGACGTTTGTCGGCGGGCCCAGTGCCGTCTCTCCAGTCGTAGCTGTCTGCAAAGCAGCCGCCTGGAAAACGCACGACCGACGGTTTGATCTTGCGCATCTCCTCAACGAGTTCCTTGCGGATGCCGTTGATGTTGGGAATCTTCGAACTCTCACCCACCCACATGCCGTCGTAGATAACGCCGCTGAGGTTTTCCGCGAAATGCCCGTAGATGTTGGGAGAGATCGTGCCCAGTGGCTCGTCCGGCAGAACTTCGATGCGGGCGCCCGTGGCCGCGGAGTCAAACCCTGCCGCAACCGGGACGTAGCGGCTGGCCAACAATGCCCCGCCTCCTACGCACGAGTTGCGAAGGAAGTCTCTTCGTCGAATCATGCCGCTCCTCCACGATTGAGTTTCGCGAAAATCGGACTCCGGCTTTCACGATGATGTGCACAACCAACGACGGCTTCATCGATTCAAGCGTGACCCGCACGTTTGTTCTAGCGGGTCGAGAACTTAAAGATCGTAGTAGTGGAATAGGTCTGCCCCGGCTTGAGTGTGGTTGACGGAAACTTGGGATGATTGGGCGAGTCGGGAAAGTGCTGGGTCTCCAGGCAGAATCCATAACGATGGTTGTAAGCCTTGCCGCCCTTACCGTGAATGGTTCCGTCGAGGAAATTTCCGCTATAGAACTGGACGCCCGGTTCGGTGCTCAGCACCTGAAGAACTCGCCCACTTTTCGACTCGTATGCTTCCGCCACCAATACGGGAGACTTTGCCCCGTGA
>JBARIF010000690.1:0-5916 GCA_049799615.1 Terriglobales bacterium
ACACAGATATCGAAGCCATCAATCCTCGAACCATTTCAGCGAAGCATCCATGAGCATCTGAGTGCGGAGCTGCTCGTCGAGATCTGCAATCAGTCTGCAATCACTTAACCCTGCGTGCCGACAGAAAGCGACGATATTGAGCGGTCGCGCTCAGTCCGCTCTTCGGACAGACTCCACCACGTCCTTACTCGACTCCAAACTACTGTGCCGTAAATGTGCCGCGAGTGGTCTAAAGCAATGAGGTTTTCGAGGTTTTTGAGGCCACCTCGGGACCTTCCGTGCGAGCTGATGTTGGGGGTAAGCCATTGATTCATTTAGGCAGACGACACTTTGTCTAGTCCAGTGAAGTTTACCTTACAAGCAGGAGGTCGCGTGTTCGAATCACGCACTGCCCACCATCTATCTCTGTTGTTGTTGCTGAGGTTTAGCAGCGCTTCGCTCGTCTAGCCATAAGGCAGTGATTCCACAGTGTGACCAGAATTATGCCCGCCAGACGAGCCATGGCCTGAGAAACCGCGTCTTCGGAGGGGTAAACCTAGCGCGCCGAAATTGCGATTGAACTGTGTCCAGCGATGCGTGCCGGAATACACACACCGCAGCCAGACTGCCCCAAGCCGCCAATTACCGCTCTTGCGAACCCGCTATCTTGGGCGTGGCAAGCAGATCATCCAACTTCGCCCTGTCCAGAAGACGTCCGCGAACAATCACCGCTCGCACCTGTCTGAGGTTGCGAATATCCTCAACCGGGTTCGCATCCAGAAGAACCAGATTCGCAATCTTTCCTTGTGCGACCGAACCAAACAAGCGCTGAACTCCGAGAAACTCAGCGGCTCGCAAAGTGGCCGTTTGTAGCGCCTCCATCGGAGACAGGCCGGCTGACACCAGGAGTTCTAGTTCTTCGGACAAGCTAAAGCCAGGATAGGTATAAGGATTCGGTGTATCTGTCCCCGCCAGCAACGGGACGTGCGCAACATGCATGGCCTTCACCATGGCAATATCACGATCAAATAATCGCCACTGGATCTCGTCATTTCGGGCATCAGCGTTGCCGCGAAGTCCAGGAACGCCGAATATCGTCAGGGATATATGCGACTCGGGGATCTTTGCGAAGTGCAGGATTGTGGATCAGCGCATAGGATCGAAGGACCACTAGCGTCGGGGTCTGCCAGGTGCCATTGTGGGCAAACTCTGCAAACAAGGTGCTGGCCTTGTTGGAGTCATAGCTGGCCAGGATTGTTTCATTCAGTTTGTAGTAAAGATCACGCGCCGTCCTGGGGTCTCCTGCATCATCGGCCGCGGCCTTGATCTTCTGCAGAGATTCAGGGGACGACGAGACATAGTTCGGAATGCCCCACAGGTGTTCGATGCTCTTCTGCCCGAGTTGCGAGGCCTCCAGCGGAGTGATCGTGTCCGGCACGTGCCCCGCAAAGGGGATATGGGCTTGCCTGGCCTGAGTTGCGATGCTCAAGTCCGCTTCCCGCGTCAATGTGTTGTATACCTTCAGAAAGTCCGCCTTGTCCGCCACGAGCGTGTTAACGACTCGTCGTGCATCATCTGCGTCCTTTACGACCACAGAGAAGGGCCAGAACCGACGTTCTCCTTCAAGAATGGGGCCTGCGGCGAAGATTTCAGGTCCGATCCGAGTTCCTTCCCTGATCTCATTCTTGAGTTGAGCGATCTGGCGCAATGGAATATCGCCTCCCATGTCCCGGATTCCTGTGACCCCGTTTGCGATGAAGAGTGGGAAGAAACGATCCGACAGGTTCTTTCTTAGTGAATGAACATGCATGTCCCAGAGGCCCGCAATCAGGAACTTCCCCCGCCCGTCGACTACTCTTTGTCCGGCTCGGGCAGTCACGGCTTGCGGGCCGGGGACGATCGACTTGATCCTGTCACCGACGATCAGAACCGATACGTGCGGCATTGGGGGAGATCCAGTCGAATCGACCACGGTCACATCTTGGACCACGATGGAACCCGTCTGCGCCGACATACACGGTCCGCACAGACCCAGGAAAAGCGCCAAGAACATGTAGAAGACAACGATTCGGTTCACGTTAGCTCCGGACGAACTCCGAGCGTTGGCACCTCAGTTTCAATAGCGATTCAAGATGATAGTTGATGTGAACAGGCGATTGCGCTCATTGACCCGGACAGAATCGTCCGCCTCCCCCTCGATGAGTGTAATTGCGATCTTACGACAGCAACTGAGAATCGAGGGGTGAGGTCGAGCGTTCTCAGGCTTTGCTAAACTGGGCTGGCCATGAGCGTGATTGACGAAGTTCTGGAAGCAAACGAAATCTACTCGCGCACCCACGAACTGCGCCGCCTTACTCCGCGCCCGGCGCGTAAGCTGGCCATTCTGACTTGTATGGACACGCGGCTTTCCATCCGCACCTTAGGGTTGACGACCGGAGACGCGCACATTATCCGCAACGCAGGCGGTATCGTGACCGACGATAGCTTGCGCTCGCTGCTGGTATCGCACTACCTGCTGGACACCGAGGAAATCATGATCATTAACCACACCGATTGCGGCCTGATGCATACCAGCGAGCAGGAGTTGCGCACCAGAATCCAGAACCGCACCGGGACGGCAGCCATCGCTCCGGCGTTCTTCTTTGCCTTTCAGAATATCGAGGAGAACGTGCGTTTCCAACTCCAGAAACTGCATACCCATCCATGGATTCCGAAAGAGGTCTCGGTGCGAGGGTTCGTCTATGACGTAAGCAGCGGACGATTGCGCGAAATTAAATAGGCCCGGAGCGGCCAAGGCTCAATCCGTCGTTGCTCAAGTTGTACAACCAGCGTTCGCCGTCGCAGGCGACGGGTACGGGTTTCACTTTCTTCTGGCCACGACGATCAGCGATGTGCCAATGGGGAGTCTGTGTCCACCGCTTAGCCAAAGGGTTTCAAGCTTCAACAGGGCCGTAAGCAATCCGTTCATTACTGGGACCACTCGAAATTCTCTCAGAGTCAGAGTCTTCGCGTCGTTGGAGTCTGGCCGCTGGTGCCAGGAACTCAGCTTTCGAACGAGCCACACCAGGGGAAAAATGCAGGTCATGAATTGGCTCAGGAATTCCACCTGGAATCCTGCTCGGACCAGCCGGTCGCGAATTTCTTGTGAGGAATAACGGCGGCAGTGGTGGGCCGCTTGGTCAAAATAACTCCACAGGTATTGGTGCGCCGGGACAGTCAGCATGAGCCTTCCCCCCGGAGTCAGTGCCTCCCGCAGCGCGCGCAATGTCTCGAGGTCTTCCGGCACGTGTTCGAGAACATCGAACATGCCGATCAAGTGGAACGGCTTTCCGAAAGGGCAGTGGCGCACATCGCCCTGTACGAGTGGTCCGGCAGATCGTCCCTGAGCAAAGCGCAAGCCATCAAACCACAATTCCAGGCCGACCACCGTGCCGTCGGGGCAGGCTTGGCGCAGGGTCCGCAGCACGTTTCCGCTGCCGCATCCCACCTCCAGGACCCGATATCCAGGAGCAAGGGCAGAAACCAGCTTCCTGCTGATCTTGAAAATCAGATGATTGCGTGCCTGGAACCAAAAATGGCGGTCTTCGACTCTGGCCAGTTGCTGGAAGAAAGCCGGGTCGTATCCGCCGGAAGATTCAGACCGGGCCGAGTGCAGTGTATTCAGCTCCTCGACAGGTTCGAGGCTGCTCATGAGGCGATTGCGGTCTTTCGTGCCATTGTGCCGAACTCGGTCACCGCGGATACGACGCGTGCCTGATCGTCCTCTGACAAATCATTGTAGAAGGGTAGGCGCAGCACGCGTTCGCTCATGTCCTCGGTAATCGGACAATCCCCTGGCTGGGCCCCGAATTTGCGCCCCATGTCTGAAAGATGCAAGGGCACATAATGAAAGACGCTCAGAATGCCCTGGGCCTTCAAATGTGAGATCAGCCCCTGGCGTTCTGCCAGCGAATTCATGATCAGGTAGAACATGTGGTAGGACTGCTCACACCCGGCCGGGACCACCGGTAGCCTGACGCCCGTTTCCTCCGCCCAATACTGGAGGTGCTGCCAGTAAAACTCCCAGACCCGCTTGCGCTGGGCATGGATCGCCACCCGGGCCTCCAGTTGGGCGTACAGGAATGCCGCCAAGAGGTCTGAAGGCAGGTAGCTGGAGCCGAGATCTACCCAGGTATACTTGTCGACCTGACCCTGGAGGAACTGATTGCGGTTGGTTCCTTTTTCGCGAAGGATCATGGCCCGCGCCACCAGTTCAGGATCATTCACCACCAGGGCCCCGCCTTCGCCGCAGGTGACATTCTTGGTTTCGTGAAAACTCTGCGTGCCCACACATCCGAAAGTTCCAGTGTATCGACCCTTGTAGCGCGCAAAAAGTCCGTGCGCATTGTCCTCCACGATCCGCACTCCGTGGCGGCGTGCCACGGCTGAAATTGCATCCATCTCACAAGCCACGCCAGCGTAGTGCACGGGAACAATCGCCCGGGTTCGAGGGGTGATCAAACCTTCGAGCTGAGATTCGTCCAAGTTCAGAGTGTCCGAGCGTATATCTGCGAAGACGATGCGCGCACCGCGCAGGGCGAAGGCGTTCGCGGTAGAGACAAAGGTGAAAGAAGGGACGATGACTTCATCCCCGGGCCCGCACTCCAGCAGAAGCGCTGCCAGTTCCAGGGCGTGAGTGCAGGAAGTGGTGAGCAGTACTTTGGGGGCTTGCAATTCCTGCTCCAGCAGGGCGTGGCACTTGTGGGTGAAAGGACCGTCACCGGAAGCGTGGCCAAACGCAATGGCTTCCCCGATGTACTTGTACTCGTTTCCAGCAAGGCAAGGCCGGTTGAATGGGATGGCGTAGTTCATAGTTTGCGAAAGACGAACAGTTTCTGGGTGCCATAGTCCCCGGCGGCAGGGAGGGTGGCAAACCATCGATTCCATTGAGCGTCGGGATCCGCCACATTCAGCGGGGCCTTCGTGGCCTGCGCCAATAAAGGCTTCAAGACACGTGTGCCGACGTAGTAGGTGCTGGCGAAATTGGAAAGCTCGATGAGTCGCATCTCACCTGCCACCACCGAGATCACCTGGTCCTCGTCCAGGTACTGATTGAAAGGGGGCATCGGAATCGGGTCCAGGCCCCACTCGCCACGGAACTCGTTGAGCCGCCGCCAACCTTGCAGAGTTGCTTCGGAAAGAAGCAGCGTTCCTCCCGGCTTCAGCACGCGTACGCACTCGTGCAAGCCCTGCCGCTGGCGTTCCCACGTACCCAGGTTGATCAGTACCCTGATGACGACAACCTTGTCATACGCTTCGGAAGGTTCCTTGAGTTGGGTGATGTCACCTTCATCGAATTCGACTGAGCCCGCAAGTCTGTCCCTCAGGCCGGCAGCACGCAAGCGCGCCTCCTCGATCATCCTGGGAACGTAGTCCAGCCCGCGCAGTCGTATCCGCCGGGTGCATGCGAGTTGCAGCGAGGAATAACCATTGGCACAACCCACATCCAGAACATGGTCGCCATCGTCCAGACGCCTGACGATTTCCTGAATCTCCATCTCGATGACCCGGTGGTCGGACCACGAGGCGGCCGATGCCTGCCCATGTTCGTGCGCCTGCCTGGTCCAGAAATCGTAAACCTCGGCCTGGGTAAATTTCGTGGTCATCGGGCAAAGCCGCCCACTCTGAGGCTCTCTACCTGCCGGTTGGTGTCGCCCGATCGAACCACATACGGCGGTTTCTGCAGGCTGCGGAAATGCATGCGGGCCAGGTATTCTCCGATGATTCCCAGCGCGAACAACTGGGCTCCTGAGAACAGGGCGACAATCGAAGCCAGAAAAGGGAATCCGGGGACTGGATTCCCATACTTCAAGTAACTAATCAGGACGAAGCCCAGAACGCAAAAACCAAAAATCTGAAACGCGAATCCCACCAGACTGGCGACTTGCAGCGGCAACG
>JBARIF010000691.1:0-3295 GCA_049799615.1 Terriglobales bacterium
GCCGACACGCGCGACGTAGTCGGCATCTTTCAGAAGTCCGCAAAAGCAGACGTGGACAACGCCGTCGAGGCCGCCCGAAACGCCTTTGCCAAGTGGCGCCTGGTGCCGGCCCCGCGCCGCGCTGAGATCGTCTTCCGCGCCGCTGAGATGCTGCTCGAACGCAAGGAAGAATACTCCCGCGACATGACCCGCGAGATGGGCAAGATCCTCAAAGAGACCCGCGGCGACACCCAGGAAGCCATCGACACCGCTTACTACTTCGCCGGCGAAGGCCGCCGCATGTTCGGACCCACCACGCCGTCGGAACTACCCAACAAGTTCGCCATGGCGGTGCGGACCCCGATCGGTGTTTGCGGCATGATCACGCCGTGGAATTTCCCCATGGCGATTCCATCGTGGAAGTTGCTGCCCGCCATCGTTTGCGGCAACACTTGCGTGATCAAGCCGGCGCAGGACACTCCGCTCTCCACTTACAATCTGGTGCGCACGCTGTCGGATGCGGGCGTGCCCAAGGGCGTGATCAACATTGTCAGCGGATTCGGCGCGCAGGTGGGAGGCCCGCTGATGGAGCATCCTGAAGTCCGTGCCATCTCGCTGACGGGATCCACCGCGGTCGGGCGCATTGTTGGCACCACGGCCGCCAAGAGCTTCAAACACTGCTCACTGGAACTGGGCGGCAAGAATCCCATGATCGTGCTGGACGACGCCAACCTCGACCTGGCGATAGAAGGCGGCCTTTGGGGCGGCTTCGGCACCACTGGACAGCGCTGCACTGCCACCAGCCGCATCATCGTGCAGAAGGGTGTGTATGCCGAGTTTGTGGAGCGCTACGTGGACCGCGCCAAGCGTTTGAAAGTTGGCAATGGCCTGGACGAGAGCACCGAGATGGGTCCGGCAATCAATGATGCCCAGCTCAAGACCGATCTCAGCTATGTGGAGATCGGCAAGTCCGAAGGGGCGAAGATGAAGTGCGGCGGCAATCGTCTCGACCAGGGCGAATACCAGCACGGCTACTTCATGGAGCCGACGGTGTTCGTCGACGTTGATCCCAAGATGCGCATTGCACAGGAGGAAATCTTCGGGCCGGTTGTTTCCATCATCCCTTGTGATGACCTGGAAGATGCGATTGCCATCGCCAACGGTATTGAGTACGGGCTGTCGTCCGCGCTTTACACCAAGGACGTCAACAAGGCATTCGTAGCCATGCGCGATCTGCATGCCGGAATCACTTACATCAACGCGCCGACGATTGGCGCCGAAGTCCACCTGCCCTTCGGCGGAGTGAAGGCCACAGGCAACGGCCATCGTGAAGGTGGCATGGGCGCGATTGATTTCTACACCGAGTGGAAGGCGGTGTACGTGGATTACTCTGACCGTCTGCAGAAAGCGCAGATCGATCGGGTGGATTGACGTAGCGCCGGCATCTTGCCGGAACGGCGGCGCTACCTAAAGACAACATGCCCATTACACCAACTCGCGAAATCGCCGCTGCCCAACGTCTGGACAACGTCCGCTACGCCATACGCGACCTGGCGTCGGTGGCTGATGAAGTCACGAAGCAGGGCCACAAGGTCCTGGCGCTCAACGTCGGCGATCCCAACATTTTTGATTTCGCAACTCCGCCACACCTGATCGAGGCCGTGTACAAGGCCATGCGGGAGAACAGGAACGGATATGCGCCCTCTCCCGGCATTCCCGAAGCGTTGGAGGCGATTCGCGGCGAGGCGGTTCGCAAGGGCATTTCGACGGTGCAGGATGCGTTTGTAACTTCAGGCGCGAGCGAGGCCGTCGATGTATGCCTGACTGCCCTGATCAATCCCGGCGAACATGTTCTGACTCCGAGCCCGGACTATCCGCTCTACTCCGCCGTGCTGTGCAAGCTCGGCATTGCGGTCACGCCGTATGATCTGAACGAAGACGATGCCTGGCAGCCTGACCTGATCGATCTGCAGCGCAAGATCAATGCGAAGACCCGGGCCATAGTCCTGATCAATCCCAATAATCCCACGGGCGCAATCTGTTCCCGCCGCATGCTGGAACAGTTGGCTGAACTGGCGCGGCGTAACAATCTGGTGATTTTCGCCGACGAGATTTACGACAAGCTCATTCTCGACTCCGGCGAGAAGACAGACCCCATCTCAATCGCCGCGGTCGCCCCCGATGTGCCGGTCGTGACATTCGGTGGGCTGTCGAAGAATTATCTTGCGCCCGGCTGGCGCATCGGATGGGGAGTAGTCAGCGGCGAGGCTGCCGCGGTGAAGCCCTACGTGGAAGGCATTCATCGCCTGCTGCGCGCCCGCCTGTGCGCCAACCATCCCGAACAATACGCCATTAAACCCGCGCTGGACGGGCCTCAGGACCACCTGGTGGAAGTACGCAACAAGCTTCGCGCCCGCCGCGACCTCACCGTCCAATGGTGCAATTCAACCCCGCGCGTGAGTTGTGTGTCTCCCCGCGGGGCGTTCTACGCCTTCCCCCGCATCGAGATCAAGGAAGGCGACGACGTCTTCGTGAAGGAATTGTGCCGGGCCAAACACGTGCTCGTGGTACACGGTTCCGGCTTTGGTCAGAAGGCGGGCACCCGGCACTTCCGCATTGTTTTTTTGCCCGATGAAGCGACGTTGACCAGGGCCTACCAATCGATCGGGGATTTCATCGCCGAAAGATACAAGTAAGCCAGGTGTGGGCGCGAGCGTCCCGCTCGTGCAGGGGCGTAAGTCCGCGACAACTTCCCCGCCCTGTCTCTCCGAAAAACGGAGAGACGAGGACGGGGCACCCTCGTGGTTACAGTTTCTGCATCTCTACCGTTCCCTTTACCATCTGTTGGGTTGAGGAAAAGTCATGAAAGTCGCACAAGTCAGCAAACCTGGCGGAAATTTCGAAGTGGTGGAGCGTCCGATTCCGGAGCCTGGCCGGGCTCAGGTTCGGATCAAAGTGGAGGCCTGCGGCGTCTGTCACAGTGACGCTATCGTCAAGCAGTCGGGCTTTCCGGGCTTGCAATACCCGCGGGTTCCAGGTCACGAAATTGCCGGACGCATCGACGCGGTTGGAGCGGACGTCACGCTGTGGAAGCCCGGACAGCGGGTAGGCGTGGGCTGGCATGGCGGACATTGCTTCGTCTGCGACCCCTGCCGTCGCGGCAGTTTCATTCTCTGTCAGTTTAAGAAGATTACAGGGATCAGCTTCGACGGCGGCTATGCAGAATACGTGGTAGTCCCGGCCGAGGCGGTCGCTGCCATGCCCGACGAGTTGCCTGCGGACGAAGCCGCGCCGCTGCTCTGCGCCGGCATCACCG
>JBARIF010000692.1:0-4594 GCA_049799615.1 Terriglobales bacterium
TCATCACTGCTGGAAGAAGGCATGGGCATGCTGAAGAATCTCGGGCTGGGGAAGACTGGAACCGACTCGTACGCGCAGGCTACGTGGGGACAGCCGCCCCCGGCTGTCCCGTCGAGCGGCGTGGGCCGGACACTCCCTTCGACTTCGCTGAGGGCAGGCTCTGTCCGATGGCCTTGCCTTGGATCTTAATTTTTGGCATCCGATTCTGGAAAGTCAAAATCGAAATCAACGACGGCGGACAGAAGTGTCCGCCCCACACTGCCCCACGCGGTTCATGCCCACTACCCTCCCTTTTGCTTCATTGATTCCCTCTTCGGGGTGGAGGATAATGAGGCGTTGCCAGCTTTTCCCTGTATCCGCTGGCGGCCTGTGCCCGCGGTGAACCTGCCCAACTCCATCACGCTGACCCGCATCCTCAGTATCCCGCTGCTGATCTGGCTGCTTTCCACCAACCATTTCCGCGCGTTCAATGGGGAGCAGGAGTTGCTGGCTTCGGCCCTATTCATTGCCGCATCCATTACCGATGGCATCGACGGATACCTGGCCCGCCGCCGCGGCCAGATCACGACCATGGGCATACTGCTTGACCCCCTGGCCGACAAGCTCCTCATCGCTGCTGCATTTATCGCCCTGGTGCAATTCAATCCCAGCCTGGTTCCTGCCTGGATCGCGGTGCTCATCATTGCGCGCGAATTTCTGGTGAGCGGCCTGCGTTCGATTGCCGCGTCGGAAGGCTTCACCATCGAGGCCAGCGATCTGGGCAAATTCAAAATGCTGGTACAGATTGTTTCCGTGGTCGCGGTCATCCTCGACCACCGCTGGAAAGAAATTCCGGTAGGACCTTACATTTTCCCGGTGCACTGGATCGCATTGGTCGCCATCTGGTTCATGGTCTTCCTATCGCTGACGTCGGCGCTCGATTACTTCGTCGCGTTCTGGGCCAAGATCGATCGCCGCGTGGTCAAGCGCCGCCGCCGCGCCTTCGTGCTGAGCCGGCGGAGAAAACGCGATGTGCCCGCCACCTGATGATCATTCCTCCCGCCTGAATTGTGTCTCCGGCGCCGCCCTGCCGGATGAATTTTCTTCCGAAGAACGCAGCCTTTTGCTTCGACTTGCCCACCAGGCCATTTTCGCAGCCCTCGAGCAGCGTGAGATATCTCTGCTTCCGCCTTCGCCGCATCTCGCCGAACCTCGCGGCGCCTTCACAACTCTTTATTATCGAGATGACCTGAGGGGCTGCGTCGGTTACGTGTTTCCCACCACATCTCTTTACCGCACAGTGGCAGAAAGCGCGTGCGGCGCGGCCTTCAACGACTCGCGTTTCTCGCCGGTGACTCGGGACCAGGCTGCGGAACTGAAAATCTCCCTCAGCGTGCTCTCGCCGCTCCAGCACGTTCTACCCGAGCAAGTTGAAATCGGACGCCACGGCCTGCTGATCAGCCTGGGCTACTATCGCGGCCTGTTGCTGCCGCAAGTGCCGGTCGAGCACGGGTGGGACCGCATCGCCTTCCTCGAGCAAACTTGCAGGAAAGCCGGCTTGCCACTGAACGCGTGGCAGACCGGGGCGAAGCTGGAAGCCTTCACTGCCGAAGTCTTCTCCGACCCGCAGTAAAACCGGAAAGGAATGTCATCCTGAGCGAAGAGGATCGTCCGCTTGCGGACGATCCCGACGAGTCGCAGGACCCCCCTATCCAGGTTGAGAGGTTTTGAGGTTGGGATTTTTTGCTGCTTACCGCATCGAGAATGCCGCAGCACGATGGGTGTTCAGGGTATAGGGGTCCTTCGACTGCCGAGCTGCTTCGCGACGCCAAGCAGCTCTTTCGCTCAGAGTGACACGCAAAAAAAATCAGGGAGGCCAAGAGCCTCCCTGTAACAGGTTTCTCAACGAAGAAAAAATTACTCCTGATCGAGTTCCACGTTGTCGCCGACGTGCACATCTTCCAACGAAAACACAATCATGCCGGTGGCGGTTGTCGGAGTGGTGTTGAGGACCACGATCTCGCCGACCGCACGCCGCGGCATATCCGCCACGTGGATTGACGGTCCCTTGGTTTTGGTGAACATGTGCCCTTCGATGGAGGGTGGGTTCCTCTGGGTGTCATCGGTGGTCGATGCCTTGAACGAAAGCGAATCCACCGGATCGCGCAGGTCACCTTCGTAACTGCGCACTGCCCGGAAGTAGTCGCCCACCTTGACTCCCTGGTTGGCGCCCACATTCATATAAATCTTCGAACCGTTTCCCAACAGCAAGTCGAAATCCTTGGCCAGGACAATTCTCCCGCTGGCTTTGCCGTTGTTGGGCAGAAAGCGGTCAAACCGCTCCGGCAGGTGGAATGCGATCGCGGGCTTTTCCGTATACGGCATCGCGATATCGCCCGGAACCATGGGTTCGCAGCTGAATTCAACATGCGCTACCGCCATCTTGCCGCGAGTGTCCACAATTCGCACCCGGCCCAGTTCGGAGTAGGGTTGGCCCATGGCTTTCAGCATCGAATGCTGACCGGCAAACAATTCGTACTTGTTGGGGTCCACCAGTTCGCGCACGATCTCGTACTGCTGTCCCGTCTGGTAGCCCTGGCCTGCCAGGAAGACGGTGTCATTGGTGGCATACTTGGTAGTGTTGGGACTTTCCAGGCCACCGGCCACGAACTTTGAGTTCGGCACCAGCTCTTTGTTGACGAAGCCGCCGCAATTGATGTCTGCATTGGTCGGGGTCTGGACCCGCTCAACGGGAAAGGTCCCGGTCGTAATCTCGGTGTTTTGCGGAGCAGCCTGGTCCGCTGGAGCGGAATCCGCTTGCTGCGCCGCTGCCGCCACCGTCAGGCACAGTAACAGCAACAGTCCTGTTTTCTTCATGTTACCTCCGAAATCGAGGCCGGGGCCCCCGCCGGCTTTCTCCCGCTAACTCCTGCAAATAAAAGGGCTTTCAAGTCGCACAGTAACAAGGGGATAGGGGTCGGTCAAGGTTACGCTGGTGTTATCGTGGGTACGTTAAAAAGTTTGCCCCGCGGCCAATGGCGATAATCCGTTGTTGCATCTGCAATTACGCGCCTGTAATATCCCCAGTCGTTCTCCGATCATGAATGCTGCCCCCAACAGCTTCGTCGCCCGATTCCTGCCCTTGCGGCTTCCCCGGGTGTGCGTGGCCGTGACCGACACCGATCCCGCCGCCCTGGTGGATAAGGCAGAGGCGCTGGTCCGGGATAACACCTTTCTGGAGTTCAGGTTAGATTACCTGCCCCGACCCTCGCTTGCTCTGCCCCGGATCAAGCGTTTCATGGAATATCACCCCCACGTCACCGCTATCGCGACCTGCCGGCGCACCGCCAGCGGGGGGAAGTTCAAGGGCTCTCTGGCTGGCCAGCTGGACATTCTGGGGAAGGCCAGCGCGTCGGGGTGCCAGTTGCTTGATATTGAGTTGCAGAGCGCCGTCAAGTGCAAGCCCGAACAGGTGAAGCGCCTGCGCACGCGGTCGGCGCTGATCCTCTCCTACCACGATTTCCGGGCCACCAAGAATCTGGAACAGACCCTGGAAAAGATGGTGAAAATCCCCGCCGATTTCTACAAGATCGTGGGCACGGCCACGACTCTCTACGACAACGTGACCATGATGAAATTCCTGGAGAAATCTGGCGATCGCTATTCCCTGGTCGGCTTGTGCATGGGGGAACAAGGCATCATCAGCCGGCTACTCGGGGTACGGGCGGGCAGTGTGTTCACCTTTGCCGCGGTCAGTCCCGATGAGAAGACCGCGCCCGGCCAGACCACCGCCCAGGAGTTGCGCAACACTTATCGCATCGAGCAGATGGACGCGGCCACCAGAATCTATGGCGTGGCCGGCGATCCGGTGGCGCATTCGCTCTCGCCTGCCATCATGAATGCCGCGCTGCGCCGGGAGAATGTGAATGGTGTCTACCTCGCGCTCCATGCCAAAACCCTGAAGGACCTGCTCGGCTGTGTGCGCGATATTCCAATTCACGGCCTCTCCATCACCATGCCGTACAAGGAAGCCATCCTGAAGTACCTCGACAACACGGATTCTCACACGACGAAGATCGGTGCGTGCAACACCGTGGTACGAGCACAGGACGGAAAACTGTACGGCTTCAATACCGATACCGCGGGCGTGGTGCGCCCGTTGGAACAACGGATCACGCTGGAAAAGGCCAAGATACTGGTGTTGGGCGCGGGCGGCGCGGCGCGGGCCGCGGTCTTCGGGCTCAAGGAGCGCGGCGCCGAGGTTTACATTCTGAATCGCACTGCCGCCCCGGCGCAGAAGCTGGCCCATCAGGCCAGGGCTAGGATCGCCAAGCGCGCCGACCTGAAAAAGCTCACCTTCGATGTGATCATTAATGCCACTCCCGTCGGCATGGGCAATACCCGCGAGTCTCCGCTTAATGAAAACGAGATCAACGCCCGCTACGTCTTCGACATGATTTACGATCCCGAGGAGACGCGGCTCATGAAGCTGGCCAAAGGACGGGGCGCGGAAGTAATTCCAGGAATCGAGATGTTCGTCCACCAGGCCGCCCGCCAATTCGAGATCTGGACGGGCAAACCCGCGCCCTGGGATGACATGCTGCGCGTAGTCACG
>JBARIF010000693.1:0-2729 GCA_049799615.1 Terriglobales bacterium
AAGGCCGGCCCGACAGAGTCCATTTCCACCGGTGTTCCGTCTGCGGCGCCAAATACGTAGAACTCATAGTGATGCAGGTCGACTGGTACAGGATCGTCGGTCTGATACGGTGGCCCCTGCGCCCACGCCTTAGGTCCACTCAGAATCACGATGACAAGAAGGGCTGTGACCGTAACCACACAAGAAGAGCGAGTCTTCATCAGGGAACCTTTTTGGATGCTTCTCTTTCTTCAAACAGCTCACCGAAACAACTCACGAACCTTCTGTCTAGCTGCCCGCAGCGCCTTCCGTCCACTCGGCATGGCCGTATAAATCCGCCGAATCTTTCCACCAACCTCCTTCTGCTCTGAACGAAGCAAGCCTCTTTGTTCCAAACCATGCATGATCGGATACAGGGTGCCCGGGCTGAGTCGATACCCTTGGCACGATGCTTTCGGGAGGATCGCTAAAATTACTCACATCAGCCTTCTTGCTTCGCCAACTTGCGGCCAGAAGCGACAAGTTTAACACCTTGAATCTCGGGTCCGGGGACGACAAACGTGGAGGCGGGCACCGCCCTCGTCCTCTAGTTTCTGGGCGCGGTAGTGTCACATCTGCGTGTAAGTGATATCGAAGGCATTGGACCGTTGGGTTCATGTTGGTGGTGGCGGCGGCAGCGCTCGCCGTGTGCATCCTACCGACAAAACGCGTATGCGTTTAGGAAATATCGCTTCCCAAGAAGCCGACTTCCCTGTCCTGGTCTGCTCGGTGCCCACCTGGATTACTTCCGATCGCTGACCACTCGTCCAGAATCGGGGGATACACTACGCGCCGAGGAAGGGCCGCCGTTGGCGAGCACCTCCTTTGCCGATTGTAACTTGGCCAAATCCTAGCTTATCGATTGGGTCGAACGTGGGCCAGGCCCTGCTTACCGAGAATGAAGTCCACAGCCATCTGCGAGTGTAGACGTGGGTGTCGAATAGCGGCAGGTCCGTGGAAGCCGGATGGCTTCCCGTTAGCCGACGATGCAGGAGTTATCTTAGTTCCGCACGATCGGCAAGGTGGGGGGCAGAATCTTTGACTTAGAGCTCGTGTCCATTAAGATCGGCGGAACCTTAGGCCGTCGTATGGACTGGATTTAGGCTGGTAAATCGGGAGATGAAGAGCGCGGATTCTTTGATTTGCCCGCGCGAAGTGACCGTCATGGATGACTAACAGGACAGTAGGGGCCAAACTATTGAGGAGTTTCACGTCGGTTCGCATCATCCTGCACGGACTTCGTCGTAGCCGACTTGTCGATCGTCGACTTGCTGGTCAGACCACAGGCAGCCGGGGGATTTGTCATCTGCTTGGCGAATACACGGTAGCTCGGCCCGTCTGGCTGCAACGTCGACCAGTATCCTGGTCGAGTCAGCAAAGGCTTGTGCCGGACGATGATCTAGTTAACCAGAATCTTCACTCCACATTCGAGATTGTTCTTCGGCTGGAGAATGGTTTTGGCCGGATCTTTCGCCTTTAGCGTCCGATCTGCTTGCCAATTGAAATCGCAACCGTAACGCCTCTGGTCTGCGTAAGCAAGCTGCAGCAATCCTTCTGTGCGTATGGCTGTCCCTCTTATTTCATCACGTTTCGTGACTTCCGGCTCGGTGTGACGGACGCTGGTGGTCGGATTCAGTCCGGCTTCAGCCCCCGCAAGCGCCTGGAAGAAGTACGCCCAAAATGCGCGTTTGTCTGCTTCGCCCATCTCGTAAAATCGCGGGCAGAATCGACAGACGCCCTGGGGTACCAGCGAAGAAAGCATTTCGGGCGGCAGCGCCTTCTCGATGATCTGGTCCCATTGTGGATTCCAGGGCGTCCCACCGAGCTCGACCTTCTTCTCATCGATAGGGGTTGGCGGGGCTGGTTTGGTGGCCTGCGCATGCGAAACTGTGGCTATTCCCATAAACATTACAAGACTCACGATGAACGATGTCTTCAGCGCAACGATACTCATGTTTGCCAGCGTCCGCCACTCATCGACAAGTTACACCGCGCCAATTACGTCCTGCCCGCGAGCGCAGCCTTGGGAGTCATGCCATCTTGCGGGGTTTCGTTGCTGTCTTTCTCGCGGCGAGTGACTTTTTCCGAGATTTTACGGCAGTTTTTTTCCCTTTGGCTGCGGTCCTGACCGGAGATGGCAATTCCACCTTGGGCTGTTTCGCAGTGCGATGGTGGCCATGGTGCAGCGGCCGGATGCGCGCAGCTTCTTCGGTCATCCGCAGCTCATTCTCACTACGTTTTCGGCGCTCGTCCTCAAGATACGTCGGAATCGTTTTAGTTGTCATGATCCCAGTGTGGCAGAACTATCTCCGTCCAAGCTGTCCTATTTTGGTCACCCGGACAATTTATGGGCCGCCACCTGGAGTGGGCGGCTTTGAAGGCATCGCTGAATGGATCAGGGAGGTTGACCTAGTTTCAGGCGATCGCTACCGTTGCCGATTCATGCCCGAGTCAAGGGCTATCCGGAAGTTAACCGGAGAAAAGCCGATTTATCGGTAGCTATGGATCCGTCTTCGCACGGTGGAAAGGGAGACATCCATGGCAACACCTAAACTGATAGCCTTATCTTGGCTTGGACCAGAGAACGAAATGGATCGCGCCAGTCACCTCTTCGGCAAGTGCTCTGAGTGCGATGAGATAATCTGTGTCGAAAGAGCCGTGGCCGACAAACAGAATACGCAACGAGAAACTGATGAAATGATCTATAAAGC
>JBARIF010000694.1:0-2536 GCA_049799615.1 Terriglobales bacterium
ACAAGGCCGGCAAGGACGATCCCGACGGCCCGGCCGCGAGATCCACTCTTACCGCTGCCGCAGATACCGAATTCATATTGCCCAAGGCCTCGGTGACGGTGATCCGGGGAAAGGTGGCAGCGAAGCGGGCCAAATAGGTTCCGATCTAGAGGGTGCCCCGCCCAAGCAAAGCTTGGAGGGGGCACCCCTCGACATTTATTCCCGCACCGGCCCCTTGCCGCGCAGAACGCTAATCGACGCTTTGGGCAGCGTGAACATCGTCCCGGAGCCGGCCGTCAGCGTAGTGGCCACCGGCGGATTGTCCGGGTCTGCATGGCTGTTCAGCCCGTCGTTGATCCAGACATACTGCTCGCTCCCAAAAGTCACGAACGTGACCGGCCCGACGAACGATGCGCTCTTGTTTTTGGAATCATCAAAGACCACGCGCACCGTGTGCGCATTGTTCTCGTCGCGATTCACCAGCATCAACGACCAGTTCCCGTCTGGACGATGCACAGCGTAGCTCGTAACCAGCGCATTTCCCTCGCTGTCCTTGATGTCGGCGGACGACGTGTACATGGTATGCACGCCGGAGCGATGCTGCACCCACTCCAGGGTGATCATATGGGCGGCGAAATAGGGCGAGGTGTAGCCCTTGATGTCGTAGTGTTCGTTGGAGACAAAATTCGACCACGAGGCCCAGCCCAGGCAGCTGTTCTGCAGGCCCTGCGGCTGAATGGGCGAGTGATAGAACGCCGCGCCACCACCCTCAAAGAAAGATCCGATATTGTCGGCCAGCCACAACGCGGCAAAGATCGTGGTCATGGGCCCGGTCAGCGAGGCCGCCAGATGGTTCTCCGTCACCATCAGCGGCACCTCCTTCGGGACGCCATCATCCCTCCACACCTGCAGAATGTGCTTCATCAGTTGCGGTTCGGTGTAAAGAGTTTTCCAGGTGATGGTACAGGGCTCAAAGGGATAGTGCTCGAACGATACAAACGCGAGATCGGCCAGGCGGCCGTGCGCCTTGAGATAGTCCACGAAGCGGCCCATCCATGAAGTGCGCCCCTGCGCGTCCGGCCACACCGTTATATCTTCGTTGACTCCCTCGAAAATCGGCCCGCCCAGTTTGAGTTTCGGATCGATCTTGTGAATGGCCGTGGCCCACTGCAGGTAGAGCGCAGCGTAATCCTCCGGCACGGCGTGCTTGCCGTCGGGCTCCTCGCCCATTTCGACATATCCGATGCGATAGCCGCGCTTCTCAATGTAGGCAATCTGCGCCGCCGCGTCGTCGGGCGTGCCGTACAGCATGGTGACCGGAATCATCGCCGGCAGATTGTTGGTGAGACCGCTGGTGAAGAAAAGATCGAAGCCGCTATGCTGGTAGCCCCCGCCCTCGTAGACGTCCTCATCGGAGTGCCAGGGATCGATGGACGAAACGCAAAATGTGGTCCGCTTCTCGCCGGGGGCTTTGGCCGCCTCCAGGAAAGCGCCTCTGCCGTCAATCGTGCCGGCTGCGATTTGCTGAATCGCGTACCCCACACAGTTGCGCACGTCACCGGATCCATGCTCGTCACAGGTGTTCGACGATTCCGTCATCAGCACGCGCAGAAACCGTGTGGAAACAGGCGCGTCGGCCAGCTTCAGCGTGCTCCTGCCACCCTCAGCCTTGTGCACCACCCCGGAGGCAAAGGTTTTCCACTCACCCTTGGGACCTCCGTCGAAGTCGAGCGCGTCCCCTGCCCCCACCCAATACTCCACCCGATACCTGGTAGCGTACGGACTCACCCAGTCGATGCGGACAGCGTTCACCGGCTTGTCCGCGTTCAGATCCACGATCACCCACTGCGGATGAAGCGCATCGCTCTCACCAGTGAATTTGCTGGTCAGGTAGGGATTGCTCTTCCAATAAGAAAGTTCCGGCCCCTGCACCGGCCGGTCACCGCTGGTGGCAAAACCGCGATGAGGCAGTGCGTAGGCCAGGATGTACCGGATGGGTTCCTTCAGTTCAGTGCTGCCGGTGAAGTATCCGCTGCGGTGCGCGGCATCACTCCACGTGCCGTTTTCGGTCCAGTGCCACGCCGCCATGCGCAACTCGGTGTTATTGCGATAGGTGATCGGCCCCCAGCCCGCGGAAAGTGATTCCTGGATGATGTGGGGCGAGTACACCATGTCGATGTCGCGGCGCGACAGCACATCGATCGAACTGCCCAGCGCACTGTCGGGATCAAACGAATTGATAGCGCGGCCCGCGTCAACCCTCACCGTCCCGACCGGCGCTGCCGAAGCGTCCGGCGCGGACTGGGCCAAAGTGCAAATCGGCTGCGCCGCATTACAAAGGGCCACGATAGTGATCGCTATCCTTCCCCATAGACTCTGAACCTGGCGCTGCCTCCTACGGCAAGTCATCCCTATCGATGTCGTCGTCATCAATCCCTCTCGTTCTGATCGCGGGAAAGTAGCGCCGCCGTCCCGGCGGCTGTCGTGGGGGCGTCCCGCCCGCACCCACCGAGGGCGAGACGCCCTCGGGACAGCCGGCAAGATGCCGGCGCTACAT
>JBARIF010000695.1:0-2129 GCA_049799615.1 Terriglobales bacterium
CCACAGGCTTGTCGGGCTCGCCGTATAGACCCACCGCACCGGTACTGGGGCGCCAGTAACCCTGCGGGGCCATCGTGATCTCGGGCACGCGGCGGGTAATGGGAGAAAGCGAAAGCGCGGGGATTTGCCTCCACGTTGTACCGCTCAACGGATCGGGCGTCGCCTCATTTAGCGGAAGATAGTATCCAGAGAACCGGCCGGCTGCGATCAGCCGACCCCCGCTCCTGAGAAATTGCTCCAGCCTGTCCCGTTCTTCCTTCGGAGGGAAAGTAGCGGGCTGCACGATCACCAGCGTCTTGCCTTTCGGGTTGGTCAGTTCGTTGAGCGGACGTTCCCACGTCTGCACCCGGTATCCCGATTCCTGCAAGAGCAGGAACGCAGCCTTGCATCCACCCGAAGTGGCCGAGTAGGCGCTGGGGATGTCCTGGTCAGAGCTGCTGTCACGAACCAGCAGGAGGGCGGCACCGACCAGAAAAAGGAATACCCCGGCACTGATAAGGAGAATCTTGCGGTCGCCTGCGGTTAGTTGCAAGGGCATCCGAGTCTCTCCAATTCCGCCAGCGTTTGTTTGAATCCATCCGCATCGGCAGTCTGCATGCCGTACCAAACCGCTTCGAGCCGCCTGGTCAGTGCGCGCAGTGCCGGTTGATGATCGCTCATCGCCGGTAGGAGCCGTAGATACTCGCGCGGCGTGCGAGCAATGTCCGGGCGCCACGCTCCTTGCATTTCCAGAAAGGAGATTCCTCCCCAGTACGCGAGATGGATCGCATCGCGCCACTCCGCGCGCTCGGCCGCGGCTCTGGCTTCATTCATCCACAGAGGCCACTCCTTCGCGCTCACCGGCACAGACCCGGGCATGATCGTCTCCAGCCGCGCGCCGTCGCGCAGGGAGCGATACATCCAGTAGGCGAGCGCCAGTACCGCGATGACAATCAATCCGTAAACCACCACGTTGCTGATGGTGGGAATGGCCGACGATGCCAAAGCCCTTCCCAGCAACCGGACCAGGAGCTGAGTGAGCCGCTCTTTGAGCCGGTCCATCCAGGTCTGGCCGTGAACGTTGTGGAACTCGCTGCGGGAAAGAATGTTGTTGAGCAGGGCGCGGCGGGAGGGTGAGTCGGGCGCCGGCTCGGCATAAGCGGCAGCCTGATAACGCAGAGTCTCGAGATGTTGCATGACCCGATCGAGCGTCGCGCTGTCGGTTTTTTTCTGCCACGCCCCGAGGTCGCGGCGGATGGTTTCGGTGGAGATTTCGAAGCTCTTGCCATCCGCATCCACCTGCCACGCCGGAGGCAGGCTGCGCAGGAGAGCTTCGGCTTTCTGAAGTCCATCCTCTTTTGCATCTCTGAGGCTACGCGCTGCGGCCAGCGTATCATCCAGGGCCTGAATGTAGGATTTCAACGGGAGGGGAGTCACTGGCGGCTGGGCAGTCGAAGTCCCCGACGCCGCGCTCATGGCCACGAGCAGCCCGATGGCGATGGCTATGTAACGTCGCATCGGGACTTAGGTGCTGACCGCGGGCAGGCTTGTGCCCGCTGCGCTGTCGAGGTTTGCCATCATGTGCTGCAGATCGAAGGCTTCCTTCCGGACTCGTTCGTCATAGTAAAGAAGTGAAAACCCGATGGTCATCAAAGGCCCGGCCAGGCACTGGCTGAGAAAGCTGCCCAGCGGAAATGCGATCTGGGTCCACAGTGGCGTCGTCGCTATCGTGTGGCCACGCGACATGATACCGATGGCGATAAATATCGGGATTTCCCAGGCCACGTACGCCGCATACAAGAGCACCAGAAAGAGGAGGTAGATGACAAACACCCGCCCGCGATGACCCTTGGTTAACTCCGCGCTCCGGCTTACCGAGTCCCGCAGACCCTTGTCCTCGAGCACGGCCACCGGAATGGTAAGCGCCCACATCAGGGCCAGAATGATGCCGGGAACGATGAGCAGGGCGAAGCCGATGCCCACCCCGATCCAGTAGCCGATCATGATCAGCGCCAAATAGAGAATCCGGCCCTTGATTCCGGCAAAGGCTTCGGAGATCGAAGTCGGCCGGCCGAGATGAACCTGAGAGACTGCAAGCACCGTCGCGCCGTGCGATGCGGCCGTCGCTCCCAACGAAACCACGGCGGTGC
>JBARIF010000696.1:0-10200 GCA_049799615.1 Terriglobales bacterium
CTTGGGCGCCGGTGCGCTCGTGGCTGCTGCGGGCGCGGCGGGTTGCTCTTCCCCCGCCAGCGTGGCACTGCGTCCCTGCTCTTCCATTTGCTGCATCCTTTCGATTGTGCTTTTGTCCGCGCGCGGAAAGACGGACTGGACCTCGCCGAGCCTGGTCCCCAACTTGAGCTGTCCCCATTGCAGGTCTGACAGCGGGAACTTCCGGATATCTCCCAGCCCGAGCTGTCTCCAGATTTTCGCTGTGGCTTCGGGAAGCACGGGATATGCGAGCGCGGTCACGATGCGCAAGGCCTCCGCGCTGGTGTAGAGAATGGTGGCGAGCCGGGAACGGCTTTCGTCGTCCTGCTTCTCGCCCAGCGCCCAGGGTTGGGTCTCGACGATATATTTGTCCACCGCTCCCACCAGGCTCCAGGCCACTTCCAGGGCACGCGAGAACTGGTACTGGTCGAAGAGACTGTTAAATTCCGTGATGGTTTGCCGCGCGGTGTCGGCAACGGCATGGTCTTGTCCGGTCAGGGTTGCGGCGCGCGAAGGATAGGGTACCTCGCCCTTGAAATAGCGTGTGATCATGGTCAGAGTGCGGCTGGTCAGATTGCCCAGTCCGTTGGCCAGATCGGCGTTATAACGTTGCACCAGCGCGTCGAAGGAAAAGGATCCGTCCTGCCCAAAGACGATTTCGCGCAACAGAAAGTAGCGCAGGGCGTCGGAGCCGAGCACGTCGAGAATGGTCTCCGTGCGCACGATATTGCCGCGCGACTTCGACATCTTGTTTTCTTCAAACAGCAGCCAGCCGTGCGCCATGATCCCCTGCGGCAAGGGCAACCCTGCGGCCATTAGAAGCGCCGGCCAGTAAACGCAGTGGAAGCGCACAATCTCCTTGCCGATCATCTGCACGTCGGCGGGCCAGTACTTGTCGTACTTGGCCGTGTCGTCCGACCCGTAGCCCAGTGCGGTGATGTAATTGGCCAGCGCATCCAGCCACACATAGATCACGTGCTTGGGATCGTCCGGCACGGGAACGCCCCAGGAGAGTGTGCTGCGGCTGACCGAAAGGTCGCGCAGGCCAGAGCGCACGAACGACATCACTTCATTGCGTCGCGTTTCCGGACGGATGAAATCCGGGTGGCTGGCGTAAAGCGCCAGAAGTTTGTCCTGAAAGGCTGACAGCTTGAAGAAATAGTTCTCTTCCTTGACGGTTTCCGTGGGCCGTCCGCACTCGGGGCAGGGTGCGCCGGGCCCGACGACGTCCACGTATAGTTCGTCAAAGACGCAATACTGGCCGGTGTAGCTGCCTTTGTAAATGTAGCCGTTGTCGCGAATGCGACGCCACAGGGCCTGCACGCCCTGCTTGTGCCTGTCGGAAGTGGTGCGAATGAAGTCGTCGTAGGTTAATCCCATCCGGTCCCAAAGCGCACGGAACTCGGCGGAAACTTCATTGGTGAGCTGTTGCGGAGTCTTTCCCGCGGCCTGCGCCGCGCGCTCGATCTTCTGACCGTGCTCGTCGGTGCCAGTGAGAAAGTAAGTATCAAAGCCCATGATGCGCTGGCGCCGGGCAATGGTGTCGCAGGCAATGGTGGTGTAGGCGTGCCCGATGTGCGGACGCGCATTTACGTAGTAGATCGGGGTCGTAATGTAAAACGTTTTGCTCATTTTGGTTCTTGGTGGTGCGGGCCTCTAGCTTCTCAGGGCCTTCAAATAGGCTTCCATGGCCTCGTTCATGACGCGCTTCAGCGGTACATGGTGCTCGGCCGCGATTTTCTTGCAATCCTCATACTCCGGGGCGTAGTTGGTGACCGTGCCATTCATGCTGGCAATCTTCAACCGTATGTCTCCCCAGCGCGTCACCACATTAATCCATTTTCGCGCCAGCGTCTGACGTTGCTCCTCGCGCCGCCGTACGCCTAGTGTGCTGGTTTCCGTGAAAATTATCTGCGCCAGCCGCGAAGCGTCTCCCGGTTTCGCCAACACCGTCAGCAATATCCCCGGACGGTTCTTCTTCATCTGCACCGGCGCGGCAAAAGTATCGAGGGCCCCAGCTTCAAGCAGACGCTCGATCACATAGCCGAAGACCTGCGGGTTCAGGTCGTCAAGATTGGCTTCCAGAACGCAGATGGTTTCCTGGGAACTATTCTCGGCCAATCCCGCGTGCGATTCGCCAATGGTCAAGCGCACCACGTTGGCGTGCCCGGGAAAGTCGCGGCTGCCGGCACCATATCCGGATTTCTCAATCGTCATCGCCGGAAACGGCGCGAATCGTTTGGCCAGCGTCTTGACAATCGCCGCACCCGTGGGGGTGACCAGTTCCACCTGAATGCCCGAAGAATAAACGGGCGCGCCCTGCAACAACTCGACCGTGGCGGGAACGGGCACCGGCAGAACTCCATGCGCGCACTTTACCGTCCCCCCACCGACATTCAGCGGGGAGCAAACAATTTCATCGACGGCCAAAGCCTCCGCTCCAACCGCGGAGCAGACGATATCCACCATCGCGTCCACGGCGCCGACTTCGTGGAAGTGCACTTTTTCAATGTCGTTGTTGTGTATCCTGGCTTCCGCCGCGCCCAGCGCCTCGAAGATGGCGATCGCGGTGCGCTTTGCTCCGTCGCTGACGGCGGCGTTGCGGATGATCTCGCGTATTTCGTTCAGACCGCGCCCATGAGAATGCTGACCGGTCTCATGTCCGTGTGGCTCATGCAAGTGTGGCTCATGCTCGTGTGGCGCGGGCGCCCCCGCCCGCGTGCCGTCATGTCCAGATTGACTATAGTTATGCTCGCGAAGCTCAACATGTTCCGGCGCATGCTTGTGACTGTGACCATGCCCATGCCCATGCTTCTGTGCCTTACTCTGCTGCTCGAAGAAAACCTCGCGTGGTAATTCCTTCTCGCCGTTTACGAAGACATCCACCTTGGTCGCGCTGATGCCGCTACGCGTCACCCGCGAAATTTCCAGGCGCGCTCCGATGTTCATGGCTGCGACCGTATCTTCGAACAGCTTCGCCGGCACTCCCGCGTCCACCAGGGCGCCCAGAAACATGTCGCCACTCATGCCGGAGAAACAGTCGAGGTAGGCTATGCGCATGGGTGAAGCCCCGTCGTTAGTCGTTGGCCCTTGGTCGTCGGGCTTCTGACGTCCCTCTCTATCAATCAATGTCCCAAAAACTAAGTCAAAGTCAAAAGCGTCGGACAAGAGTGTCCGACCCACACCTGCTCAGATCGGCCGACACCACGAAGTCGAGACTCAACCGGGACGGCCAACGACCAACGGCCAAGGACCAACGACCAGTTTTCATCATAGGGAAGCAGGCATTTGCCGTCAAACCTCGCATCCTCGCGCAGTTTGCTACAATCACTCTTTTCTTCAACAGCTTAGGGGAATTCTTGTATCGCCATCTCGAACGACGGCTGGCCCAACAGGTGCGCGAATTTCTGCGTCGCACCTACGATCTGGATCTGCCGAAGATCGCTATCGAACAGCCACCCAAAGTGGAATTCGGCGAGTACGCCTTGCCGCTGGCCTTTGAGTTGGCCAAGAAACTCCGCAAAGCCCCGCGCAAGATTGCGGAAGAGATCGTCAACGGGATTGGCCCCATGCCGGGCTTTGAGAAGCTGGAAATCGCTGGCGCCGGCTATATCAATGCCCGGCTTCGACGAGAAGAGTTGGCCGCGACGCTGGCTGCGGATGAAAAGCCGCGTGCCGACATCCCTCCCGGCAAGATTCTGGTTGAGCACTCCAGCATAAATCCTAATAAGGCGGCCCATGTAGGCCACCTGCGCAACGCTATTCTCGGCGACACTTTTGTCCGACTGCTGAAGTTTGCCGGCCGGGAAGTGGACGTCCAGAATTACATCGACAATACGGGCGTGCAGGTCGCCGACGTAGTAGTGGGATTCCTGAATATTGAAAAGAAGTCGCGCGCGGAGATCGAGCAGCTGGCGCGCCAGCCCCGCTTTGACTACTACTGCTGGGACCTCTACGCCCGGGTCTCGCATTGGTACGCCGAGGACAAGCAGAACTTACAGGTGCGTCAGCAGGTGCTGCACGCGATCGAGGAAGGCAACAATGAAAGCGCGACCGTCGCCGATGTAATTTCCGTCGCCGTCCTGCGGCGTCATCTCGAGACCATGGACCGGCTCGATATTGAATACGACTTCCTGCCGCGGGAGAGCGAGATCCTCCATCTTCATTTCTGGGATGCGGCCTTTGCCAGGCTGAAGGAAGGCGGCGTACTTTCTTTTGAAACGGAGGGGAAGAATAGTGGTTGCTGGGTGATGCGGCGGGCGGGCACGGCAACACCGGAAATTTCCGAGGGTACAAAGAACGAAGAAGGCATCGAGATCAAACCCGAAGATATACGTGTGGACACCTACGTTTCGCCAAAGCAAGACGCCGTGCGTATCACCCATGTGCCGACAGGAATTGCAGTGAGCTGCGACAGCGAAAGATCACAGAATGAAAACCGCGAAAAAGCAACGGTCCTCTTGCGGTCTGAACTTCTTGAACTTCGAGCCAGGAAGGTCGCCGAAGAGGACCAGAAAGTCATCGTACGTTCCAATGGCACGGTGGGCTATGTAGGCAAGGACATCGCTTACCACATGTGGAAGTTTGGAGTGCTGGGCCGCGATTTCGGTTATCGCAAGTTCTATCACTATCCCAACGGGCATGACTGCTGGATTTCGACGGCAGTGGGCGCGCTGGACCATCCCCATTTTGGCAGCGTGGCGGAAATCTACAACGTGATTGACGCCCGGCAGGCAGAAGCGCAAAACACGGTCATCGAAGCGCTGCGAGGGCTGGGTTACAACCAGCAGGCCGACCATTACACGCACTTTTCATACGAAATGGTCGCGCTCACGCCGCGTTGTGCCGCCGAACTGGGCTACCAGCTTTCCGATGAAGACAAGAGCCGCCCGTACATCGAAGTCTCCGGCCGAAAGGGATTCGGGGTGAAGGCTGACGACCTGCTCGACCGGTTGATCGCGTCAGCGAAGAACGAGGTGGACGGTCGCCATCCTCAACTGACCGAAGCCGAGCGTACAACGATTGCCACCCAGATCGCGGTCGGCGCCCTGCGTTATTTCATGCTCAAGTTCACCAAGTCGTCGGTGATCGCGTTCGACTTCAAAGAAGCTTTGAGCTTTGAAGGCGAGACCGGTCCTTACGCGCAGTATGCCGTGGTCCGCGCCGCCAACATCTTCCGCAAAGGCGGCTTCGATCCTGAAGAATTTGGCAGAAATGCGGCAGACCGCGTTTCAACTGACGATCTGGCCCGGCACCTGACCGGCGAAGCGGGAAACGAAATCTGGGAATTGTGGCTGGCTGCGGCCAAGACTTCATACATCATCGATCAATCGATTTCTACCACCGAGCCCGCCTACCTGGCCAAGCACGCCTTCCAACTCGCGCAACTTTTCAACGCCTTCTACCACCGGCATCCGATCCTGAGTGAGGCGGACGAGGGCCGCAAGAACTTTCTGCTGGCAACCGTGGCCGTGGTCCGCCGCGAGTTGACGCGGATACTGGCGGTCATGGGAATCAGTGTGCCCGCTGTAATGTAGTGAACCTTCTTACTTACCCACCACCAGCACCACAAAACTGTCCGGCAAGATCGCCGGCCGGGGATGAGGTTGCTCTGCCGTCGGTGCAGGCGGCGGTCCGAACTTCGCAGTCACCAGGAAAATCCGGTGCTTCGCGGGATCGAGGGCCATGGTTCGCGCTCCGCGCTGGGTCGGAACATTTTCGGCGACGCTGAATTTGTGCGCCGAGTCTTCATGCACTACTGTGAGCACACCCTCGCCGCAGGAAGCGAAGGCCAGCCCCGCTTCCGGGTCGAACGCAGTTGCATCCACGCCTTCGCCGATGGGAAGAGTGGAGATTACTTTGCCGCTGTCCGCATCCACGATGGCTATCAGCTTGTTGCCACAACCGGAAAACAGCCGCCGATGTTTGCGATCGATGGCCAATCCGGTCGGCTCTTCACACGGCGCCAGCGGCCAGCGAGACTTTATCTCCAACTTGGCCGGATCCAGAGCCAGCAATTCGCTCTTGTCTTCAAGATTAACGAAGATTTCGCCCTTTTCGTCGCTGACCGAAAACTCAGGCTTCCCATCCAATTTGATCGTGCCCGCCACTGTGCCCTTGGACGCATCAATGGCGGTGGCGTCGTGGCTTCTGCCGTTGAAGGTGAAGACTCGCTTGCTCGCCGGGTCATAAAGAATGGCGTCCGGGTTTTCGCCAACCTTGATCTTGCTAAGCACTTTCAGACTGGTCAGATCGAAGACACTTACCGTGCCCTCGCGGCCGTTGCTGACAAAGCCGCGGCCAAGCTCCGGGGCCAGGGCAATGCCATGGACCCCGGGAGTATCCGGAATATCGCCCACGGGCTCGCCAGAATCGGGATTGATCACAATCACGTGAGTAGAACGGGAAATGTAGAGACGGTTTGAAGTGCGGTCGAGCGTGAGATAGTCCCAGCCTCCGTCGCCGCCAAGCTTGTAGGTCTTGATCAGATGGTAGCCCGCATCCGCGGCCATCCCTGACGTAACCAGCAACAGGGTGACCATCGTGACTCCCACCTTTTGCATGCACAATCGATTCAAGCGTCTCATTTCCATCAGCCTCCATGTACAGGTAACACCATGGTACTCGACCGTAACTTTACCCTGTTTCAGAAGCCTCCTAAACTGCTGACATGCATTCTTGGGAAGGAAATCCGCGTTCCGAGCCGGTGCCGGAATACGGTACCATACAGCCGGGCTCGGGCCTGAAGCTGGATCAGTCCATCGATCCACAATCGGGCAGCTGGCGAATTCTGTTCGCCGTGGCGATGGGGATCCTGCTGGCAGCCTTCTTTGCCACCGGGAATGCCCGCGCGACGTTTGAAGAGATTACCAGGCTCCTTACCCTGCAAGGCAAACCGGAGCCGGCGTCTCCCGCAGTGCTTTCCGAACACGAACTGGAAAATCTGGATCGCAAGAGTCCGCAGCAACAGGCAGAAGCCCTGCTGCAACGCGCCGTGAACCATTATGAAGGCGCCAACGACCAGATTGCCGCGCGGGTGGAGGGCTGGTGGGGCAAGCTGAAATTTACTCCCCAGTTCAATTCACTGATCACGACCGCGCTCAACTCCAATGACCTTCGAGTGCGGGCTGCGGGGATCGAGTTGGATCTGGCGGCCATGGGAGCGATCAAGTCGCCGGCAACGGTTGAGCATCTGGCCCTGCAAGCGGGAGGCGGACCGCGGTCGCAACGAGTATGGGCGCTTTGGGAACTGGGTCTTCTCGGCAATCGCGGCGTCGAACCCGAGCGCGTGAATGAGATTTTGGTCAGCCAGCTCCACGATCCTGATCCGGAAGTCCGCCACTGGGCGGTGGAAGGCCTGGCCTATCTGGGGACGAACGAGACCATCGCTCCCCTGCTGCAGACGTTTCACGACGACTCGTCAGCCATGGTCCGCGAGCGCGCCGCTTGCAGCCTGGCGCAATCCGGCATGCTTACCCAGGAACAGCGACGCAGCGTGATTCCGCAGCTGCTGGACTACGCCGACGATGCCTCCCTTGACGCGCAGACCCACGGCTGGGTTTATCAGGCGCTGCGCGACATCACCGGACAAACCCTGCCCAATGACACCTCGGCCTGGAGAAGCTGGTACGACGCCAACCGTGGGTAACAGTTTCTGGTTTCCAGTTTCCAGTTCCGGCCTGCTCGACCGTGATCGACCCAACGTCACTAGAACCAGAAACCAGAAACCGGAAACCGTTTCTTCACTCCGCCATCTTGGCGACGTGCAGGTCAAACCCGGTTTTGGGCAGCAGCGACGTCAGCTCAAATGCTCTGAAGCCATCGCCCGCAATTTCCGTGTGCCGGTAGAGTCCGGGCTCGCTGTCAACCGTCTCATGGCGTCCATCAAGATGGTTGAGAAACTCCTGCGCCTGCTTGATGTCAGCCGTGCCATCTTTGGTGCTGGTCACAACCGCCTCTGCCGCGTAGGACCGCACCAGCTTGGGCCAGTATTTCTCCAGCAGATTGGTGCTGGCGAAGATATCGGCCCAGACCATCTGGCCGTTCACCGCCACCACCACGCCCACCGCATTCTGATCGCGAAGCTGTTGAATCAGGCTCTGGTAGTTTCGCTGGATGGGTTCGGCAACAGAATCGACTTTCTGTTTTACCTCTCGGTTGTCCATCACCCCCGCGTACGAGCTCGTGCCGCCGATGACTCGCGCCGCTCCTTCCACCGTCACTGTTTCAGCCATTGCTGACCTGGTTTTCGCCACCTCCGACCAGACCTGCTGCTGGTCTTTGTCAGCCATCGCCTTGGCGCGAACGTTGGGGGCGGCCATCGGTGCCTGAACCGAGCCTGCGGTGCCGCCGACTCCAAATCTGTCGCTGCTGCCGGTCCAGCGTCCTGGCTCGACACAGAACACGCCCAGATCAACAGGATCGCTCTCCGCCGGAATAATGCGGTCTTTGCCAATCACCCGGTCCTGTTTCCCTCCGGTCACGATCTCGCCCGCCAGCAGGATCAGCGGCCGTTTGGAGTTATTGACCAACACCAACTGGTTGACCTGTGCGCCGCTCGGCGTAGGGGGGGTGCGCCGGCGCCGCATCAAGGGTTGCACGCTGCCGGATTCGGTCACGATCACTTCGCCCGAGCGCAGACCCTCGTCGAGGGTCAGGAATTCCTGAGTGTCGTGAGAACGTGCGGTCACCACCGGGAACACGGTCAGGTTCCCGTGGCGGATGGGCTCCAGCACCTTGTAGCCGGAAGGGAGAGCAGCCTCTCCGCCAGGAGCGGGAGCAGGCACAAATAGAGCGATCCCGGCCAGGGCAAGCGCCGGAAGCAAGGCAAATAGCTTGAAATTCATGGTGTTCCTCCGTAGCGCCGGCATCTCGCCGGCCAGTGTGCGTCCCGCCCACCACCCGGCAGTGCCTGCGCTTACACCAGGAACGGCAAATATTCAGCTTCTTGCAGCACAAATGTTGATAGCATCCGGGATGGCTGCCCGCCATGACCGACCACGGTGTCCAACCCATAGTGGAAGCTTCCGCGGGATTGGAATCCATGGTCACCGAACTCTACGAAAAGAGTGGAAAATCCGGACTCAGCCGCGAGCAGTTCGGAGCTGTCCTGAACGAAGTCGCCGCCAGGTATTTGCCGGCGGATGCTTCTTCCCGGCAGACGGCGGAACTCTACGCCAGCTTGCGGGTGGAAGAACTGGCGCTGGCCCGGGCTTGTGCCGCCGGCCAGGAGCGCGCCTGGGAGGTCTTCATGGCACGCTACCGCGAGAAGCTTTATGACATCGCCGCCTACATCGCAAAAGAAAGCTCCGCCGCCCGCGAACTGGCGGACACGCTCTATGCGGATCTCTACGGAACGACCACTCGCGACGGACAGCGCATTTCAAAATTGGCTTCATACACCGGCCGCGGTTCTCTAGAAGGCTGGCTGCGCACCGTGATGGCGCAGGAGTTCGTGAACCGCTTTCGCCGCCAACGCCGCCTGGTCAGCCTGGATGAGGAGAGTGAAGACGGCAGGCAATTCGCCGCGACCGATTCTGGGCCCACCCCAGTGGTCGATCCCAGAGTTGAAGCCGCGACCGACGAGGTCCTGTCCCGACTCGCCCCGGAGGATCGATTTATTCTGGCATCTTATTATTTGGACGGTCGCACCCTGGCCGAGATTGCGCGCGCGCTCGCAGTGCATGAGTCCACCATCAGCCGTAAGCTCGATAAACTGGCCAGGGCCGTGCGCAAACAGATTGTGGTCGCGCTCGAGCGTAAGGGCATGAGCCGCCGCCAGGCCGCGGAGGCCCTGGAGGTAGACGTACGTGATTTGCAAGTAAATATTCGTGAGCGGTTGGCGCAAGAAAGCGCTGCTCAGACGTTCTCTGATAAGAAGGGTGAAGTGCGGGCGCCGGACGTCGGACCTCGGGCGTCGGGCGTCTGACTCCCAGTGCCGAACGCTGACTTACCACGCCTGATGCAGGCTGAATGCTTCGGGCTTGCTGGTTGGTGCGACACGCGCCGCAGGCCGCGAAGCGGCGCCAGATTGCGGTCCAGGGCGCAAGCCCTGGGTAAGCACGAGTAAAGGCCGAGCCCCGTAGGGGCGAAAGAAGAAGATGGAGCAACTTCCAAAAATCGTGCAACAGCGCCTGCAGGGAGCCGCGAAACCCGGGGTCCATCCTGATCCTGACCTGTTGA
>JBARIF010000697.1:0-3984 GCA_049799615.1 Terriglobales bacterium
AAGCTCACCCGCTTCTTGGAGTATCCCGAATTAGAGCTAAGTACTAACCTGGCGGAGAATTCCATGCGTCCAGTGGCACTGGGTCGAAAGAACTGGATGCACATCGGCAGTCCATTGGCAGGACCGAAGGTTGCAGCGATTTTTTCAGTCGTGGAAAGCTGCCGCAGGCTGAAAGTCTCCGTGCGCGATTACTTTTCCACGATTCTCCCCGGGCTTGCCAGTCTCCCGATCCAGCGTCTCCCTCACCTTACTCCAGCTGCGTGGGGCGCCCGGCATTTCATAGACCTCGGTATTAGCGTGAAAGGATTTTGCGAAGGATAGCTCCAAAGTGCTGGCTGTTGCTGTAATGGCATGCTGCTCTACTTCCGTTTCTGGCGCTGGACCCGCCGCACGAGATTTGCGAATGGAACACAGCCTTACGGTTGTGGGCAAATCCGTGTCGCAGAAACCTCGTCTGTGTTACCTATTTGGTAGCATAATCAGTCAGGAAGGTGGTGGCCTGCCCCGTACGGCTAACAGCACGTTGTAGGACAGCGATTGTCCAGATAGCTCAGTTGCGGAAGTAGTGATTGGTTCGAAACTAGATTGGGGTGGCCGACGGTGCTACATTAGCTCGCACACGAAATCCCGTGCGCATTTATTTGTCCTTCTGGCGCGCAATGTTCAGCTCACCTGAACGAAAGGTGCCTGTGAGGTTTCGGAAAGGCGACGAAAGTGAATTTTCGCCGACCGCTTATGCTTCGCATCAGATGGCCCCGAGCCACAACAGCGGCCGCCTTGGGCTGTTGTATCGTTTGCCTATTCCTATTAACAACTACCGCGCACGCCCTCGATCCGAACAAGCGAATCACTCAGTACATTCATGCGTCTTGGCGATACGCAGACGGCTCCGGGCAATCCGCGTATGGCATTGCACAAACTTCAGACGGATTTCTCTGGACGGTTGCCGGCGACATGATGGTGTTCGACGGCGTTCGCTTCACTTCCTGGGATGGACCTCCCAACGGCGGTTCCTACACAAAGGGAGCGCCGTTCGGACAAATAACGAACGCATTCGGTGACCGTGCGGGTGGGCTGTGGGTCCTAGGACTACATGGGATCGTTCATCTGAAAGGCCGCGTGATCGCTTCACAATATGAGCTAACCGGGCTCCAAAATTTTCAAAACATTGCTGAAGACAAAGACGGCTCGATTTGGGTGGTCCGCATGAACAACGGTGTCACAGACCTGCCGCTGTGCCATGTTACCGACCGGGCGCTGAAATGCTTCGGAAAATCCGACGGGATCCCGATTTCTCCCATCAATTCTCTATTGGCTGACGGCAAAGGCGGGTTCTGGCTGGGAGGACAAACCACACTCGTACACTGGAATGGTAGCACCTCTGAAACGTACCCACTCGAAGCGCTGAAATCCAATGTAGGACAACCTGGGATTCTGACCATGGCGTATGGCCCAGACCGGACTTTCTGGGTGGGAACTCTTGGAACCGGCCCCGGGCGGGGGTTGGGGCGCTTCGTGAATGGCTCTTTCCAGCCCTTTGTGACCGGCAACTTCGACGGGAGCAAACTTGCGATCCAGAGCATGGTGTTCGACCCTGACGGCAATCTCTGGGTCGGCACAAACGGCATGGGAATCTTTCGTATACATGGAAGTGTTGTGGACCACTACGGACGAGCGGAAGGCTTGTCCAGCGATAACATAAATACTGTTTTCGTGGACCGGGAAGGAATACTGTGGGCCGCGACGACGGAAGGAGTGGACAAATTCCGCGACGCCCCCATCAGCGTCTTTTCGAAATTGGAGGGCTTGGGAAACGACGCACCGAGGGGAGTCCTGGCCACCGCAGATGGCACCCTCTGGGTTTCAAACCTTGGCTCACTTGACCGCATCGAGAAGAACGGAACGATCAGCTCGATTCGCGCTCGAGATGGCCTTCCGGGCAATCGGGTCACTTCGATGCTGCAAGATCATGCCGGGAACATGTGGGTCGGAGTGGATGACGGCCTTTTTCTATTTAAGAATGGTCAATTCCGTCGCCTTCCGGAGCCGAATCAGCAGCCACTGGGGCTTGTGCTCGGTATCACCGAGGATATTAACGGAGACATTTGGGCAGAGTGCTTCAGCAAACCGCCGAAGCTAGTACGCATCCGCGATTTCCAGGTACGGGAAGAGTTCTCTGCCTCGCGAGTTCCGACGGGTCGTACTCTTGCTTCGGACCCCCGCGGGGGAATTTGGATTGGCAGCCTCAAGGGTGACCTTGTGCTGTTCCGAAATGGCGTCACGCAGACATTTGCAGTAGGCACAAAAACCGATCCGATTTCCCGGCAGATCGTTGCCGCTGCGGATGGGTCTGTGCTCGCCGCTTCTTCCGAGGGACTGGTCGGGTTGCGGGAAGGCAAAGTGCAGAGGTTGACGACCAAAAACGGCCTACCCTGTAACTTCGTTACCTCTTTCCTCGAAGATAGGGAGAAACGCTGGTGGCTCTACACAGACTGTGGCATTGTCGAGCTACCCGATTCTGAACTCCAAAGGTGGTGGAGCGACCCTGACGTGGTTTTGCAAACTAGCACTTACGACGAGTTGGACGGATCCCGGGCAGGCCGACCCAGTTTCAATTCCGCGGCATATTCTCTGGAGAGTCATGTTTGGTTTGCGCAGGGAGATGTTGTGCTGATGCTGGATCCGTCCACAGCCTTGCAAAAAGCAGTGCCTGCCGTGACGTATGTTCAGGCTGTAACGGTGGACCGAAAGGAGTTCACCGCGATCGATGGTCTCGAGTTCTCGCCTCATCCGCGTGACTTGCAGATTGATTACACTTCGCCAGTGTTCGCTAATCCACACAAGTTGAAGTTCCGCTATCGGCTCGACGGCTACGATCGTAACTGGCGCGACGCTGGTACGCGCCGGCAGGCGTTTTACACGGATTTGCCGCCCGGGAAGTACACGTTTCGAGTGATGGCTGCGAACAGCGACGGAGTCTGGAACGAAAGCGCCGCCAAGCTGGATTTCTCCGTCACTCCTTCGTATTACCAGACGAATTGGTTCCGCGCCCTCTGCGCGACCGTGTTTTTGGCATTTCTGTGGGCAGCCTACCAGTTGCGTGTCCGGCAGTTGCATAAGCAGTTCGACATGACGCTGGAGGCGCGCGTCGGCGAACGCACACGTATCGCGCGGGACCTTCACGACACGCTGCTGCAAAGCTTCCACGGTTTGCTGCTCCGCTTCCAAACCGTTTCCCAGTTATTGCCAGAGCGCTCGGAAGCGAAAGAGAAGCTGGACAGCGCGATCGAACAGGCCGCCGAAGCGATCACCGAAGGCCGGGATGCGGTGCAGGGATTGCGCGATTCCACAGTGCAAGGCAACGATCTCGCGCTGGCCATCAGCACCCTCGGAGAGGAGCTGGCAGCTGACTCAACCAACCACCGACCTGCGTTCCGTGTAGCAGTTGAAGGCGAGTCGCGAAATCTGCACCCCATCCTTCGTGACGAGGCCTACAAGATTGCTACCGAGGCGCTGCGGAACGCCTTTCGGCACGCCCAGGCACAACAGATCGAGGTTGAGATCCGCTACGACGAGGAGCAATTCCGATTGCGAGTGCGGGACGATGGAAAAGGGATCGACCCGGCGGTTCTCTCCCGCGAGCGGCGTGAGGGACACTACGGCTTGCCCGGTATGCGGGAACGCGCCACAATTATGGAAGGTAAGTTAGTGGTGTGGAGCGAGGTCGATGCAGGTACCGAAGTGGAACTGCGCGTTCCTGCCAGCCAAGCCTACGCGACAGCTCAGAGACGTTCCTGGTTGTCGCGAAAGCTTGCGAATCGGACTTCCGAGCCGAGTTAGAGAGTTAGAGATTGTTTTCGGATAACGCGCGACCCGGAGTTAATGTGACAAACAGACAAACTGGCGTGCCGACCCATCTCTAGGGTCTCCACACAGTGAACCGAAAAGCGCGGCGACACGTGCGCGCTTTAGATGAGGAAGTGG
>JBARIF010000698.1:0-22955 GCA_049799615.1 Terriglobales bacterium
AAATTCACGGCTCCGCCTACGAATTTCTGCGCAATGAGAAACTGGACTCGAGAAACTATTTTGATCAGGAACGAGGGGTATTCAAGCGCAACCAGTTTGGCGGGACGATCGGCGCCCCCGTCATCAAGAACAAAGTGTTCTTTTTTGGCGATTACCAGGGCACACGCGAGATACGGGGACTTTCCTCGGGCCTGATCAGCGTTCCCTCATTGGTCGAGCAGACGGGCGACTTCTCAGACCTCTCGACCACCCAATACGCACCCTTTACGGGAACAGTCCGCGGCGATAACAGCCCAACCAACTTTGCCGCCACCTTAACCAACCGGTTGGGATACACGGTCACGCCGGGCGAGGATTACTGGTTCGCCGGCTGCGTTACCACAGCGGCTTGCGTTTTTCCGGGCGCGGCCGGGCCGGTGATTCCTCAAGCTGCGTGGTCTCCAGTCGCAGTGAAAACGTTGAAGTTCATCCCCACTCCGACGGGAAGCTCGGGAGGTTCGCCCACCTTCTCTACGACGGCTGAAAAAACCAACGTAAAAGACGACAAATTCGGTATCAAGATTGACGTGAACAAGTTCGGCAACTGGTCGTTTTACTGGCATTTCGATGATTCGAGCTTTTTGAATCCCTATCCCGCGTTTACCTCTAACGTGCCGGGATTTTCCGCAATCACCGATTCTCGCGGCCAGATGATCGGGGTAAGCCACACTACTGTCATCAACCCCACCACCGTCAACGAACTGCATCTGAACTACACCCGTTTTGCCTTCCTGAAAAACAAGCCCGTGGGCGGGCTGGGGCCGATCACGGACTTTGGCTATGTCCAGGGCGGGCTGGGGATCAATCCCGTGAACCCCGATACCGAAGGGGTCGCGCCCATTTCGTTTGGCCAGCTGGGGATGTCCTTCGGGCTGCCGGACGGCACCACCGGACAGTACAACAACACTTACCAGATCACCGACAGTTTCTCGAAAGTTCTGGGAAAGCACACGCTCAAGTTTGGTGGCGATGTCCGCTACATCCAGGTCAACGAGCGCAACACTTACACCTCCAACGGATGGTTTGAGTTCGATGGAGGCGAGACCGGCAACGACTTCGCCGATTATCTGCTGGGCGCACCCGACCTGTTCAACCAGACCAGCCACCAGTTGCTGGATTCCCGCACCAAGTATTTCGCACTGTATGCCCAGGACGCGTACAAGGTGAGGTCCGACCTCACCGTAAATTACGGACTGCGCTGGGACGTGAGCCAGCCCTTCTACGATACGCAGAACAGAATCCAGACCTTCGTACCCGGGGTGCAGTCGAAAATTTATCCCGATTCGCCCCGGGGATTTGTCTTTCCCGGTGACCCCGGCATACCGAGCACGCTGGCGCCCACCCAGTACAACCGCTTCGCTCCACGGTTGGGAATTGCCTATTCACCGTCGGCCACGGACGGAGTTGCGGGGAAAATCTTCGGTGGACCGGGGAAGACCAGCATCCGCATCGGCGGCGGGCTGTACTACACCGCCATCCAGGACCAGAGTCTTTTCGTGGAAGTCGGCGATGCGCCCTTCGGGTTGTTTTATGTGAGTCCAGTGCCGGTTTACCTCGAGGAGCCCTACAAGAACCGCACCACGCCGCCAAGTCCAGTGGGAAATCGCTTCCCGTTCACGATTCCCCCCGCGGGAGCCACGGGAATCTGGCCCATATACCTGCCGGTTTCAGGTTCTCCTACTTACAAGCCCAGCAACAAGCTGCCCTACGCGGAGCACTTCAACTTCACCATTCAACGCGAATTGGGCAAGAGTGCCGTCCTTTCAGTTGGCTACGTGGCGTCCTGGGGCCGCCATCTGTTTTCGCAGATAGAGGCGAATCCAGGTATTGCTTCCAAGTGCCTCGCAGTTACCCAGCCGCTGGTCCCTGCCGGGGGAGAGTGCGGTCCCTTCGGAGAGGACCAGATTTACAACCTTTCCAATGGCACGGCCGTCAATGGGACCAGGCCCTACTCTGTCACCTCCGGACGCGAACTGGCCAACGGCCAACTCGATTTCTCCAGCAACTCCTGGGAAGCCACGGTGGCCAATTCCAACTACCACTCACTGCAGACCAGCTTGGAAAAGAAGGTCGGAGACTTCCGCTTCCTGGCGGCGTACACCTGGTCTAAATCGCTGGACAACTCCTCCGGTTTCAGCGACCCGATCAATCCTTACAACCCCAACAACAGCCGTGCGCTTTCGCAGTTCGACATCACTCACAACTTTGTCTTCAGCTACGGCTACCAGTTGCCATTCTTCAGGGATGGCCACGGCTTCAAGGGAAAAGCGTTGGGTGGCTGGAGCTTCTCTGGAATCACGCGCTTTGCCACGGGTTTCCCGGTTACGCTGAGCGAGAGCGACGACGCCTCCCTTTGCGGCTGCAGCGGCGCGGATGTGCCCAACTACAACGGCCAGGCGATCCACTTCTTCAACCCGCGGGGTCTGGGTAACCAACTCTTCGACACTTCTCCGTTTTCTCCTGAAACGATCGGTGTCTTAGGTACGTCGAACCGCCGCTTCTTCCACGGCCCGGGATTCAACAACTGGGACATGGCCTTCCTCAAGAACACTATGATCGGCGAGAGAATGGCATTGGAGTTTCGCGCCGAATTCTTCAATATCTTCAATCATGCTCAGTTCGAAAATCCTAACGGCGACGTGGTTGGCAGCAATTTTGGCCAGGTCACCAGCGCTCGCGATCCTCGCATCGGGCAGTTCGCGCTGAAGTTTTCTTTCTGAGCATCGGGTCTCGTTTGCTCGAGGGCACGGCTTCGGCTGGTGCCCTCTTTTTGCGTGTTGGCAGCTCAGCTAAAGTTTTGCTTCCCGATTCGTGCTCGTCTATCCTGTTTTCGATAGCCTGAAAATCCTGGCAGGGTCCTGAGATGGCCAATATCTCCCGATTAAATGTGAATGGCAGCCTCCGCACCATTGAAGCGGATGAAAAGGTGAGCCTGTTGAGCGTCCTTCGCGACCAGCTCGACCTCACGGGAACCAAGTACGGTTGCGGTGAAGGAGTATGCGGGGCCTGTACGGTCCTGATCGATGGCGAGTGGCGCCGGTCGTGCATCACTCCCGTGGGCACTGTGGGCGAAAAGAAGGTCACCACCATTGAGGGCCTCGCCAATGGGGACCGGCTACATCCCTTGCAGCAGGCATTCCTCGACGAAGCCGCCATGCAGTGCGCTTATTGCACCTCGGGAATGATCATGATCGCAGCGGCGCTCCTGAAAAAGAAGCCGGATCCATCCGAAGCTGAGATTGTCGAGTTCATGGAGGGCAACGTGTGCCGTTGCGGGACTTATCCGCGCATCGTGGCTGCCATCGCGAAGGGGGCAAAAACTCTGAGAGACTCGGGCGGGGGCAAGGAGTCCGGGCGATGAGCGGAAGGGTAAAGTCTTCTTACGTGATTGAACCGGAGCGTTACGAACTGGCGGCGCCGCCTGCGTATCGCTTCGAAGTGGACCGGCGCGGCTTCTTCAAGTTTCTCGGCGCCGGCATTCTGGTGGTTTGTGTATTAAAAGACGCTGCGGTCGCGCAGGAGTCCGGCGGCCGGGCCCGGGGCGAAGCTCTTCCCTCGGAAATTGGGGCCTGGATGCACATCGGCGAAGATGGAGGCGTCACCGTCTTCACCGGAAAAGTGGAGGTGGGGCAGAACATTCGGACATCGCTGACCCAGGCGGTTGCCGAAGAATTGCGCGTCCCAACCAGCCAGATCGAAATGGTCATGGGCGACACCAAACTTACTCCTTTTGACATGGGGACGTTCGGCAGCCGCACCACTCCGACTATGAATCTGCAGCTCAGGAAAGTCGCCGCGGCTGCCCGGGAGGTGCTGATTGGTCTGGCCGCCGTGCAATGGAAAGTGGATCGACAGCACCTGGTCGCCGCTGACGGCAGGGTTGCCAATCCGGCGACGAAACTCTCCATCGATTACGCGGCGCTGGCGAAGGGCCAGCAGCTCTCGGAGACGGTCGCGGTTGACAGCTCTCTAATTCCCGCCGCCCAGTGGACGGTTGCGGGTCAATCCCTGCCCCGGGTGGATGGCAGGGACTTTGTCACGGGCAAGCATCGCTATCCGTCCGACCAGAAGTTGCCCGACATGCTGCACGGGAAAATTCTGCGGCCGACCGCTTTTGAAGCGTCCCTGGCGTCTCTCGACACAAAAGCAGCCGAGGTGATCCCAGGCGTGACCGTGGTCCGCGATGGCAGCTTTGTGGGTGTGACTGCGCCGACCGTCGAAACCGCGTCGCGTGCCATTGCGGCCATCAAGGCCGAGTGGAAATCGGGGCCGCAACCATCGAACCGGGAACTCTTCGACTATCTGAAGAAGACCCCAGCAGAAGGGAATGAGCCGGTCGAAGCAGTCTTCGATTCAGGTTCGGTGGCGCAGGCCCTGGCGGCTGCCGATCATCGCTTGCAACAGACCTACAGTGTTTCCTACATCGCACACGTACCGCTTGAGCCCCGCGCCGCAGTGGCGCAATGGGTAGGCGACGACTTGACCGTCTGGACGGGCACCCAGCGACCCTTCGGGGTTCGCGGCGAACTGGCTGAGGCCTTCCGTATTCCCGAAGACAGGGTTCGAGTGCTGATGCCGGACATGGGTTCGGGTTACGGTGGAAAGCACACCGGGGAAACGGCGATTGAGGCCGCGCGGCTGGCGCGGGCGGCAAAGCGCCCAGTCAAATTAGTATGGACCCGCGAAGAAGAATTTACCTGGGCGTACTTTCGTCCCGCAGGAGTGATGGAGGTGAGCGGCGGGGTGGGAAAAGATGGCACGATGACCGCGTGGGAATTCCATAACTACAATTCGGGGACGGCGGGCATCCGAACGTTTTATGAAATCCCGAACCAGAGTATCCGGTTTCATCCCGCCCGCTCGCCCTTGCGCCAGGGATCGTATCGTGCGCTGGCCGCCACGGCGAATCACTTCGCGCGGGAATCGTTCATGGACGAACTGGCCCATTCGATAGAGATGGACCCCTTCGAATTCCGCTTGAAGAACCTGAAAAACGAGCGGTTGCGCGCCGTCTTCGAAGCGGCCGCCCAGAAATTCGGCTGGGGGCGGGCCAAATCCGCTGCCGGCCAGGGCTTCGGAATGGGCGGTGGATACGAAAAGCTGGGGAACGTCGCGACCTGTGCCGAGGTTGCGGTGGACCGGAAATCCGGCAAGGTGAAAGTGGTGCGGGTGGTAACTGCCTTCGAGTGCGGCGCCATCGTCAACCCCGACAACTTGCGCAATCAGATTGAGGGCTCAAATATTATGGGGCTGGGCGGGGCACTTTTTGAGGCCATCGAATTCGATAATGGCCGCATATCGAACGGTCGCTTGTCGAAGTATCGCGTCCCGCGCTTCAGCGATGTGCCGGTGCTCGAGACCGTCCTGCTCGATCGCAAGGATCTTCCGTCGGCGGGTGCGGGCGAGTGCCCGATTGTGGGGCTGGCGCCGGCGATCGGTAACGCGATTTTCGACGCGACGGGTGTGCGTCTGCGCTCGCTGCCCATGGTTCCGGCGGGCCTGAAGATCAGTTAATAGAACTAATCCTTGTCCAGATATTCTTCAGGGACATCATCTTCCGGCACTTCATGGGTGTGAACTTCTTCTTCGTCGGCGTTTCCGGCGTCGGTGACGCCCTGCACCACGTCGGCCTCGAACGCATTCCCCTCTTCGATCAGTTCGTTCACACTCTCGGAATCCACATCCTCGACTCTGGACAGTCCCTGCAAGTCTCCCGATTGACCAGCGGAACCCGAGCCCGAGGCTCTCCGCCGGAATGTCACGGGATAGGACCGCTCGCTTTTGCCCGGCGCCTTCTTCCCGGGTGCCGCCGCTTTCTTCCGGCTGGTCGTGGCCTTGCTCACAGCCTTCGCCGGCGCCTTCTTCTTTGCCGACGCTTTCCGGGGAAGTGCCTTCTTGGCGGGCTTCGACTTCGCCTGCTTCTTTTTGGGCGCTGCTTTCGGTTTCAATTTTTTCTTCTTGGAACTTTTCTTGGTGGCCATACGCGCAGTTTACCACTGGCGGATCATAACTGGCCCTCGACGCGGCCCGCAATTATTTGATCTCGGTCCAGGGTTGTGGCTGGTTCAGGGCATATTTCGCGACTGCCTTTTCGTCGAACTCAAAGCCCAAGCCATGGGCCTGAGGCAGAATCAGATCGCCATCCTGGACTTCCAGCTGACGATTAATCAGCCTGCGAAAGTTCAAGACCTGGTCGTCAGGAAAAAATTCTACATAGCGAGCGTTGGGCGCGGACGCCACCAGGTGCGCGTGCAGATCGTGCAGCCAGTGCGGACAGATGGTTACGTCGTAGCTGGCCGCGGTCTGCGCGATCCGGCGCCACTCGGAGATTCCGCCGCAGACGGCCGCGTCGGCCTGCAGGATTCCGGCTGCTCGCTTTTCCAGGATTTCCTTGAAGCGCCACCGCCCCGCTTCGATTTCGCCAGTGGCGACTGTAATACCGATGGACGACGCCAGCCGGGCGTGATTCTCAATGTCGTCGGGACTGAAAGGCTCCTCGACCCAATAGATATCGTACTTCTCGAAGCGCTTGCAATAGAGCAGTGCCGTGGGCAGGTCCGACCAGGCGTTGTTCACGTCGAGCATCAGGAGCACATCTGGACCGATGGCTTCGCGGGCGGCGCGGACCCGTTCTTCTTCCTGAGCGGGCGAGAGACGCCCGGCTTTCATTTTTACCGCGCGGAAGCCCTGGCCCACATACCCTTCGAGTTCCTCGCCTAGATTCCGCGGAGTCTTGCCTTCCAGATAGTATCCCCCGCTGGCGTAGGCAGGCACTTTCTCCGTCGTCCAGCAGCCCAGATGGCGGTAGAGCGACAATCCCGCGGCCCGCGCATTCAAGTCCCATAGAGCGATGTCGAGGATACTGAGTGCGCGCATCACCGTGCCGGCGCGTCCGTGGAGGATGGTTTCGCGATACATCTCCTCCCACAATCCCTCCACGCGATGGCTCTCCTGGCCCAGCAGCATGGGGGCGAAGAGTTCTTCGACCGCGACCCGGGCGATGTTTCCCCCAGCAGTGCCGGCGTAACAAAACCCAATGCCCTCGAGCCCATCCGTTGACCGGACTTTCACCAGGCAGTATTCTCGCGCTCTTACGGTGCGGGTGGCGAAGGACGTGACCCGATCGAGCGGCACACGAACTACAGAAACCGAAACTGAGCTGATGCGAACCATCGCGGCCTCTCCGGTACTATTTGCAGGATTCAACGGCAGGGGGAGATTATCGCGCGAAAGCCCGCGCCTCGTCACGCGTGGTTGCTCACGGGAGGAGTGGATTAGGTTATGTTGTCCGGACGGCGATGACTCTGGAAGCGCAATGGAAAGGACCCAGCGATGGACCTGACGAATGTTTCCAAGCAGCGCCGCTGGGGCATCGTCGGCCTGCTCTTTACCGCCTCGTTGATCAATTACCTCGACCGCGCCGCGATTTCATTCGCTCTGCCGCTGATCTCCAGGGATTTCCATCTGACCCCGGAAACCAAGGGCCTGCTGCTGTCTTCCTTTTTCTGGTCGTACGCGCTCATGCAGCTTCCCATTGGCTGGTGCGCCGACCGTTTCAATCTGCGCTGGCTCTACGCCGGAGCCTTCGCTCTCTGGTCCCTGGCACAGGGGCTTACGGGCCTGGCGGAGAGTCTTGCAGTTCTTATCGGGTTCCGTATTCTTCTCGGTGTCGGAGAATCTATCTACCTTCCCGGCGGGACCAAGATCGTCAGCGTGCTGTTCCCGGCGGAGGAGCGCGGCCTGCCTTCGGGACTGTTCGACTTCGGCACCCGTACTGGGCTGGTGCTCGAAGGCGTCCTGGTTCCGTGGCTTTTAGTGCGTCATGGATGGCGTCACACCTTCCTCCTTTTAGGTTTTGCAGGGCTGCTCTGGATTATTCCCTGGCTTTGGATCTTTCCTCGTCGCATGAAAGCGGTGGAACGAAGCGCGGTCTCATCGCCCATGGTACCCGCGCGGATGCAGTGGAGCGCGTTGCTCAATCGCAACCTGCTGGGTATCTGCCTGGGATTTTTCTGCTTTGACTACTACTGGTATGTGCTGGTCACGTGGTTGCCGGACTATCTGGTGACCGTCCGCCACCTGAGTATTGTGCAGGCCGGCTTTTACGCTTCACTGGCGTTCTTCACCTTCGGAGTTTCCGAACCAATTGGAGGATGGCTAGCCGATAGCCTGATCCGCCGCGGCTGGAATGAAACCCGCACACGAAAAGGCATCGTGACCGTGGCGTTCTTCATGGGTCTGTTGCTGGTCGCAGCCATGCGGACCTCAACTACGCCAATCGCGATCGGTTGCCTGATCGGGGCCTCGCTGGTCGGATTAGCTACCGGTAATCTGCTGGTGATTCTGCAATGCTGCGCCCCGTTCGAAAGAATCGGAATATGGACCGGGGCGGAAAATTTTTCCGGCAACCTTGCCGGAATTGTCGCGCCCCTGGCGGTGGGATTCCTGATCAAGCGAAACGGCTCGTATGTCCCAGGCTTTGAGCTCGGCGTGATCGTACTGCTGGCTGGGTTGCTGGCCTATTGGTTCATCGTGGGGGAGTTGAAGCCACGGGCGTCGTAAATCGTCATTAAGAGTTGGCATTTCATAAAAAAAGTGTCACCCGAGCACCGCTCGAGCGCGCTTGCGCGGTGAGAGCAAGACGAGGAACCTACTTCGCCGGAGATTCATCCGCTAACAGGGGTCCTTCGACTCCGCGATAGGTTTCGCGAGCGAAAGCTATCGCTCCGCTCAGGAGGACAGAGAAGGGAATTGCGCATCCTTCAAGCTGTTCAATGGCGCCCAAGACTATCCATTCGGATAGCAATTACTGCAATATTTTTCACTTAGGGTGGCCGGCCGACGGAAAACCGACTCAGATTGCACTCCGGGATACCCAGGCGCAAGGTTTTTCTTGACCCCGCGACTGCTCACTTATATTGTCGCGTGCCGTAGGTCGTCCCTGGCCGAGACGGTCTAGGTGAGCTGAAATAGCTCGAAGGGTGTTAACCGTGTCTCTTCGTCGCCTGCTTGCTATCGCTTCGTTTACCTGTCTGATTGTCCTGGTCGTAGCTGCCTTTCGCTTGCCGGCAGTGAACGCTGGATTCCAACCCGTCTCACCCGAAGAACTGAAGATGACAAGGGAGGCCCTTGCGCCAGGGGCCGCGGCAATTATTCTGTTCCGCCAAGTGGACCGGGACGATACCGGTCGTACAGCTCATGAAAATGACTACTTCCGCATCAAGATATTGACTGAAGAAGGGCGGAAGTACGCCGACATCGAAATCCCCTATTTCAAGGACCGGGGAAACGTCACAGCTATCCGGGCGCGGACCATTCGGCCCGACGGTTCCATCGCAGATTTCGACGGAAAAGTTTTTGACAAATCCATCGCGAAGGCCAAGGGACTGAAGTACTTGGCAAAGACTTTTACCCTGCCCGATGTTCAGGTGGGAAGCGTCATCGAGTATTACTACACCATCGATCTGGCTGAAAATTTCGTTTTCGACTCGCACTGGATCCTCAGCGACGAACTGTTCACCAAGAGCGCCAAATTCTCACTCAAGCCCTACCACTCGGATTATGGCCCCATGGGCGTTCGCTGGAGCTGGCAGGGCCTGCCCCCGGGCACAGTCCCGCCGGCGGAGGGCGCGGACCATATTGTGCGGCTGGAGGCAAGCAATATCCCCGCCTTCCAGACGGAAGACTTCATGCCGCCGGAGAATGAGTTAAAGTCGCGCGTTGACTTTACCTACAGCGAAGATGAGTTTGAGTCGAATCCGGCGGTGTTCTGGAAGAAGACTGGCAAGAAACTCAACGATCAACTGGAGAGCTTCATAGGCAAGCGCAAGGCCATGGAACAGGCTGTGTCCCAGATCGTTTCGCCTACCGAACCGCCGGACGTGAAATTGCAGAAGATTTACGCCCGGGTACAGCAGTTGCGGAACACTTCCTACGAGATCAGTAAGACGGAGCAGGAGCAAAAGCGGGAGAAGGAGAAGAGCCCGGGCAATGTCGAAGAGGCATGGAAAAGAGGCTACGCCGATGGAGTGCAGCTTACCTGGCTGTATCTCGCACTGGTCAGGGCGGCGGGATTCGAAGCTTACGGGGTCTGGGCGGCAGATCGCAGCAACTATTTTTTCCAGCCAAACATGATGGACCGCTCCAAGCTCGACGCCAATGTCGTGCTGGTCAAACTCAATGGCAAGGACATCTATTGCGATCCGGGGGCGGCGTTTACGCCATTCGGATTGCTGACCTGGCCGGAAACCAACGTCCCCGGCTTGCGGCTCGATAAGGACGGCGGAAGTTGGGTCCAGACCACCCTGCCGGAGAGTGCGGTATCGCGCATCGAGCGCAAGGCGAACTTAAAGCTGTCGGACGCGGGCGATTTGGAAGGAAAGCTGACGATTACCTACACCGGTCTGGAAGCCACGCGGCGGCGCGTGGAAATGCGAAATGAAGATGAAACCAACCGCAAGAAGTTTCTTGAGGACCAGGTAGACGAATACGTCCCGGCGGCCATCGAAGTGGAACTGACGAACAAGCCGGAGTGGAGCACTTCCGAGTCGTCGTTGACGGCGGAATTCAATCTCAAAGTTCCAGGCTGGGTGGCGGGGGCGGGCCACCGTGCCTTGGTTCCCGTTGGGCTCTTCAGCGGAAGCGAAAAACACGTATTCGACCACGCCAATCGGGTCCACCCCATCTATTTTGATTTCCCCTTCGAAAGGCAGGACGACATCAGCATCGAGCTGCCCAGCGGCTGGCAGGTAAGCAACCTGCCGGCGCCGCGGAAGCAGGATGCGCACGTCATCGTGTACTCGATGCAAGTGGAGAACTCCAAGAACACGCTGCACCTGACCCGGAAGTTGAACGTGGACGTTCTCCTCTTGGATCCGAAGTACTACGGTGCCCTGCGAAACTTTTTTCAGGTGGTGCGAACCACCGACGAGGAACAAATTGTCTTGCAACCAGGGACGGCGAGCGCCGCCAACTAAGCGGAAGATCGTGCGAGTTCTGCTGGGCATCACCGCCAGCCTGCTGGCTTGCGTCTCCCCGGCTGCGGCTGGCGGTGACGCCCCGCAGTGGATGCACGCGCTGGTCAATGCGCCGCTGCCCGCTCACGATGAAAAGACCGATGCCGTGCTGTTGCATTCGGAAAAGACGGTCACCGTCCTCTCCGCCGACAAGATCAAGAAGACGGTCCGTGTCGCGTACAAGATTCTGCGCCCCGGCGGCCGCGATTACGGCGTGGTCGCGGTTTCCTTCAATCCCCACCAGAAGATCACCAGCCTGCATGGCTGGTGCATTCCCGCCCAAGGCAAGGACTATGAGGTGAAGGACAAGGATGCGGTGGAAGTCTCTCTGCCCAAGGTCGAGGGCAGCGAACTGGTCTCCGACGTGAAGGACAAGCTGCTGCGCATACCCGCGCCCGATCCCGGCAACATCATTGGCTACGAGTACGAAAAGGAAGAGCAGCCCCTGGTATTGCAGGACGTCTGGAACTTCCAGTCGGAGCCCCCGGTTCGCGAGAGCCATTACTCCCTGCAGCTTCCTGCCGGCTGGGAGTACAAGGCGTCATGGCTCAACTATCCCGAAACCAAGCCCGCGCCGGTGGGGAACAATCAGTGGCAGTGGGTGGTCAGCGATGTGAAGGGCATTCGAAAGGAAGATGAGATGCCGCCGCTGGAGGGAGTTGCAGGCCAGATGATCGTCTCGTTCTTTCCCCCAGGCGGCTCCACCGTGAATGGGTTCGCTAGCTGGCAGCAGATGGGGAACTGGTACCGGAATCTCACCAGCGGCCGGCTCGACGCTTCTGCCGACATTAAACAGAGAGTGGCGGCGCTGACCGCATCGGGCACGCTCCTGGGCAAAATGATGGCGATCGCGCAGTTCGTGCAGCACGACATTCGCTACGTTGCGATCGAGTTGGGCATCGGCGGCTTCCAGCCTCACCCCGCCACCGACGTATTCATGCACCGTTACGGAGACTGCAAGGACAAAGCTACGCTGATGGCCTCCATGCTGCATGAGGTCGGGGTGGATTCGTACTATGTGGTGATCAATTCGGAGCGGGGATCGGTGACCCCGGACATGCCAGCGCACGCGGGCGGGTTTGATCACGTGATTCTTGCCATCAAATTACCCGATGGATTGACCAATCCGCTGCTGATTGCCACGCTGCAACATCCCAGGCTGGGGAAACTCTTGTTCTTCGATCCGACCAACGAACTGACACCCTTTGGCCAGATTGGCGGATACCTGCAGGACAACTATGGCTTGCTGGTCACACCGGACGGCGGTGAACTGGTTGAAGTGCCCCGACAGCCTGCGGCGATGAACGGCATTCAACGCACTGCCAGGCTTTCGCTCGATGCTGCTGGCACACTGAAGGGTGAGGTCAAGGAAGTGCGGGTCGGCGACCGGGCCTGGTCACAGCGGTGGGCCCTGCGCACCACCACGAAAGATATTGACCGCATCAAGCCCATCGAGGGACTACTAGCGAGCTCGATTTCGACCTTCGAGATCACTCATGCCAGCGTGGTGAATCTCAACCAGACCGACCTGCCCTTCGGCTTCGACTACTCCTTCGAAGCCGCGAATTACGCCAAAAATGCGGGCAACCTGCTCCTGGTGCGGCCGCGAGTCATCGGGTCTAAATCCAGTGGCCTGCTGGAAACCAAAGAACCGCGCAACTTTCCCATCGAATTCGAAGGGCCCGCGCAGGACACGGACACTTTTGAAATCACGCTGCCTCCCGGCTACGAGGTGGACGATCTGCCTCCACCGGTCGATGTGGATTTCAGTTTTGCCAGCTATCACTCCAAGACGGCTGTTTCCGGAAACGTCATTCGTTATGACCGCACCTTCGAGGTCAAGGAGCTGAGCGTTCCGGTGAGCAAGGCGGAAGAGCTGAAGAAATTTTACCGGATCATCGCCAGCGACGAACGCAATACGGTGGTCTTGAAGCCACTTTCTAAATAGAGGTGCGGCTGGCGGCCATCGCTGTTGGCGGCGCCCGCTGCCCATTATGCCCTTGACACGGATGACGACCCCTGTCATGACTAGCCTGCCGTTTGGAGGTAGAGGTCATGAGCGTAACCAGTATCGTTGAAATTGTGGTGGTGGCCGCGATCGTTATCCTGGCAGTTCGTTTCTTCATGAAGCGGGGCTGAGTACTCACGCAGACAGGCGGCCCTCACCCACGGACGGGGGCCGTCCCAGTTCACTCCAGCGCCCCGACCGCACCCAAGATCAAAATTCTGCGGAACCGATTCTTACGCCACAGCTCCTGGCCGGCTGGTTTCTTGGACTTGCTGCTCCCTGTCCGGACAACGGCGGCGATTTACACGAACCGCACGGCGTAGTAAAGTTCGGCACGAACCGGCGTCTACGCCAACTGGAGCGAACATGAGACTGGCCCCGTCAGCCACGGCATTCCTTGCCGGAGTGTGCCTTCTGCCTACGCTTCTGATTGCCGCCGATACCCCGCGCCTGGAGCACAAGGACGGGCGTTTCGCCCTGATCGTGGATGGCAACCCTTTCCTTGTCCTGGGGGCGCAGATCAACAATTCCAGCGCCTGGCCTGCCACATTGCCCAGCGTGTGGCCGGCGCTCGAAGCCATGCACGTCAATACGGTCGAAGCCCCGGTTTACTGGGAGCAAATGGAGCCCCAGCCCGGCAAGTTTGATTTTTCCAACGTGGATGAGCTGCTGGCCGGGGCGCGGCAGCATCATTTGCGACTGGTGCTGCTCTGGTTCGGCACCTGGAAAAATGGGCAGGCGCACTACATTCCGGAGTGGATGAAGAACGACACGAAGCGCTATCCGCGGGCCTTGAGTGCTTACGGCAAGGTACTCTCGGTTCTTTCGGCCAGCTCGGTCAATAATCTCGAGGCCGATAAACACGCCTTCGCCGCACTTATGCGTCACCTCCGCGAGGCGGATGCCGCGCTGCGCACCGTCATCATGGTGCAGGTGGAGAACGAATCCGGCTCGATCGGGACGGTACGCGACCATTCGCCGGCCGCCCAGAAGGAATTTGCCGGCGCGGTTCCGTCGGCGCTGTCCAGCGCGCTGCATGTTGGAAGTGGCAGCTGGTCCCAGGTTTTTGGTCCCGATGCGGATGAGAGCTTCGCCGCCTACTCCGTCGCCCACTACATCAACGAAGTAGCGCGTGCCGGTAAAGCCGAATATCCCCTGCCTATGTATTGCAATGTGTGGATCAAGTACCCGGTGCACGCCCTGGAGGATCGCGACCGCGCCATCCCCGGACAGGAGTATCCCAGCGGAGGCCCGCAGCAGGACAACATCAATATATGGAAGGCGGCAGCTCCGGCCATCGATCTTCTCGCGCCCGACTTCTACTCCGACGATATGCGCTTCTATCACGAGATCATCGCCGCCTACCATCGCGATGACAACGCCCTCTTCATCCCGGAGACGGGAATGCAGAACAACTTCGGGCGCTACTTCTTTTATGCGCTGGGCCATGGAGCCATCGGGTTCTCGCCCTTTGGCGTGGACTACACCGGCTGGACGATCTCCGATGAAAAAATACCCGGCTGGCTGTCGGAGGACTACGCTCTGTTTGAGCCGATGGCCCGCCAGGTGGCGCAGCTGAACTATGACGGCAAGTTGCAGACCGCCATCGAGGAGAAGGGTAGTGTTAGAACGCTGCTGCACTTCGGCGACGCGGACACTGTGGTTTCCTTCGGCTTTCCGCAGCGCGATGGCGAGATGCCGCCCGGGAACGCCGATTCGCACGGGCGGGCCATGGTGGCCCAACTTGGTCCACTGGAATATCTGGTCACCGGTTTTGATGCCAGCGTCAGTTTCCGGCTGCCCGACAGCGCCGGCAAGACGCAGAACCAGCAACTGGAAATTCTTCGCGCCGAAGAGGGCCGCTACCTGAACGGCTCCTGGCAAGCCTCGCGTATCTGGAACGGCGACCAGACCGACCGGGGTCTTCAGTTCAAAGGCAGTCATCCTGAAGTAGTGCGCATCCGCCTGCACACCATCGAGTTGCACGACCGAAGCTTCGCCCCTCCGGACTAGGCGCGGGTACTGCCGATCCGGGCATCAATCGGAATAGATAGCGTAAGATATGGCGGGTCGAAGGGAGAGCTCGAAGTGGCGGATGCTGAAACTCGCCGTGAAACTCAACCTGCGATCACCGAAATCGATGTCCTCTGGATTACCGCGGGCCTGGGATGCGACGGCGACACGATCGCCATGACGGCGGCCACCCAGCCCAGTATCGAAGACATCGTAACCGGCGCCCTGCCCTGGATCCCCAAGGTCAACTTCCTCAATCCCTTCCTCGCGATCGAAAATGGCGACGAGTTCATGGAGCGCTTTCACCTGGCGGCGCAGGACAAGCTGGGGCCTTTTATTCTCGTCATCGAAGGCTCGATTCCGGACGAAACCAATAAGGAAGAAGGCTATTGGGCTTCATTCGGCACCGACCCGAAAACCGGCCAGCCCATCACGACTTGCGAATGGATCGATCGCCTGGCGCCCAAAGCCTGGGCGGTGATTGCGGCCGGGACCTGCGCCACCTACGGTGGCATCCATGCCATGGAAGGCAATCCCACGGGCTGCATGGGTCTGGCTGACTATCTGGGCTGGCAGTGGCGTTCGAAGGCGGAGATTCCCATTGTGTGCGTGCCGGGGTGTCCGGTGCAGCCGGACAATTTCATGGAAACCCTTTTGTACCTCCTGCACATGGCGGCCGGGCGCGCGCCTATGATTCCTCTGGATGAAGCCCTGCGTCCCACCTGGCTATTTGGCAGCACGGTGCACGAAGGATGCGACCGTGGCGGCTACTACGAGCAGGCGCAGTTTGCCGACGAATATGGATCGCCGCTGTGCATCGTTAAACTCGGATGTTGGGGCCCGGTAGTTCAGTGCAACGTGGGCAAACGAGGCTGGATGGGCGGCATTGGAGGCTGTCCGAATATCGGCGGAATCTGCATCGGCTGTACTATGCCGGGCTTTCCAGACAAGTTCATGCCGTTCATGAACCAGCCGCCAGGCTCGCTATTGTCTTCGGCGGCGGTGCAGACGTATGGACGTGCCATTCACGCCTTGCGCCGCTTCACCCAGGCCTCGCTCAACAAAGAGCCCGGATGGCGCAAGCGCCCGCGCTGAATTGTGTGTGGGTCCGACACTATTGTCCGACGCCTTTGAGTTTGGGGTTGATGTTGGCGTAGCTGTTGTTGTTGCCGCCTTGCCAGCAGCGAAACGCGTGGAGTTCATGACGTGGACATAGGTTTAGAAATGCCAAAGTCAAAAGCGGCGGGCGAGGGCGCCCGCCCTACACTGGCCGATCCTGATCTTTACCCTGCACAGGCTGAGGAAATTCTTCAGGAGTTGGCCGGGGTCTTTACTCAAAATGCCGGCGTTGCCCGGCGCATCGTGTATCCGCCGGAACAGCCAGCCGCGCCGCAGGCTGCAGATGCGCAGCTCCCCAATCTGGAAGCCAGATATCGCGCCCTGGTCGAGCAGATTCCCGCGGTCGTATTCATGGCCTATCTTGATCGCGGCATCGGCGAGGCTTACGTGAGTCCGCAGATCGAGGCGGCTCTGGGGTTCTCACAAGAAGAATGGCTGGAAGATCCGGTGCGCTGGTATAGCCACATTCATCCCGACGACAAGCAGCGCTGGAGCACGGAAGCGGCCGAGATGTTTCTGACCGGAAGCTCTCTGCGATCAGCCTATCGTGTCGTGGCGCGGGACGGCCGTGTGATCTGGTTTCATTGTGAAGCCAAGATGATTCGGAAGCCCGACGGTGAGCCCTGGTTCATTCACGGAGTCGGGTTCGACATCACCGACCTGAAGCGGACGGAAGAAGCTCTGCAGGAAGAGCGCAACGTGGTCTCCGCCATTCTCCACACGGTGGGAGCTTTGGTGGTGGTGCTCGATCCCGAGGGCAGGATCATCCGCTTCAACCGGGCTTGCGAGCAGATGACGGGATATTCCTTCGAGGAAGTTCGCGGGCAGTGTATTTGGGACCTGTTTCTGATTCCCGAAGAGGTGGAGCACTTTAAGACGTCGTTCCAGAAAACCCGGGCCGACGAGCGCCCTAATGAGTACGAGAGCCGGTGGGTCGGTCGCGACGGCCGGCAGAGGATCATTGCATGGTCAACCACGATCCTCCCCGGTACCGGCGGAACCGCGAGTTACGTGATCGCTTCGGGCATCGATATCACCGAGCGCAAGCGCGCCGAGGCCAAGTTCCGCGGCCTGCTGGAGGCGGCGCCGGACGCCGTGGTGGTGGTCAATCGGGAAGGCAAGATTGTTCTGGTCAACGCCCAGGTGGAGAAGTTGTTTGGTTATCACCGGGAAGAGCTGTTGGGGAGAGCGCTGGAGTTGCTGGTGCCGCCTCGGCTGCGACACAAACACTCGGAACACCGGAAAACTTTTGTCGAAGAGCCGCGAGTCCGGCCTATGGGAGCCGGCGCAGAGCTCTACGGCTTGCATAAGGATGGCCATGAGTTTCCGGTGGAGATCAGCCTGAGCCCTCTGGAAACCGAGGAAGGGGTGCTGGTTTCGAGCGCCATACGCGATATCACAGAGCGCAAACACCTGGAAAAAACCATTCTTGAGATCAGCGGACGGGAGCAACGCCGCATCGGACAGGACTTACACGATGGCCTGGGGCAGCATCTAACCGGCATCGCCTTCATGAGCAAGGTGCAGGAACAGAAACTCGTCGAAAAGGGCTTGCCGGAGGCCGCGGACGCAGCCAAGATCGTGAAGTTGGTGAATGAGGCCATTAACAAGACACGGGAACTGGCGCGCGGCCTGCTTCCAGTGGTGTCCGATGCGCATGGGTTAATGTCGGCGCTCCAGCAATGGGCGGGAGAGGTGGAGGACCTGTTCGGAGTTTCGTGCCGCTTCGAGTGCTTTGCTCCGGTGCTGATTCATGATGACGCCATGGCGACTCATCTCTACTATATTGCGCGGGAGGCGGTGAACAATGCCATCAAACATGGCCACCCCGAGCAGATCGTGATTCGTCTTGCGGCTGCTCAGGGTCAGGGTGCCCTGGTTATTGAGGATGATGGCACGGGCATTCCGGAGTTTTCGGGCAAAGGCGTGGGCATGGGGCTTCATCTTATGAACTACCGGGCCAGGATGATCGGAGCTGCGCTGCAGATACAGCGGGGCGAGATCATCGGGACCACGGTTACTTGCCTGTTTCCGGTCGAGGACTAGAAATATGAATTCCACTCACAAGGTTCAAACTACCGCTGCAACCAGAAAAAGCAGAATCCTGGTGGTGGACGATCATCCCATTGTGCGCCAGGGATTGGCGCTGCTCATCAATCAGGAAACTGACCTGGTAGTTTGCGGTGAAGCCGAAGAGGCCAGCGGCGCCATGCACGTGCTGGCCTCCTCGAGGCCGGATGTTCTGATCGTGGATATTTCGCTCAATGGTCCGGACGGTCTTGATCTGCTGAAGAACATAAGAAGTGTGTACCCGACGCTTCCCGTGCTGATCCTCTCCATGCACGACGAGTCGATCTACGCGGAACGCGCACTGCGGGCGGGGGCGAACGGCTACATCATGAAGCAGGAGGCGACGGAAAGAGTGCTGGTGGCGCTGCGCCGCATTCTCTGCGGCGAAATTTATGTCAGCGACCACATCGCCAACAAGATGTTGAAACACTACATCACCGGATCGGGCACGCTGCGCCATTCCTCCATCGCCGACCTGAGCGATCGCGAGCTGGAAGTGTTTCGTTTAATCGGGGAAGGCCACGGCACCCGGCAGATTGCCGAAGAATTGCACATCAGCGTAAAGACTGTCGAATCCTACCAGGCGCACATCAAGGAAAAATTATCTCTCCGCAGTGCGCGCGAGCTGATGCAACACGCCATCCAGTGGAACATGAACGAAAAAACCGCGTGATGTAGCGCCGGTGTCTCGCCGACCGTAGCGACGGCATCTCGCCGTAGCGGTGAGGGCGAGACGCCCCTCACGACGGCCGCCGGGGACGGCGGCGCTACATAAACCCTCCTGGTCATCAGGGAAACCCTGATATCAAAAATAGTGCTTCCCACGAAAGCGAATAAGTGGGGCTCCCGCTTGTGACGGCCTTTGCTTTTGTTGATCCTAGGGGCGTCGGTAGTAACAGGGCGCAATTTTTTCCAGGTTTCCCTTCAAAGGCAGAAGAGAACGGCCATCAGGGCAACGTTTAAAAATATCCGCTAATCGTAAAGCAGAAATTCGGCAGCTCCCGTCCCCCAGGCGAGACGGGAAAGGAGAGTCCAGCTATGGCAGCGGAAACGGTTCCGTACGGTCGGAAGACGCAAAAACCCTCGCCCGTGGCCGAGGTACACATTCTCTGGATCACCGCCGGTCTGGGCTGCGACGGAGACTCGGTTTCGGTCACCGCGGCAAGTCAACCCAGTATCGAAGATGTTCTGTTGGGAGCCATTCCCGGCCTTCCCAAGGTGCACCTGCACAATCCCGTCCTGGCCTACGAAAACGGAGACGACTTCCTGAAGTTCTGGTACATGGCGGAGAAAGGCCAACTGGATCCCTTCGTGCTGGTGGTCGAAGGATCTATTCCCAACGAGAAGATAAAAAAAGAAGGCTACTGGGCGGGGCTCGGAACCGATCCCACCACCGGTCAGCCCATCACTACCAATGAGTGGATCGACCGCATCGCTCCCAAAGCTCTGGCGGTGATCGCGTGCGGAACCTGCGCCACCTACGGCGGAATTCATGCCATGGAAGGCAATCCCACCGGCGCCATGGGCCTGGCGGATTATCTGGGCTGGGACTGGAGGTCTAAAGCCGGTCTGCCCATCGTCAACGTTCCGGGATGCCCGGTGCAGCCGGACAACTTCATGGAAACCGTCCTCTATCTTCTTTATCAGGTGGCGGGACTGGCGCCCATGATTCCGCTCGACGATCAGCTGCGCCCGACCTGGCTGTTTGGCAAGACCGTCCACGAAGGCTGCGATCGCGCCGGCTATTACGAGCAGGGCGATTTCGCGGAAGTGTATGGCTCCCCGAAATGCATCGTGAAACTGGGATGCTGGGGCCCGGTAGTGAACTGCAATGTGCCTAAACGAGGATGGATGGCCGGAATTGGCGGCTGTCCCAACGTGGGCGGCATTTGCATCGGGTGCACCATGCCTGGATTCCCCGACAAGTTCATGCCCTTTATGGATGAACCGCCGGGCGCGCGGGTTTCGAGTTCAGCCATCGGCGCTTACGGCCGAGCGATTCGTGCCTTGCGTTCAATGACCCAGTCCACGGCCAACAAGGAGCCGAAGTGGCGTCATCCACGCGCGGAACTGACCACTGGGTACCATCCCCGGTCTTACTGACAAGATTCCTACTGAGTCCAAAGGAGCGATCGAATGAGCACCATTACCGCACCGACGAAGGACGCCCCCGGGAAAAAGGGGAACCTGGTGGAAATGAACTGGGACCCGATCACCCGGATTGTGGGCAGTCTGGGCATTTTTACCAAGATCGACTTCGAGAACAAGCATGTGGTCGAGTGTCACAGCACCTCGTCCATTTTTCGCGGGTACAGCATCTTCATGAAGGGCAAGGACCCGCGCGACGCTCACTTTATTACCAGCCGCATTTGCGGCATTTGCGGCGACAACCACGCCACCTGTGCCACCTACGCGCAAAACATGGCGTTTGGAGTGAAGCCGCCTCCCATTGCGGAGTGGATCGTCAACCTGGGCGAAGCCGCCGAGTACATGTTCGACCACAATATTTTCCAGGACAACCTGGTCGGCGTCGATTTCTGCGAGCAGATGGTCAAGGAAACCAATCCCAAGGTCTGGGCCAAGGCGCAATCGACGGCGGCGCCGCACGCCAGCGCGCACGGTTACCGCACCATTGCCGACATCATGACCGCGCTCAATCCCTTTACCGGAGCTTTTTATCGCGAAGCCCTGGTCATGAGCCGCATGACGCGCGAAATGTTCTGCCTGATGGAAGGGCGGCACGTTCATCCCTCCACTCTTTATCCCGGCGGCGTGGGCACGGTGCCGACTGTCCAGCTCTTTACCGACTACCTGGTCCGCCTGATGAAATATGTGGAGTTCATGAAGAAGGTCGTGCCCCTGCATGACGACCTGTTCGACTTCTTCTACGATGCCCTGCCGGGGTACGAAGAAGTCGGCCGGCGGCGTGTCCTGCTGGCCTGCTGGGGATCGTTCAACGATCCCGATCATTGTGACTACACCTACAAGAACATGACGAACTGGGGCCGCAGCATGTTTGTGACTCCCGGCATCGTGGTGGACGGCAAGCTGGTCACCACCGATCTGGTGGACATCAATCTCAATATCCGCATTCTGCTGGGCAGTTCGTACTACGACGAGTGGAAGAACCAGCAGACCTTCGTCAAGACCGACCCGCTGGGCAACCCGGTGGACAAGAACCATCCCTGGAACCAGACCACGATTCCACGGCCGCAAAAGCGTGACTTTGGCGGCAAGTACACCTGGGTCATGTCGCCGCGCTGGTTCGACAAGCGCACCGGCGATCACCTAGCGATGGACACCGGAGGTGGACCTATCGCTCGTCTGTGGGCGACGGCACTGGCCGGGCTGGTCGATATCGGATACATCAAGGCCACCGGCAACAGCGTCAAGATGTACCTGCCCAAGACCACCTCCCTGCCCGAAGCCGAGTTCGAATGGAAGATTCCCAAGTGGAGCAATGCCATCGAACGCGATCGCGCCCGCACCTACTTCCAGGTTTATGCCGCCTGCGCCGCTCTGCACTTCATGGAAAAAGCTCTGGCGGAGCTGCATGCCGGACATACCAAGACCTGGACTGAATTCAAGGTCCCGGAAGAAGCCATTGGCTGCGGCTTCCACGAAGCGGTGCGCGGCGTACTCTCGCACCACGTTGTGATCAAAGAGGGTAAGATTGCGAACTACCATCCCTATCCTCCGACCCCCTGGAATGCCAATCCCCGCGACATCTATGGCACTCCGGGACCGTATGAGGATGCGGTGCAGAACACTCCGATCTTTGAAGAAAACGGCCCGGACAAGTTCAAGGGAATCGATATAATGCGCGCAGTAAGGAGCTTCGATCCGTGCCTGCCTTGCGGCGTGCACATGTACCTGGGGAACGGCAAGGTGGTGGAGACGCACCATTCCCCGATGTTCGGTCTTCAGCCCTGAACTCGCACCATGGTGGACGAGGGAGTGAGGGTGGTAGCTAGGAATTGCCAGATAAGCTCGCTGAGGAGGGATCTGGCATCTCAAAACTGCGCTCTCACTCCTAATTTTTTGCGTTTTGTCATCCTGAGCGAAAGCGACCCATTCGCTGCGCGAATGGGTTAGTGAAGTCGAAGGACCCCTGGCAGCTTCGCGGAACTTCTTTTAAGGGCTTCGGCGGCAGCAATGAGGTAGGGGTCCTTCGACTGTGTAGGAGATTCGCGAAGCGAATCCGCTACTTCGCTCAGGATGACAACAACGCTCTTTCAAGGAGCCTTGTGGCCGACAACAGAGATTTTCGCGAAGACATGCAGCGCATCGGTGGGCTGGTACAGGAAATCGAAGCGATTGCCGATCCTGCGGTGCGGGCCGCCAGCAAGGGTCTGGTGCAGTCGCTGATGGATCTGCACGGCGCGGCCCTGGAAAAAGCGCTCGACATCGTCGCCGACGCCGGTGAGCCGGGCCTGGCAATCATCGACCGGCTGGGCCGGGATGCGCTGGTGAGCAGCGTGCTGATTCTCTACGGCCTCCATCCCGAGGACATTGAGACCCGGGTGGTGAAAGCAGTGGAACGGGTGCGCCCCCAGCTGCGCAAGCAAGGCTGTGAAGTTGAACTGCTGAGCGTAAACGACAGCGCCATCCGGCTGCGGGTGGAGAGTGGCTCGCACACCTGCGGTTCCACCGCCCGGACGGTGCAGGCAGCTCTCGAAGAGGCCATGTAC
>JBARIF010000699.1:0-2018 GCA_049799615.1 Terriglobales bacterium
CCCGGACAGCGTTATGTGCCGCGCGGGGTGAAGGAAGGCCCGATGAAGGGCTACACGCCGCCGCCGCGGCTGTCGCTCTCGAACGAGCCGCAACCGATTACGCGCAGCATCACCATCACCGAGGGCATCAGCGTAAAAGATCTGGCGGAAAAGCTGGGACTTCGCGCCAAGGACCTGATTGCGCGCCTGCTGCTTCGCGGCGTCTTCGCCACCATCAATCAGACGCTCGACACCGAACTGGCCAGCGAGATGGCGCGCTTCTTCGGAGCAGACACCAACGTGATTACCTTTGAAGAGCAGGCCGCGAAGGATGTTGCGGAAGCCGCCACGGGCGAGGAAGGTGCGTCCACTGAAGGCGTCACACGTCCGCCCGTGGTCACCATCATGGGCCACGTGGACCACGGCAAGACCACGCTGCTCGATTCCATCCGCCTCACCAACGTGGCGGGAGGCGAAGCCGGCGGCATCACTCAGCATATTGGCGCGTACAAGGTAACGATTCTCGACAAGGAATCACCGGCATACGGGCGCCAGATCGTATTCCTCGACACCCCCGGCCACGAAGCATTTACCCGCATGCGGGCGCGTGGAGCTAAAGCCACGGACATTGTCGTGCTGGTGGTGGCCGCCGATGACGGCGTGATGCCGCAGACGCTCGAAGCCATTGACCACGCCCACGCCGCGGAAGTTCCCATCATTGTCGCGGTCAATAAGATCGACAAGCCCGACGCTTTACCAGATCGAGTCAAGAAGCAACTGGCCGACCGCGGTCTGATGCCGGAAGACTGGGGCGGGACCACGGTATTCGTGGATGTCTCCGCCAAGCAGAAAACGAACCTGAACCTGCTGATGGAAATGATCTGCCTGGTGGCCGACCTGCAGGAGTTGAAGGCGACCCCGGACCGTCCGGCAACCGGCGTGGTCCTCGAAGCCAAACTGGATCGCGGGCGGGGACCGGTGGCGACGCTACTGGTGCAGAACGGAACTTTGCGCAACAGCGACAACTTCGTCGTGGGCAATGTGTACGGCAAAGTCCGCGCCATGTTTGATGATCGCGGCAACCAGCTTGAGGCGGCGCCGCCTTCCACTCCGGTCGAAATCCTCGGTATGGAAGGTTTGCCCCAGGCGGGTGACCAGTTCGTGGTGGTGGCGGATCGCGACAAAGCCCGCGGCGTGTCCGAATACCGCGAGCAGAAGGCCCGCGAAGCCACACTGGCCAAGAGTTCACGCGTGTCGCTGGAAGGCCTGGCGGAGCAACTGAAGACTGCCGGCACCAAGGAACTGAACATCATCCTTAAGGCGGACGTGGGCGGCTCGGTCGAGGTGCTCACCGACCTGCTCACCAAGCTGTCAAATGACAAAGTTCGGCTGAAGGTGCTGCGCTCGGGGGTGGGCGCCATTACCGAGTCCGACGTGCTGCTGGCTTCGGCTTCGAACGCCATCATCATCGGCTTCAACGTGCGTCCGGAACGAAAAGCGCAGGAGCTGGCGGAGCAGGAAAAGGTTGACATCCGCCTGCACTCGATCATTTACGAGTTGCAGGACGAGATCAAGCGCGCCATGACCGGACTGCTCGAACCCACCATCAAGGAAACTTATCAGGGCCGCGCCCTGGTCAAGGAAACGTTCCGCATTCCCAAGGTGGGCACCATTGCCGGATGTTCCGTCACCGACGGCCTGATCAAGCGCGACTCGGAAGTGCGCCTGCTGCGCGACAACAACGTCGTATTCACCGGCAAGGTCGGCTCGCTGCGCCGCTTCAAGGACGACGCCAGCGAGGTGCGCAATGGCATGGAGTGCGGCATTTCGATCTCCAACTATGGCGATATCAAAGTCGGCGACGTGATCGAGGCCTTCGTGACCGAGAAAGTCGCGGCGGAAGCCATCGCGTAGGAACAGTTTCCAGTTTCCGGTTTCTGGTTTCTGTTCCGGAAACTAGAAACTGGAAACCAGTAACTGCCTTGATCGCTTTTCTCACCCTCGAACTGCACATCGAAGCAGCTCAGTCCCTCAAAGAC
>JBARIF010000700.1:0-5255 GCA_049799615.1 Terriglobales bacterium
TCGTCGAGGCCCGGCATAACGCTATGCTCCTGCCTTGGCCGCTGCCGCTGCCGCTGACGAGTCGCTGGTGCGGCACTTCTTTTCCACTTCTTTGAAGCTTGGCCGCACGTGGCCGGGGACCGCGCGGCGCGCAACCTCCACCGCCATGATGGGAGGAGCTCCCTTCATGAACGAAGACATCAGAACCCGCAGCACGTGATAGTAAGCGTGCTCATCTTCGGCCAGCTTCGCCATATTGGCAGCAACCGGTCCGACCAATCCATAGCAAAGAAGGATTCCCAGAAATGTGCCGACCAGCGCGGCCGCGACCTTGTGTCCAATCTCTTCCGGAGGTCCTCCGAGCGCGCCCATCGTGATCACCACGCCCAGTACGGCAGCGACGATCCCCAGTCCAGGAAGGGAGTCGGCCATGGTGCTCAGCGCCTGCACCGGCTGGGTGGAATCGTGATGGTGAACATCCATGTCCAGCTCCATCATCTGGTCGAGATCAAAAGGTTCGACCCCGCCGCTCACCGCCATGCGCATGGTGTCGCAGACGAAATCACGAATGTGATGATCTTTAATGAAGGCGGAATATTTCGACAGGATCGGACTCTTGGCCGGGTCCTCGATGTCGGCTTCAAGCGCTACCAGACCATCCTTGCGCGCCTTGTTCAACAGGTCGTACATCATCTTCAGGGTTTCCAGATATCTCTGCTGGTTGAACTTGCTACCGCCAAAGACCGCTCCGAATCCGGCGGCAATCTTCTTCAAAATATGCAGGGGATTGGCCACCAGGACGGTCCCGATGGCGGCCCCGCCAATGATGACGAGTTCGGCCGGCTGCATGAGCACTTTGAGGTTGCCATGCTCCATCAGGTATCCGGCGGCGACGGCGCCGAATACCACGAGAATTCCGATGATCGCAAACATGATGTTTTCTTTTTACTCCCAGCCCATGAGAATTTCGCAGGTGTGAGTTTCGCTTTCGTCAGGCACCAACTCACGCTTCAGATAACAGAACTCGCCGCGGTACGCGAAGGCCACATTTCCCCTCCACAAGACGTGAGTTCCGGCCAGTATTTCGTCGATCATGCGGCGGTCACGCTCGCTGTGATATTCCACGTACAGCACCTTCACATCAGGCAGGTATCGATGCAGTGATTGGAGGATGGGTACCTCGCAGCCTTCGGTGTCAATTTTCAATACATCGATACGGTTGACGCCGCGCCCAGCGAAAAAGTCAGACGCGCATACCAGGCGGATCTCCTCGCTCTCGCTGTCGGTGCGGGAGCTGGAACACAGGGACGATTCCACGCTGTCGTTCTTGCCTTGAAACAAGGACACTCTCTGTTCGCGGGAGTGCAGGCCAAAAGGGAAGACGGTCACATTGCGCAATGGCTCCACGTTCTGCCGCAATAGGGAACAGGGAGCGCTTCCGGGTTCAAAGGCATACACCTTCGCGTTCGGATAAGCTATCGCGAAGTAAACGGAAGCGGCGCCGACATTGGCTCCTATGTCAACCACGGTCTTGACGTCTGACACAAACGAAATCGTGGGATAAGTGACTCCGGCAAAAATGCTGTTCGCCACCTGGAAAGAGACATCGGTCTTGAACAGGTTGAACGGAAGTGGTCCCCTGGGCCCCTGCAGCGTGGCCTGGGCAATCTCGCGCTGATGCAGCGTTTGCTGGCTCATGTCTTCCTCAACTTCCTGCGTTCTGTGCCGCGTGCCGGGTCGAATGCTTGAAAGCGATATGGCCCAGGCCCAGCTCTCGAATCATGGTGTGGAGCATGCTCTCAAACAGGTAAAACCAGTGGATTGCCGGCACAGCCTGTTGCAGGAGGCGGAGCACCAGGGAAGCGGTCTCCGGCTGGTCGGTCAGGAGTGGCTCAAAATCAACCGAATCCCAGCGCTCGACAGCCTCGACGGCCTCCTCGACTGGATGGCGGTGTTCCTCCACGTAAGCGAGGATGCGGATCGCATTTTCCTCGTCCATCGCCGTCAGCTTCACCGGCATGGCCCATTCCTTCATCACTCGCGGGTGTTTGCCAAACATGTAGAAATAGTCCTCGCCATATACCCGTGCGCGCCGGATCAGGTTGTGCGCCGGATATGGAAGATGGTCATGAAAAGCATGGGCGTCGGGATGGTAGAGCACGCGGTATCCCTGTTCGAAGAGCCGGATGCCGAGCTCGGTGTCTTCGCTGAGCTTGTAGATTGAATCGAAGGACCCGGCTTCCGCCACTGCGTCTCTACGGATGCTCAAATTGCAAGTGATGAAATGGGAATAGCCATAGGGACACCCTTCCTCCATGCTCACCTGCGGAAACATGAAGGGCTCGACGCAGAAATACCGGGTGAGGGCCCGGTGCCGCGCGGCTGCGGGATATTCAAAGTTGCCCAGTACCGCCCATCGTTCCGGGGCATATTTCCGCTGGACCTGCAGGTGCTGCTTCAGCAGGTCGCGATCGCAGATGGTGTCATCATTCATCAGCAGCAGGTACTCGCCGCTGGCGTGCGCCACGCCGTTGCGTCTGGCGGCGCCAGTGCCTGAATTTTTCTGGCGCAAATAGTGGAAGAGGAAGGGCGGACGGTATTGGGTCAGCAGTTCCTGGGTCGCATCGAAGGACCCGTCATCAATGACGATAACTTCGAAATGGGCGGAAGGAAGAGTCTGGGCCTCCAGCGCGGCCAGACACCTTCTGAGAATGGGCAAGCGGTTGTAAGTGGGAACGATGACGGAGAACAGTGGTCCACCCGATGGTCGGCGTTGACTCGCAACCCGAGCCGGACCTGCCGTAACTACGCGACGCCGGGCTTCGGCGCCGCAGCGATCCGCGGTCTCCCCGTCACCCAGATGCCGGTAACAACGCTTGAGCACGACAAAGACCTGGGAAGAAAAGTATCCGGCCTGCATCGATTTGGGTGACCGCCCGAAAATGTGCCGCAGTTGTTCGAGGGCTTTTTCCGGCCTACCCTCGCCAAGCAATTGTTCGGCGAGACGCACATAACACTCGAGCTGTCCCAGAAGCCTGTCTTCACCGGATCTTGCGGCCAAACGTTCGCGAAACAGCGTCTCTATCTGCATCACCGAACAGCCCTCGCCAGCCCTGGTTTTGGGGGAGACAGAGATGACCTGCTGCCGCATGTACGCCGGTCCTGAGGCCGTGAGACAGCGGGTTGCAATTTCAACCCGCAGATCTGGCGCGCTCTCGCGCAGTGTGGCTACGTCGTCTTCCGAGGAGAGGAGCACCAGGTCGGCCTGCTCAAGCACCTCCGATTGCCGTCCTGCCAAGTCCACAGCTCTTTCGAAGTCAGCGAGCGATGTTTCATTTCTGCTGCGCGCTGCCTGGTGCAGTTCTTCGACCAAGATCACAACTTTGGTTGCGGCCGAATGCAATCGCAGATCATCAAGGTATTGCTCGGGCACCGATATGCCGCCCCCGAAGCTCTGCGTCAGGATGGCGACGTCGAATCGCTCCTGTTCCAGCAATTCGCGCAAGGACCAGGAGGGGCCGTTGTCATCGGTTTCCCGTCCCAGGCAGGGCAGGCGTTCGCGATCGTTTCCATAAGTGAGAATGCCGGCCCGGTCGAGCAAAGCTTTGCAGGGCGCGCTGTTCTCCGCCTCGCGCGCGATGTAACTTACTTGGTGGCCTTGCTCGCGCCACGCCCGGAGAATATCCAGCAACGGCAGATCACGCCCGCCGCTTGTCGGATCGGCGAAAGTGTCGCTGATCACCAGGACGCGAAGAGTTTGTCCGACGGAGGTCGCGCCACCGTGAGTAGAGGATTCGTCTGACTGCGCCGCCAGCAAGTCGCGAACAAGCTTCTGATGCTGGGGCGGCAATCCGGGCAGTGCTTGTGTCAGCAATGGAATCGCGCGTGCCGGGTCGCCTCGGCCGAGCAACAGCAATCCCAGGTTGGCTGCGGCATCAATGTTCTCCGAATCCAGTGCCAGGGCCCGGGTAAATCCGTGTTCCGCCAGAGTGATATTCCCTGAGCCCAGTTGCACCGCCGCCCAGTCATTCCAAATGCCGCAAGTTTCCTTTACCGCCAGCAGTTCTTCCAGCAGGCGCAACGCCTCCGCGGAGCGGCCTTCCTGGAAAGCAGCGATGGCATCGTCGTGCTGGCTCATGGGTCCCAGAAGACTCTGCAATTTCCCTGCCTCATTCGCTCTTAATCAGCACGACCGTTCTCCCGTTGGTAACTCGCATCGGCAATCTTGCAGCAAACAGTTCTTTGCCGCGGATTCACTGCGTGCAAGCGATTTTCAGTTGTCCCATCCTCGTGCGATTCTCTTGGCGAAGAACTTGCTCTCACGTTCACAGGATCAGTCCGTGGATTAGTGCTTGATGAGGAACCCATGCCCACTGTCGGTCTCTCGATGATCGTGAAGAACGAGGCGCAGAGCCTTGGGCTTTGCCTCCGGAGTGCATCCGGAATTGTCAGTCAGATCGTGATCGGCGACACTGGCTCGACCGACAACACCGCAGACATTGCCCGCCAATTCGGCGCCACGGTGGTTTCTGTCCCCTGGCAAAATCACTTCGCCAACGCCCGCAACGCCGTGCTCGCCCCCATGCAAACGGACTGGGTGCTGGTGCTGGATGCCGATGAGGAGCTGGATGAAGAGGCGCGGAATCAGATTCCGAACCTGCTGACATCCAATGCGGGCGGCTACCTGGTCCCCATTCGTAACTACATCCCGACCAGCACCGGTCGGGGCTGGGACCGGGTCGCTATGCCGAATAAGAACCCGCACTCCCGTGCCCAGCATGCTCCCGCATACTTCGTTCACGAGAATTGCCGCCTGTTTCGCCGCGATCCCGAGGTCTATTTTGTTGGACGGGTGCATGAACTGGTCGAAGCCCGAATCCACGCGCTGGGGCGTCGATTGCCCATGGCGAAGTTTTGCATCCATCACTTTGGCCAATTGGTCGAGGAAGAAGCGAGAAGGAGGAAGGCGGCAGCCTATCGTGAGCTGTTACGGGTAAAGGTTCGCGAACTGCCCGACGACCCCATGGCCTGGACCCAGCTTGGCCTTCAGGAATATGAGTGCTCCCGGGAGCCATCGGAGCCGCTACGCTGCTTCGAGCGTGCCTTGGCTCTGGAGCCCAGAGCGACCTCCGCGGCTCTATTCAAAGGAATGATTTATCTCGATCTTGGACAGTGTGACCAGGCTTTGAGCGTGTTAGAGGCAGCGCATCCCGACCAGCACAGCCGGGCGCTCCGCGAACACCTTCGCGGCGACGCACTCCACAATCTCGGCCGGC
>JBARIF010000701.1:0-7340 GCA_049799615.1 Terriglobales bacterium
GATACGGCTGGCAAGGTCGGGCGCAGGCTCAGCCTGAGCCCAAGCTCGATTCGCGGAGCCGCAAATAATTCCGAGACTTACAGCGAGAACCAAAACCCTCCAGCGGAAGGCACTCTTCATCTAGACGACTCTCTTTCTCCCCTAGTCATGTGTGGTGTGAACCACGGCAACAGTCCCGTCACCAGCGTGGTGCACAGTACCGCCCTGCGGCTGTGAGAGTCCAATGCATAATTCTTTTCGCCCCTATCACAAATACTTTTAAAAACATTAATTTATGGAGGAGATAAGAGAAATTTATTCCGCTCTCGTGGGAGCGGCGTCATAATCCGGACACTTGCTCAATTTTTGCGTACCATGGTACATTGGTACCATGAAGCCCGGTGAAGAATTCCTGGTGGAGCGGGTGCAGACCGGAGTTCGGATGGAAAGGCGCCTGCTCAAAGTGCTCAAAGCCTTTGCCGAGTACCACGACTTGACCCTGGGCGATCTGCTGGAAGGGATCGTGTTGCATGCCTTCGACGGCAAGGCCCCCTTTGGCCAGGCGTCTCTTGACCAGATCAAGGAGTTGAGAAAGTTCTACGGCCTGGATCTGGACTCCGGCGCCAGTCACCGCCTGAAGGAGACAAGGCGCGCGCGACCGTCCCGCAGACGCGATCCCTGAGGTCCCGATGAAAACCGAACTGGTGTTAACCCCTGATTCGCTGGGTACGCAAATGACAGATCGGGAACGGATCGAACGCTTTGAAGATGGCACGCTGCCGCCGGAGCACTTTCATCATCGCGATCACGTTCGCATGGCATTTCTGTATCTGACTGAATACCCTGTGCTGGAAGCCCTGCAGGCGTTTTCCAGCGCCTTGCGGAGATTCGCCGACTCTCATGGCAAGCCCCAGCTCTACCACGTGACTGTAACCTGGGCGTACGTTTTTCTTATTCATCAGCGTATGGCGCGGGGCGGTAACCCGCAGAGCTGGGAGGAATTTGCCCGCAACAATCCCGATCTCCTGCAATGGAAGGATGGAATCCTGACGCGCTACTATCGTGCCGAGACCCTGGCCTCCGATTTGGCGAAAGCGATCTTTGTCCTGCCCGACTTGCGAAATGAAACAACACCCAATGCATAACGGTAGAGGAGAGACGGCTGGAAATTTCAAAGACGGAAGGCAGCCCGGTTCTCAGTTGACCATCATTAGCAGTCCGGCAGGGAAGTTTACCGTTTGACAAAAACTGTCAACCGGTTGCTTCAGAGCGTCAATTGCCCGGGGCGTGCTCTGGATCGTGACCAAAGCACGCCCCCTAAGCCTCTGATTCTGCGTGGGGCTAAGATTTCTTATCCCGGGTGCCAGGTGGCCCCTAAAGTGCGACTCTTATTCGGCCGATAAATAGATCATTCGGAACCGCACGGGGGGTCTTTTTGGGAAAAGGAAATCGACGGCACAAGCGGATCAAAATGGTTTTGCCGGTGCGGATCTCGGGCAAGGACTCGGCCAACAATCCGGTAAACGAACTGGCGCACACGCTGGACATAACCCCGAACGGGGCACGGTTGGGCGCGATTCACCATGCTTTGAAAACCGGCGACAAACTCACGCTGCAATATCGGCAGCGCAGGATCCAGTTTCGCGTGGTCTGGGTAAAACCGATGGAAGGGACAAGCGAGTACCAGGTCGGTCTGGAAGGACTCGGTTCCGTTGGTGAGAACTGGGGGCTTGAGCTTCCAGAGTCCGGTATGGCGGATGAATACCAGACCTCCACCACTTCCTCCTAGTTCATCAGTTGATTCAAGATCTCGTCAGCCCTCAAATTACGTAGGCCCGGGCGCCTCGTCCGGGGGCGAGCAAAGTCGCCAGGGGCGGAGCTTTGCGGCGCTGGGCGGGTGAGGGCATCCTTCGACTTCGTTCAGGACAGGCTCCACCGCCACGCGTGCATCACGCCGCCGCGCCGTAAAGCTTACGCAACGATTTGACGTTGGTCGCCGGTCTTTCGTGCAGAAGAAGTTCCGTGGCCTGCACGCGCCGGTCATTGTGAAACCAGCGCTGGACCACGCCGTCGTGCAGGAAGTTAGCCAGCGCCAGCAAGGTCATGCCCTGGTGGTGGGCCATCCAGCAACGCACCAGTTCGTGGCGATGACGCCAGGTACGGCGACCGGAAGCCGTGCTGTAATCGGCCGCTTCGTAGAATCCGTACGGACCCAACCAGCCCTCGCCTTCCATTCGACGCAGGTTGCGTAACGCGGGGGAGGCATCCACGTGCAGCGCGAGAAATGTGGAATAGGGCGAGATGACCAGCATGTTGGCTTCACCCTGATGCAGCGAAATATCAGGCAGGCCGAACGCCTGATACTGATAATTCCCGGCCTCATCCCGTTTGGCGTAGGCCGACTCCGAAATGCCCCAGGGCACGCCCCTTTCAGCGGCATAAATCTGCTGCAGGCGTACTGCAGCGCTGCGCGAATTGTCCAGAAGCGTGTTGGGGTAGGTCCGCATCCACAGTACCGGCATCAGGTATTCGAACATGGTCCCGGTCCAGGAGAGCAGCACCGGAAATCCATGCTCGCGAGTGTGCGCTCTGCCCAGCAGAAACCAGACGTCCTGTGGAATATCTTCCTTGGCGATGGCGGCGAACACAGCGATGCGTGCCTCTGAAGCCAGCAAATCGTAGCAGGCGGGCGGAAGTTTACCCGCTTCAAGGTCGAAACCGAGGGACAGCAGCTTGCGCCGCGGATCAAGCAGGAAACGGAAGTCCATTTCGTCGGCGAACTTCCCCGCCGAGCTGGCGATCTGCTTGAGATCTTCAATCAGGTCGAGCGCCCGCGAACGCGCCTCCGGCAGCATGGCCTGCAATCGCTGATAGAGAACCTTGCGGTCGCCGGCGCCGTTGGCATGGTCGAGAGCGAATTGCAGACGCGCCGTGAGCCTGTCCACTGCTTCCGGCAAGCGCTCGATGGTCAGGCTTTGCGAGTCGAATTTGAATTCTAGCGTGGCGTCTTTCCACAGCGGGACAAACTCCGGCAGCATCCACGGTGCATAAACCTGAACTGCTTTCCTGAGATTTCTCACGCGAGAGAGAGATTCGGTCGCGAACCAGCGCACATCCGACTCGTACTTGGGGCTCACCGTCTCCAGGTCGCTCTCCAGCAATCCTTCTTCAGAAGGCGCCAGCAGACGCTGCAGCCAGCTTCTCTTTCTGATCTGTTCCTGAAACGCTTTGAAGCGCTTCTGGGGAAAGGCATGACTTTCGACCAGAATCCGGAGATGATCGGCCAAGCCTTCCGCCAGTTGCTTCTCCAGCAAGGGACGCTGCAAAAGATCCAGACAGCCTTGCTGTAACGTCCACAGCGACGCCACCAGGTTGCCGCTATCCACGGCGGAAATGAACCGGGGACGAAGAGGTTCGAGGGTGCGGGTGTCGTACCAGTTGAGCAGGTGGCCGTGAGAGCGCGAAAGCTTGTCCATCGTGGCCAGAGTCCGCAGAGTTTGTTCGGCGAACTCAGGGACGGTCAGGAAGCCGAACTCGCAAGCCGCCTGGCGGGCATTCAAAAGGAATCCCAAATTGGTGGGCGAAATGCGAGCCGCGATGGCAGGAGGTTCTTCCTGCACATTGTCGGGCACCAGCCAGTTGTGTTCCTCCGTGCTGAACTCGGCGAAATACCGCCAGGTGCGGAGCGCGGTGCGCTCCAGAAACAATTCGTCTTTGTCGGAGGTTTCACTGCGCATGGCCCGTGAAGGCAGGTTCAGCCACATCGAAATCCACTTGCTGCAGCCCCACAGCAGCAGGATGGGCAGCGCGGCAAAAAAAGCGTGGCGGCGGGTAAAGAACACCAGGGCGCCCAAGCCCAACGCCAGTGCGGGCATCCAGTCGAGATAAATATCAACCGGGGTCCGTTTGCGGGTGCTCAGTTCGGTTTCCGCCGCGGTCTCCCATTCGAGCAGCCGCCGCCGCGTCACCATCCGCCGGACCAGAGTTCGCACCACGGCATCGAGTGAGAGCAACATCTGGTGGGGCAGAAATGACAGCGTAAAAAACATGCTGGCATTGGCTGTAAGCAGCGCGGTCCGAGCGTCTTTGACGACCTGGGACTTGCGCTCAATGGCAGCCCGCACCAGGTTGAACAGAAACTGGAACCAGGCGGGCACAAACAGGATGCCCAGGGTCGCCAGCGTCCAGTAGAGCGGATTGCCGGGCAACACCAGCCAGCCGAACACCAGGAGCAGGAAAGTTGCCGGCTCCACCAGGCTGCGGCGCAGATTGTCCAGAATCTTCCACTGCGAAACCAGCGAGATGGGATTCGGTACCTTGCGTCCCGACTCATCCGGCACCCGCGACAATAGCCAGCCCGTGATCTGCCAGTCGCCTCGGAGCCAGCGGTGTTTGCGGCGGTTGTAGGCGCTGTAGTGCGACGGATAGTCCTCGATAATCTCGATGTCGCTGGCCAGGCCGGCGCGCGCGTAAGCGCCTTCGATCAGGTCATGACTGAGCAGGGCATTGCGCGGAAAGCGCCGGTCCAGCACGCGGTGCACCGTGTCCACTTCATAGATTCCCTTGCCGGCGAAAATGCCCTCTCCGTACAAATCCTGATAGACGTCCGAGATGGCGCGGGTGTAAATATCGAAACCCGTCTCTCCCGAATAGAGGCTGGCGAGCCGGGAGCGGGAGGCGCTCTGCACGCTTACTCCCACTCGCGGTTGCAGGATGCCATAGCCGGCAACCACGATGTTCTTGTCCCGATCGATGATCGCCTGGTTCAAGGGATGGGCCATCGCCCCAATCATGCGATCGGCTGATCCGCGCGGCAATTCCGTGTCGGCGTCGAGTGTGATGACGAAGCGAATCTGCGGCAAGATGGAGAGGTCGCCAATCTTGACCGGAAAACTGTCGTGTTCGGCGCGCAGCAGCTTGTTCAGGTCCATCAGCTTGCCGCGCTTGCGCTCCCAGCCCATCCATACTCTTTCGCGCGGGTTGTAAACCCGGTGGCGATGGAAGAGAAGAAACGATCCCGAAGCCTGGCTGGAGTACTTTTCGTTCAGTTCGCGCACCAGTTGCGCACAGTATTCGATCAGCGGGTCATCCTCGGACGAAGGTTCGGGGGAGTCGGGCAGATCGGTAAGCAACGCGAAGTGAATGTTGGGATCGTGATTGCCCAGGAATCGTACCTCCAGATCCTCAACCAGGCGGCGAACCTGTGCCTGGCTAAACAGCAGACTGGGAATCGCCACCAGCGTGGTGCAGTTGTCAGGAACGCCTGCGGAGAAATCGAGCTTGGGCAGAATCTTCGGTTCGAGCAGCGACGTCACCAGATAATTCACCAGCTGAATGGCGCTCTGCGAACTGGGAAGGAGCAGCACCAGCATGGAGAAGAGGATGAGTTCGAGAGAAGTGTAGGTGTTGGTCAGCAGAAGCACGATCGCCGACATGAGGGCAAGAGTCAGCACTTCGGTTGCCGGCAGGTAGAACTCATCCGGATGCCGCTGTAAGAACGATCCAATTCGCTGGCCCAGCGGAGGCTCGAAGCCCACTCTTCCATGAAGCGACGCCGAGCCCTCCGCAAGAAGGTAGTACCCGATGTGCCCAAGGCGGGCCATGAGGCGCGGGCTGGCATGGGTTTCCTGGTGCGCCGACCGCGCCAGGGCGAGCGCCGCTGTGGCAACTTCGCTCTCGGGCAGATCGGAGTGCTCCGCGATGTTTGCCACCTCGGTGCGATACAGATCGCGGCTCTCAAAATCCATCCGAGCATAGGCGCCGGATGGGTCCTGGCGCAGGACGCGATCGAACAGCACCAGCGGCTCCAGAACTTCCTTCCACGAAGTCTGGCCAATATCGCGCAAGCTGCGAACACAAATCCCGGCTCCATAGGAGCCCGCCGGGTCCGCCATCACTTTGGATCCTCGGGCGGCGATTTCTTCCAGCAGCACCAGCTTCAGCGCTGGAACCAGCGCCCAGAGCTCAACCAGCCTCAGCACCGTGCTTTGCTGAAAAGCCTGCACGTAGGCGTTCAGCGAACTGACGCTGAACTCATAGCCGGTGGTAGCCAAAAATCCAGCGGCCAGGGCAACAACCCGCGGAGCGATGGCACCGTCCGGAGTGCGCACGTGAGGCAACTTGCGAACCAGTTTGAAGCCGTCTTTGGTACCGCGGAGGTCGGCATGCACCAGGCGCAGGTTGTCATTGAGCCAGCGAAAATCGTCGCCGACGGGGACCTTAGGCAACGAGCCCTGAAAGGTGCGCAGCACGGGTCTGATGGCGCGGCGGAGCGCGCGATAGCGCTCGGAGAAAAAGCGGGATGAGTGCGTCCCCGGCAGCCATACCAGCCTTCGCCCCAAGTCCGCCGCCGCTGCCCCCAGGGCTTCCACGTTGGGGCCAGTTTCTTTCGCAGGCTCGGGCAAGCGCTCGGCTTCCGCGCTCAAGGTCTCGATATGAGTATCTGGAGGCATGACTTTATAGCTCGCGTCCGCTAGCGATAGCTGGCCGCCTGCATTTCGAACATCTCCTTGTACCGGCCACCCAGCCGCGCCAGTTGTTCGTGACTTCCTTCTTCTGCAATCTTTCCGTTTTCGAGAACCACGATACGATCGGCCATGCGTACGGTGGAAAATCGGTGTGAAATAAACAGCGCCATCTTCCCCGCGGTGAGTTCGGCAAAGCGCTGGAAGACCTCGAACTCGCTGCGCGCATCGAGCGCGGCGGTGGGTTCGTCGAGAATGAGAAGTTGCGCATCACGCAAGTAGGCCCGCGCCAGCGCAACTTTCTGCCACTCTCCGCCTGAAAGATCGACGCCGGTTTCGAAGCGCCGGCCCAGCATCTGATCGTACCCCCCGGAAAGTTTTCCAATGACCGCGTCCGCTAGACTCTTCCGGGCGGCGCTTTCGAGCAGTTTGAGGTCGTCGATTTCCTCAATCCGGCCCACGGCGATGTTTTCACGCGCCGTCATTTCATAGCGCATAAAGTCTTGAAAGATAACGCCAATCTCACGATACAGGTCTTCCAGACGATACTCTTTCAGGTCCACGCCGTCGAGCAGGACCTGGCCCTCAGTGGGATCGTAGAGTCGCGTGATCAGCTTAACAATTGTGGTCTTTCCCTCGCCATTTTCTCCAATCAGAGCAACCCGTTCTCCCGGATGCAGATGGAAGTTCAAGCCGTTGAGCACCAGGCGCGAACTGCCCGGATAGCGAAACGAAACATTACGGAATTCAAATCCGCGAACAATCGGGCGAGGAGCTGGCAAGGCGTCAGGCTTGGACTGGATCGTCGGCTGCATATCAAAGAAGGCCAACAGATCAGTGAGAAATAGGGCCTGGTCAGCGATGCCGGAAACAGTGGAGAAAATTTGCTGGATATTG
>JBARIF010000702.1:0-1723 GCA_049799615.1 Terriglobales bacterium
AGGTGCAGAAGTACAATGGCCGAGGATGCCTTATCGGCTGTTTTCACCACTTTCGTGTGCGCTTCGAGTTGGCGGAGCTGCCAGATAGATACGGCATCTCCAGCGATCATCAACACGACAATTGTCAAAAAACACGCAGTCAGACGTACGCCTATCTTCAAATCGCTTTCACATAACAGGTTCGTGAATGTGGGGTGCGCGTCTCTCACAGTTCTAACCAATGGGCCATGATGAGGGCTGAGATTTGCCTGAACATTTATCCTCGGAGTTCACCTACGTCGGGCAACAGCAGGCTCTTGGCGGAGATTTGCTTGCGTGCTAGCCCCAGATTTTCCGAGTATCTGTGCCAATTTCTGTTGCAACTCAGCTGCGGCTTGTGACGCCAATTTTTCATGGCTGAGCACGGCATGTACTGCTTCAAAGTAGGCACGCGACACGTCGGGATACCTCTTCCCTGCCACCGTAGAGGGCCGCACCGCTACACCTTGGCGATAAGCCACCAATATCGTGGAGAAATAGGAGTTTCGCGCCAGAATCTCGGGATCCTGGTATAGCTCAGGTATGACCGGCGGATTAGAGGACTTGCGAGACCTCCTGGCTTGCTCATTGCGACTAGTCAAGAAACGAACCAACATCGCGGCCTCGCGCGGATGCAAGGAATAGCGCGAAACACCATAGCCTTGTCCTCCCAAAGTTGAGGCCGAACCAGCCCTCCCCGCCGGCAGAGGCGCGATATCGAACTGATCTCTGGTGGGCGAGTTTTCATCGCGGGCGGCCACGTAAGCGTTCGGCCAGTTGCGCATGAAGGCAGCCTTTCGCGTTTGCCAAATGTTGAAAGCATCCCACTCCTTGTAAGCGGTTACTCCCGGTGGCGAAATTGACCCGACCCAGCGAGCAGCCCTCTCCCAGGCAGCAATGGCCTGCGGATTGTTTACCGTAATCCTTCCGTTCTCATCGAGAATGGTCCCACCGCCCTCCGAGACCTGCCATTCCAGCGCATTGCAGGTCAGAGCCTCAGAAGGCGCACCCTGCCAGACATAGCCCCAAAAATCCTTATTCCCCTTAGCGCGCTCACCAGCCTGAATCCGTTTCGCCATCTTCTCAAGCTCGTCCCATGTTTTCGGCGGCACGGCATATCCATACTTGTGCAACAGATCGACCCGATAAAAAAGCAAGCCTTCATCGAGGTTGAAAGGCAAAGCCACAAGCCTGCCGTTGACGGTATTGTTCCTGATGAGTTCCGGGAAGTGCGCTGCGATTTCCTGCTCAGGCACGTAGGCTTTGAGATCGACGAGATTGTCGGCCAGGATCCCCGGCCAGATAACGTCGATGCCATAAACATCCGGGACCTTGCTTCCGCTTTCCAGCAGGTTGCGCCATGTTTCCAGTTGATCTACTGCGACTTCCGGTGCGGGCAGGACCTGAACCCGAATGCCAGTCTCTCTGGTGAACTGGTTGAGTTCTTCTCCGAGGAGCGCTTGAGATGGTTTGTCGAGCCAGGACTGGTCGATGATTGTGACCACCACTTCCGGAGCAACCTGGGTTGGCTTCTTGCAACCTTGTGCTGTCGAAAGGACAAGGAGACAAATTGCCCCGAGAATGATGCAGCCAGTCCACTCAAGAACAGATCGGCGGGAAGCCATTCTTACACCCTCAAAGCCGAAGACCATTAAACGTTATAGTCTCGGTCCGCATGCGCTCGCGTGTTCCTCGAGACTCAATG
>JBARIF010000703.1:0-27930 GCA_049799615.1 Terriglobales bacterium
ACCCACACCTGCTTATCCTCACTTACCTGCCATTGCGCGCTCGACCTCGTCGGCGGTGTGGGGCAGGCCGGCGGTCAGATTAATCAGCTTGCCGTCCGGGTCAACATAAAGGATGTCTTCAATCCGCACCCCGAGCTTTTCCTCTGGAATATAAATTCCCGGCTCGATGGTGAACACCGCTCCTGGACCGAGCGGAAGGTTGTAATCGCCAGCATCGTGGACATTCAATCCCACGTAGTGGCTGAGGCCGTGAATGAAGTATTTTCCCAAGGGCCCGCCGCGCAGATCTTTGCCGTGCGAATTGATGTAGTTATAGGCCACGTCGTAGATTGAATCCGGCTGCTCCCTCCGCAGGCTGGACTTGCCTGAGCGGAATGCGGCCATAGCGGCCTGTTGCGCGCCCAGGACGACATCGTAAATCTCGCGCTGGCGGGCGGTAAATTTTCCGGACACGGGCAGCGTACGGGTGATGTCCGACGCGTACATGGAATATTCTCCCGCGGCGTCAATTACCACGACGTCTCCCGACTGCATGGTGCTGGAGTCGTCTGAATAGTGCAGCACGGTGGAATTGAAGCCTGAGCCCACGATGGGGGCATAAGCCGGGCGTTCACAATCGCGCTTACCCCACTCATATTGCATCAGGGCGGAAATTTCGCGCTCGGTGACGCCCGGTTTCACCGCACGCATGGCTGCGAAGTGGGCTGCAATCGAGGCGTCGGTCGCGTGCCGGATGCGCTCGATCTCTCCCGAATCCTTATAGGTTCGGAGCGAAGCCAGCATCGGCCGGACATCCTGAAAAGAAATTCCTACGGGAAACGCGTTGGCCCTCTTCAGCCAATCCAGGGGGGCGGCTGAATTCGAAATCTCGTCGCCCGCGACCACGTCCGTATAAACCGTTGCCTTCTTTGCCGGAAGCAGGCGGACCAGTTCCGATCGCAGATTATCGAGCGCCTCGACGTGGTCGAATCCGGTAATCTTGTCGGCGTCAGGACTGTCCGCGCCAAGTTTTGGCCCGGTCCATTTTTCCTGCGAGGGATTGTGATTGGGAAGAAACAGGATCTCGGTATAGGAGTGATCTTGCGGGTTGGCTGTACCCATGATCAGCAGGGCCGCTCCCGGTTCGCTCCAGCCGGAGAGGTAGAAAAAATTGTCATCGGGACGGTAACCGTAAAGATCGTTCGGCCCTTCCGCCTCATTCGAAGCGAAAAGGAGAACAACACCGCCACTGGCCTTGCTTGCCAAAGATTGACGGCGCATTCGGAAATCGGAGTTAGGCTGGCGGTCCAGGGCCCAGGTGACTTGGGATAGAAGCAAACAAACCAGCAACACCTTTCGCATTCGGAGTCCCTTTGTTCGTGATGGCTACTACTTCGCGTTGCTGGTTACGGATTTGCTGGCCGCAATCAAGGCATCGACGTTGGTTTTATCCACCAGCGACGATCCCGTGTCCACAAACGCTGGAATCGGGGCAAAGCTGTCTTTGGCCCAATCATTGGTCAACGTGGAAAGCTTGTGATGGTAGAGATCATCCAGCATTTTCAATCCTACAAAGCTCATGGTGTAGGGTTTCTGCGAAATCGTGGCCGCGATTACACCTTTCTGGATCCAGGAAAGCGTGTCCTCGTCGGTGTCCATCGCCAGAATCACTTTGTCCTTGACCTCATGTTGGCTCAACACGGTGGCGACTTCCTTGCCCGACAGCGCTTCCAGGCACACGAAGGCGTCGGTGTGTTCCTTCTTGTCGTTACCCAGAATTTCGGTGGCGGTGTCGAAAGCCACGCGGGAATCGCCTTTCATATCCACCACCCGGGTGATCTTTATTCCCGGTGTGGCCTCGAGCGCGTCGCGATAGCCGCGCAGACGTTCTTTCAGGTTGGCCTGCTCGGGGATGGTAAACACCACCACATTGCCTTTGCCGTTCAATTCCTTGGCCAGCCTCTGGCCGCCAATCTGGCCGGCATGGTAGTTGTCGGTCCCAATGAAGAAGAGTCGCTTGCTGGCGGGCGCGTCGGAGTCCACCGTGATCACCGGGATGCCGGCCGCGATGGCGCGATCAATGTCATCCTTCATAAGGGCCGGATCCGCTACTGAGACCAGGATTCCGGTGGCCTTGCTCTGCACGGCCTGCTCGAACGCCTGCTGTTCCGCCTTGGGATCGTAGGTGTCTGGACCCGCGAATTCGGAACGCACCTTAAGCTGCATCGCAGCCTGGAACAATCCCGCCCCGCCGGCTTGCCAGTACGGAATCTTGATATTGGTGGAAATCAGGTAGTACTTCTCATCGGCATCGTGACCCGTTCCACAGCTGATCAGAACAACCAGCAGAATGCCGAGAACGACTTTCGCAGTTACCGTGAGGTGGCGCATCGGACCCTCCTTGCGAACCGACATGACTCGCGCCCGACGGGACGCGAAACGGTAAGGATTCTAAACCCGCGTGCCGCGAAAAGAAAGGACTTGAAGGGAGAATGGAAGAATGGAATGGAGGACGGTCGTCCCGCCCGTCCACTCCGAGCACGGGCGAGGACACCCGTGCTCCATCTCTACACGCCCACCGGAAACGGCTTGGTATGGGTCTCCGCGCTCATGGACAGGCCCGAGAATCGGCCCTGCAACAACGACATCAAACCCGTGTACCAGTATCCGAGCACGAACAAAACCAGAAACGGCACGGTGATGTAGTTCTCATTGGCGATGGCGTAATAGACGGTAAGCGCGAAATAGCTGCCGATCAGAAGCTCAACCCAGGGGACCCATCCCAGGCGCCGCCGGTACTTAGCGGCGTTGATGCGGTCGGCTTTCGATTCCACACGATACTTGGGCGTGCGCGCGAAGGCCGACTTTTTCCCAATCAGTGCTTCCAGCACGGCGCGCGTGTTGGTAATGGTCAGGCCAATCCCCAGCGCCATCAGGAAAGGCAGATACAGCAAGGCACGCGGCCAGCTTTTCGGAAACAACTCGCGCTGCGAGACCAGGTAGAAACTGGAAATCGAAAACGTGGACGCCAGAAACAGCGGCAGATCGATGTACAACATCTGAAACCATCCCTGATAAAAACGGATGATCATGGCGGGCAGCAGCAATACCGAGAGCACGACCATCAAGGGATAGCTGAGGTTCGCCGTGAGGTGATACCAGGCCTCCAGCTTCAACCGAAAGGGCTGATCGCTCTTGATTACGCTGGGAAGGACCTTTTTCGCGGTCTGGATCAGGCCCTTGGCCCAACGCGCCTGCTGGGTCTTGAAGGCAGTCATCTCTACCGGCAACTCAGCCGGGCACTCCACGTCCTGCAGGTAAATGAACTTCCATCCCTTGAGCTGGGCCCGGTAGGAGAGGTCGGTGTCTTCAGTGAGAGTGTCGTGCTGCCAGCCTCCGGCTTCTTCAATCGCGCTGCGGCGCCACACTCCCGCTGTGCCATTGAAATTGAAAAAGGCGTGGCTGCGCGCGCGCGCCGAATGTTCCAGCACGAAGTGTCCATCCAGCAGGATGGCCTCAACCTCGGTGAGGAAAGAATAATTGCGGTTGATGTGGGTCCAGCGGGTCTGCACCATGCCGATTTTCGGATCGGTCAAATGGTGGATGGTGCGCATCAGGAAATCTTCAGGCGGCACGAAATCGGCGTCAAAGATGGCGATGAACTCGCCTTTCGCCGTTTTCATGCCCTCCGCCAGCGCCCCCGCCTTATAACCTTCGCGATTGCTGCGGTGATGGTAGGTGACCGGAAAGCCTCGAGCGGCGTAATGCTCTACCAAGCCTTGCGCGACGGCCTGAGTCTCGTCGGTGGAATCGTCGAGGAGCTGGACATCCAGTTTTTCCAGGGGATATTGCAGGCGGCAGACCGCATCGAGCAAGCGCTCAACGACAAATTGCTCGTTGAAAATCGGAAGTTGCACAGTCACCCGGGGCAGCTCCGAAAAATGGCCGGCCGGCTCCGTCGTGCGATTGTCCCTGTGCTTGTAATAAAGATAGACCAGGACGTAACGGTGCAGACCATAAGACGCCAGCAGGATCAGGACCACGAAATAGGGCACCAGCAACGCCATGTCAAAGGCGTTGGCGTGATACAGACCCTTGAAGGTGGTGTCGAGGAAGTGCTGGCGGATGTACTGGCCGATGCCCCGCGAGGCGACAAAAGCGGCGAGAGTTTGAATCGAGATCGACGTAATGCCCAGGGGATCGTCTCCAGTCGGTCCCGACGGACCAGCCCAAGACCATTCATTGTACCTGAAGCCAGGTGTGGGTCTAGCGGGGGTTGCGCCAGCCGCCGGTTGTTGAAGTGAGCTTTTCGGCTTCCGCGGGGCCCCATGTGCCTGGGTCGTACGCGTGTACCGGGGTCGCATTGTCGAGAATTGGCTGTACGATCCTCCACGCCTCCTCGACATAGTCTTCACGGGCGAAGCGCGTGGGATCTCCGTGGATGGCGTCATCCAGCAGCTCCTGGTAGGCAGACAGCTCGGCGGGATCGGATTCCTGGGTGGCAAGAAGTTCAATCGGCGCGCCGGCCATCTCGTCCCCGGACTTTTTTACCTGACCGCCAATCGCGATGACGAGGTCGGGAGTAACCCGAAAGCGCAGATAATTGTGCGCCAGCACATTGTCGGAAAAAATCGCGGGAGGACGCCGCAGCGCCACGTGCACCTCGGTGGCCGTCACCGGCAACGATTTTCCCGCCCGAATGTAGAACGGCACGCCCTGCCAGCGCCACGAATCAACGCGCAGGCGCAAGGCCACGTAAGTTTCCACGGTTGAATCCGGCTTGACGCCTGCCTCATCACGGTAGCCGTTGAACTGGCCGCGCACCACGTCGCCGGGCCGAAGCGTCCTTATCCCCCGAAGTACTTTGACTTTTTCGTCCTGCAGACCGGGATTCACCATGGCCACGGGAGGTTCCATGGCGACATTGGTGAGCAACTGGAACAGATGGTTCTGCACCACGTCCCGGATCGCGCCGGCCTGCTCGTAGAACGCTCCCCGGCCGGCGACTCCGAAGTTCTCCGCCATCGTAATCTGGACGCTCTCTACGTAGTGCCGATTCCAGATCGGCTCCATGAAAGTATTGGCAAAGCGGAAAAACAAGATGTTCTGGACCGCGTTCTTCCCCAGGTAGTGGTCGATGCGGAAAATATTCTGCTCGGGGAAGGCCGTGTGCAGAGTCTTATTCAGTGCGCGTGCCGAATCCAAATCATGTCCGAAGGGCTTTTCTATCACCACCCGGGCACCCTCCGAGCATCCGGAGGATTTGAGTTGCTTCACCACCTCGCCGAAAAGGTCCGGCGGGATGGCAAGGTAATGCAGCGGATGCCCGGCGTCCCCCAGCTTCTGCCGCAGCTCACGGAAGGTTGCGCTATCGGTGTAGTCGCCGTCGATGTACTGCAGCACTGCACTGAGCTTGGCAAACGCCGCCTGATCGAGACCGCCGTAGTGCTCGACGCTGTCCTGGGCCCGCTTTTTGAGTTGATCGAGGTTCCAGCCTGACTTGGCCACTCCGATGACTGGCATGTTCAGTTCATTGCGCTTGGCCAACTGTTGCAGGGCGGGGAAGATTTTCTTGTGGGCAAGGTCCCCCGTTGCCCCGAAAAATACCAGCGCATCGGAAATTACTTCACTCATGGTTGACCTCGTTCCATATCAAGCCTGCTGTTGGGTAAGAATGATCATCTAGCGGCGGGGTTGCTCGGCGGAGCCATCCGGTGTCGAACGCTGGCCCGCGGGCCCGCGTTGGCGGCCGAGGTTCAACGCAGTGTTGACCAGCGCCACGTGCGAAAATGCCTGCGGGAAATTGCCCAGCTGGCGTCCGTTTTGAGGGTCGTATTCCTCCGCCAATAGACCCACGTCGTTACGCAGAGCCAGAAGTTTTTCGAAGAGCTTCTCAGCCTCGATATTCCGGCCCTGCAAGATGTAATTGTCAGCCAGCCAGAAACTGCACGCCAGGAATGCGCCCTCACCGGGCGGGAGTCCGTCGTCTGCGGCACCGGTGTGGTAACGCTTTACCAAACCGTCACATAGGAGATCGCTCTCTATCTTTTCAATCGTGCCACGCACGCGTGGATCCGATGACGGAAGGAATCCGACGAGGGGAACCAGTAACAGACTCGCGTCCAAATTCTTCGATCCGTACGACTGTACGAAACTGCCCAGATCGCGGTCGAAGCCATGGCGGCAGACGTCGTCGTGGATTTGCCTGCGTATGGCTCGCCAATGTTCCACAGGGGCCTTCAGGCCGAACTTTTCCGCGCTCTTGATGGTGCGATCAAACGCTACCCACGCCATTACTTTGGAATGAGTGAAGTGGCGCCTCGGACCTCGGACTTCCCAGATGCCTTCGTCGGGCTCCTGCCAGACCTGCTCCAGGTGCCGCAACAGCGTTCTCTGCAGTTCTATCGCCGGCTCATTCTTCGGCAGCTTGCCTTCCCGCGCCTGATGCAGAGCATCGGCAAGTTCCCCGTAAATGTCCAATTGCTGCTGACCGAAGGCAGCGTTGCCCACGCGCACCGGCGATGCCCCCTGGTATCCGGCCAACCAGGGCACTTCCCACTCCGCCAGGTGCCGCTCTCCGGCAACCCCGTACATGATTTGCACCTGTTCGGCACTGCCGGCGATGGCCCGCAAAAGCCAGTTCTGCCACTCTTGCGCTTCGCGGTAGTAGCCGGCATGCATCAGGGCCAGCAGGGTGAAAGTAGCGTCTCGCAGCCAGCAGAAACGATAGTCCCAATTCCGTGCGCCGTGCGGCCTTTCCGGAAGAGAGGTTGTGGGAGCTGCCACGATTCCACCGGTCGGGAGATAGGTAAGGGCTTTCAGCGTGATGAGAGACCGGCATACTGCCTCATTCCAAGGCCCACGATAGGTACAGCGGTCCGCCCATTTGCGCCAGAACTTTTCGGTTTGTCCGAGCGCCCGCTCGGCATCGATCGGCGGCGGAACTGGGCCGTGAGAGGCACCGTAGGACAAAACGAACGAAACCGTTTCTCCTTCCCCCACGGCAAATTCGCTGATGGTCGTGAGATTTTCGCCCCGCAGCGGCGCCGGAGTGCGAAGCGCGAGCATGTCGGGCCCAGCAATGGCGCGCATGGTCCCGTCTTCCAGGCGAGTGACCCACGGCACGGATCGACCGTAGTCGAACCGTATGGTGAGCTCCATCTTCACCCGCACCTTGCCGCGTTTCCCTTGTACCAGCCGAATCAGGTGAGAGTGCCTCCCACGCAGCGGCATGAAGTCGACCAGGGTGATGGCGCCGTCCTGGGTTTCAAATTCGGTTTCAAGGATGAGAGTGTTATCGCGATAATGGCGAGCTACCTGCGCGGTGCCATCCGCGGCCGCAAGTTTCCAGCGCCCGTTGTCGGGCGTTCCCAGCAGCGACGCGAAGCACGCTCCGGAGTCAAACCGGGGCCAGCAAAGCCAGTCGATGGATCCGTCGTTACCGCACAGCGCTGCGGTCTCGCAGTCCCCAATCAGCGCGTAGTCTTCAATTCGGCCAGGCATTTGACCTTGAGGTTGCACATCGACCGCGCAGTTATCCGGTGAGGTCGCGGCTTCTAATTCAGGAAATAAGTGCGATAGAGCGTGTCGCGCTGGGCGGGTCTGAATCCGGCGTCGCGAATGATGCGGCGCAACTCTTCTTCCGTGGTGCAGTTGGTCACACCAGCGGCGCGCACGACATTTTCTTCGAGCATGACCGATCCTACGTCGTTGCCGCCGAAGCGCAGACCCATCTGGCAGACTTTCAACCCCTGGGTCACCCAGCTCGATTGCACGTTCAGGAAGTTTGAAAGGTACAGCCGGGAAATGGCCAGGACTTTCAGGTACTCGACCGCCGTGGCCTCGTCCCAGTGGCGGCCGCCGAGCGCGGTGTTGTGGGGCTGGAAGCTCCAGGGGATGAATGCAGTAAAACCGCCGGTTTCTTCCTGCAGTTCGTACAGCCGCTGGAAGTGGTTGACGCGATTTTCGATGTTCTCACCCACGCCAAACATCATGGTGGCGGTGGTGCGCATGCCCAACTGGTGTGCGGTGCGATGCACGTTGATCCAGTCTTCGGTCAGGCATTTGAGACGCGCGATCTTGTAGCGAACTTCATCGTCGAGAATTTCGGCGCCGCCGCCGGGAATGGAATCGAGTCCGGCATCGCGCAGCCGAATGATGGTGTCGCGAATGCTCAATTCGCTGTACTCGGCGATGGCGATAACTTCCGATGCCGAGTAGCAATGCAGATGGACCTTCGGAAAACGCTGCTTTATGCCGCTCAGCATTTTCTCGTGCCAGTCAATCTTGAGATCGGGATGCAGCCCACCCTGCATCAGCACGCCCGTACCGCCCAGTTCGACGGTTTCGCGAATCTTGTCGTAGATGGTGTCGAACTCGAGTATGTAACCCTCTTTGGCTGCGGGCCCCTTCAGCGGCCGGTAGAAAGCGCAGAAGGTGCAATACTCGGTGCAGAAATTCGTGTAATTGATGTTGCGGTCGATGACGTAAGTCGCAACGCCTTCGGGATGCAACCGCCGGCGCACCGCGTCAGCTTCCATGCCGATGCCGATCAGATCGTCGGAGCGAAACAGGTCGAGGGCTTGTTGTTTGGTCAGGGGCATGGCTGCAGACCGCTGTCCAGATTCTAACGGACTTGCAGGCGGTTGCAAAATCTGTCAGCCCGAGCCGCCAGGCCCGCGCCAGGCGCCGGCGAGGGCAAGTCGAGGGACCCCTATCCGAGCGGACTCATCAGCTCATCGGGGTCCGTCGACTCCGCGAGAATGTTGTGCAAACTAAACATCTTCCTCAGGAGGAAAAAAAGCTTAAGCCACGGCCGTCCTGTTCTTATACCGATAGTACTGGACCAGAGAAAAAATTCCGCCGGCCACCGCCAATCCAATGAGCGCAATCATCGCCGGCTTGTAATATTGCGAAAAGAACCTGACGATGTGCCGGCCATACATCGCTCCCAAGCCGGCCACGATTGTGAAACGAACTCCACGGCCCAACGCCAGCGCGGCTACAAATTTCTTGCGGGAATATTGCATGGCGCCCGCCGCCAGCAGAAAAGGAACAATGGGAAACGGGGGTGGCAACAAGGCTGGGACGGCGACGGCAAAGAATCCCCAGCGTTCGAAGCGCTTGAAGACCTTGTTGGCCCGGCGCTTCGACAGCTTGCGTTCGAAGGCCTGTTTGCCGCCCTTCCGGGCCAGCCCGTAGGTGATGTATCCACCGATGACAGCGCCCACCGTGGCCATGAAGGCGTAGTACCACCACAAACGACGCTGGTGAGCGGCCAGGAGAATGGTTAGAACGTCCATGCTCCCCGGCAAGGGCACGACCGAGTTATCCGCCAGTGCTAACAGCACCAGGCCTACGCCGCCCAGGTGGCGGAGCCGGTTCCACACTGTAACGGCAATCAGGACGTGAATCTGAGTTGGCATTTCGACCTTACGGACAGCTTTTCAGATGCGGGCGGCGCGGCGAGACCAGGCGAGAGCTAGGTGGCGGCAATTTTGGCCACATCGAGAAAGCGCAATGCCGGAGCCGGCGGCAACGCGCCGCATTCGCTGGCATAGCGATAGAAAAGCTGCAACCCGCTCAGGCACGCAGGATCGAGATCATAGTAGATATTTTCAGTCAGATAAGTCCTGATCTCACTCTCGCTTAGACCCACGCGTGGCGCCCAGTCGCGGGCGATCTGGTCAAGATTCGACGGCTGCAAGCCGTGGTCGCGCGAGTCCTGAAACACTCCCGCCAGATCAAGGGCCGTGGGTGCATCTTTCAACGCCGATTGCCGCACCGCCCAAAAGGCAAACACAAAAGGCTTGCCGGTCAGGCGAATCCATTCTTCAGCCAGGTCGTGGGTGAGATAACGAGATCGATCGATCTTAAGTGCGGGATCGCCGATCACCAGGCCGGCGTCGTGCGCCTCCATCATCTTGTCTATGTCCGGAGCCATGGAGGTAAACGTCCTGCCCGCTCCCCACCACTTGGCGAACAGGACCTTGGTCAGCGCCACGGAGGTCAGGGAAGAAGTATCGAGGGCCACTGAACGAATCTGCTCCAGAGGCACCTTGCTGACCAGAAGGATGGAGCGGACCGGTCGTTTCGAAGCGATGGCAACTCGCGGCAGGATGGCAAGCCCTGGAATGCTGGCATAGGCGGCGGCCGGGATGATACCAATATCTGCCGACCCTGCAGCCAGATCGGAGGCGCACCGCGATGGCACCGTATAAGAGACATCGAAGGCCGAACCCGCGTCTCCATGCTCAAAATCCCACATCAGGGGGGCAGTATTAAGGTAGGAAATCGCGGAAATACGGAGACGTCTCATGCGGCCGATGTTCAATTTTAACAGAGGAGTGTGTCGCGTAACCTTGACATCGTTTTTTGCGGATGTATAGAGTCCGCGAGTCAGCCGATGTGGAGGTGTGAAGTGCCGGAAGCCCTGACTCTGAGTTCGAAATCCAGCGAAACCCTTGCCTTGCAATGGCTGGCCCTTGCCCTCACCCCGCGCCTGGGCCCTACCCGAGCGCGGCGGTTGGTGGAGCATTTCGGAGGTGCGCAGAACGTTTTCAAGGCCTCGCTGACCGAACTCGAAGCCACCGGAATTCAGACTGTTTCGGCGCAATCGCTTGGCACCGGCCAGTCGATGGAACTGGCGCATGATGAAATGGGGCGCGTGGCGGCGGCTGGAGTCTCCGTCATCTGCCTCGATGATTCCACCTACCCTGCTCAACTGAAACAGATATACGATCCGCCGCTGGTCCTTTATGTGCGGGGAAGTGTGGACGCGATTACCCAGCCCGGGATCGCAGTGGTAGGCACTCGCCACCCCACTCCCTACGGGCTCGGAATGGCGGAACGGCTGGCATGCGATCTGGCCGCCCGCGGCCTGGTCATCTTCAGCGGCCTGGCTCGCGGCGTGGACGCGGCTGCGCATCGCGGCGCTATCAACGCCAAAGGAAAAACGGTGGCCGTGTTCGGCACCGGTGTGGACATTATTTATCCCAAGGAAAATACCCGGATCACGGAGCAGATGCTGGCGACGGGAGGCGCCCTGATCTCCGAATTTCCCATGAACACATTCGCCGCGCCGCAAAACTTCCCCATCCGTAATCGCATCATCAGCGGCATTTCAATCGGCGTGCTCGTGGTAGAAGCCGCGGAATACAGCGGCACCAGGATCACATCGCGCTGCGCGCTGGAACAGAATCGCGAGGTCTTCGCGGTCCCCGGCAATGTTACCAACAAGAACTCCTGGGGGCCCAACACTCTGATCAAACAGGGCGCCAAGCTTACCGCCACGTGGGAAGACGTTTGGGAAGAACTCCCTACGCCAGTACGACTTGCGCTGACTCCCGCCACCGTCGATGAATCGCAAGCGGGCCAGGCTGCATCTCTATTCGGGGAAAACGAGCTGCCTCCCCACGAACGGAAGATCCTGAAGCTCCTGAAAGCCGACGAGGCAACTCACATCGACGAAATTGTGGAGTTGCTGGAATTGGAGCTGTCGTCATCCGAAATCTTCGCCGCATTGTTCGAACTGGAGCTCGCAGGAAAGGTGAAGCAGATGCCGGGGAAGAATTTTGTAAAAAGCTTCTAGCTCTTAGCTCCTAGCTTTTAGCTTGAGCGCTCTTGTGGAGAGGCGGCAAATGAGAAATTATAAGGACCTTCAGGTTTGGGAGAAGGCACACAAGTTGACACTGGCGATTTACCGTGGCACCAACGACTTTCCAAAAGAAGAACGATTTGGTTTGACCAGTCAGATCAGGCGCTCCTCTGCTTCGATCGCGGCGAACTTGGCGGAAGGCTGTGGCAGAAGATCAGACGGCGAGATGACACGTTTCATCCGGATTTCAATGGGTTCAGGAGCCGAGCTCTCCTATCATCTGCTACTGGCGCGAGACTTGAACTTCTTGAAGAATGCGGACTATGACAGACTGAACTCCGATCTTGAGGAAGTCATTAGAATGCTATCTTCGCTGTCACAAAAGATTAGAAGCGCATTGGCAGCGTAAGGTTCCGGGCTAAAAGCCAAAAGCTAATAGCTAATAGCTTTTTTCACCGCATTCGTGCTAGCTTCAAAACCAGTAACCACCATCAGAGGACACATTGTCTAAAGGTTTAGTCATCGTCGAATCGCCGGCCAAGGCCAAGACCATCCAGAAATATCTGGGGAAGGGCTTCACTGTCGAGGCTTCGCTGGGGCACGTCAAGGACCTGCCCAAGAGCACGCTGGGCGTCGATATCGACAACGAATTCGAAACGGAGTACATCGTCATTCCCGGCAAGGAGAAGGTCCTGGCCAAGCTGAAGAAGTTGGCCTTGTCCGCCGACAACATCTATCTGGCGCCCGACCCCGACCGTGAAGGCGAAGCCATCGCGTGGCACCTGGCCGAAGAACTCGGCGATGGAAAGAGCAAGAAGAAAAAGAAGAAAAAAGAAGGCGACGAACCCGACCGCATCCGCCGCGTCACTTTCAACGAAATCACGAAGCGGGCTGTGCAGGAAGCTTTCGAGCATCCCCGCGATATCGACCAGAACCTGGTGGATGCGCAGCAGGCACGGCGCGTGCTCGACCGGTTGGTGGGCTACCAGGTTTCTCCGTTGCTCTGGGACAAAGTGCGGCGCGGCCTCTCTGCCGGCCGCGTACAGACCGTCGCGCTGCGACTCATCGTCGAACGCGAGCGGGAAATCAAGGCCTTCCAGAAGCAGGAATACTGGACCATCGACGCCCACCTGGCGGGACCGAAGCCGCCGGCCTTCGATGCTCGTTTTGTAGGCAAGGGTGAAGAAAAAGTCGAAGTAAACAATGGCGAGGATGCGGAAAAAATCCGCGCCGCTCTGGAAAAAGCCGACTGGCTGGTCCGCACCGTCGATCGCAAAGAACGGCGGCGCAACGCCACTCCCCCCTTCACGACCAGCAAGTTGCAGCAGGATTCCTCGCGCAAGCTGCGCTTCAGCGTCAAGCGCACCATGATGATCGCGCAACGTCTCTACGAGGGCGTGGAACTGGGTGAAGAAGGCTCAGTCGGTCTCATTACTTATATGCGTACCGATTCCACCCGCGTCTCCAATGAAGCTTTGACCGAGGTGCGCGAGTACATTGCGGCGCAGTATGGCAAGGACTACCTGCCTGAATCGGCGAACGTCTATAAAGAGAAGAAGGCGGCCCAGGCAGCCCACGAGGCCATTCGTCCGACTTCGGCGATGCGCCATCCCGATCAGATCAAACAGTATCTGAAAGAAGATGAGTTCAAGGTTTACAAGCTGATCTGGCAACGTTTCGTGGCTTCGCAAATAACCCCCGCGGTCTTCGACCAGACCACGGTGGACATCGACGCCAAATCCGGCTCCGAAACTTTCTGGTTCCGCGTGACCGGTTCTGTGCTCAAGTTCGACGGCTTCCTGAAGGTTTATGAAGAGGCGAAGGACGTCAAGGACGAGGAAGAAGAAGAGCTCAAGCACAAGCTGCCGCCGCTCGAACCCGGACAGAAACTCACGCTGCGCGAACTGAAGCCGGAGCAGCACTTTACCGAACCTCCACCACGTTACAACGAAGCTTCGCTGGTGAAAGAACTGGAAGAGCGCGGCATTGGGCGGCCTTCCACGTACTCCGCCATTCTCAGCACCATCCAGGAACGGCAGTATGTGCAGAAGCTGGGCGGCAAGTTCTCGCCCACCGAGATCGGCTTGGTGGTCACTGATCTGCTGGTGGAGAACTTCCGCGATATTTTCGACGTGCAGTACACCGCCCGCTTGGAGGAAGAGCTCGACGAGATCGAAGAGGGCAAGGAAACCTGGATCAATGCCCTCACCGAGTTTTACAAGCGCTTCGCCAAGGACCTCCGTTACGCCGAAAAGCACATGGAGAACATCAAGCGGATGGAGAAGCCCACCGACGAGAAGTGCGAGCGTTGCGGCTCTCCGCTAGTGATAAAGTGGGGCAAGCACGGGTCGTTCTACGCCTGCAGCTCCTACGACAAGGAGAATCCCGACAGCTGCACTTTCACCAAGGAAAATCCGATCAACCTGCCCGACCTGGATTCGGCCGACATTCAGGAAACCACGCAGGAAGAATATTGCGAGAACTGCGGCCGGGTGATGGTCCTGAAGCGCGGGCGCTTCGGCCAGTTCATGGCGTGCACCGGATATCCTGATTGCAAGACGACTCGCCGCCTCGATCAGGGGAAGAAAGTTCCCGACATTCCGATCGATGAACTCTGCCCCAAGTGCGGACGGAACATGATGATCCGGCACGGCCGCTTTGGCGAATTCACCGCCTGCAGCGGTTATCCCGAATGCAAATACGTGAAGCAGAATTACATTGGGGTGAAGTGCCCGCTCTGCAAGGACGGCGACCTGGTTGAGAAGAAAGCGCGCAAGGGCAACACGTTCTATGGCTGTGGGAATTATCCCAAGTGCAAGTTCACTTCCGCAGGCAAACCGCTGGCGGAAAAATGTCCGAGCTGTGGCAGCGAATACCTGGTGGAGAAAATGCTCAAGGCTGGCCCGGTGATTGCGTGTCCGAATAAAGAGTGTGACTTTGAGCGCGAAATACCGGTAGAAGCCGCTTCCGGGGCCGCATCCACAACCTGACGGAGGGTGTCCCGTCCAAGCTTCGCTTGGGCAGGATCCTGTGCTCACAATCCACCCGGGCCAGTCCCGGCATTTACAAACGCGGAGGATTGAATGGCAAAAGCGACCGCTGCTGATGCACAACTGATTCTGAAACTCTACGATCTACGCCGCGAAGCCGAGCTGCGCAAGGCGCGTCACTGGTGGGTAGTGACGTTCTCGCCTCAGTCTGCGGACGACTTCATGAAAGTTTCGGCTGCGTTTGGGACTCCGGAAAATAACTGGATGCGCCAGGTGCTGGGGTACTGGGGCATAGCCTCGTCGCTGGTGCACCACGGCGCCCTGAACCGCGAGATGTTCCTCGAACCCAGCTTTTGCGGAGAGATGGTTCTCATCTACGCCAAGGTGAAACCATTCCTCAAAGATCTGCGGGAAAGGATGAAGAACCAGGAATTTCTCGCCGGCATCGAATCGCTGGTCATGAGCACGAAAAAAAGCCGTGAGTTCGTAACGCGCATGGAAGCGAACCTGGCCGCGCGGCGGAAGGCCATGCTCGAAAGCGCAAAAGCCAGCTAGTCCGCAATTTTCCGCAAACGTTCAACCTGGTACCGCAACGCTGCCCCCAATCGTCATTGTTCTTGGCGCGGTGACGCCGTTCCGCGCGAAAATGACGCCGACTTCGCAGCGACGTCGCATTGGCCGCACGATCCAGAAAGAGTGAATGGCAGCCACTTTGAGCAACCTATCTCTCCAATTGAATCGATGTACAATCCACACATGCAGGGAACGCCCTGGCGCACAATTGTGCTCGGCTCGCTGTTGCTGATCTCGATCTGCTCAGCAGGAGGACAGGAAGTGCAATCTTCGCAGCCTGAAAAGTCGAAGCCGCCCGTCAAAATGGAGCAGCGCGGGCGCATCCTTGGAATCGGCGGTATCTTCTTCAAATCCGCTAATCGTGATCAGATGCGGGAATGGTATTCGAAACATCTTGGACTCGCTGACGAAGGATCAGGCGTGATGCTTCCGTGGCGCGAACACGACGACCCTCAGAAGGAACACGTTACCGTGTGGACCGTTTTTCCCGACTCTACTAACTATTTCGATCCCGGCCACGCATCGTTCATGGTCAACTACATCGTGGACGATCTGGATGCTTTGCTCGACCGATTAAAGCAAGAGGGAGTGAAGATTGATCCCAAGCGAGTGAATGAATCCTACGGCCGCTTTGCCTGGATCTATGATGTGGATGGGAATAAGATCGAGCTCTGGCAGCCCTCCGCAAAGCCTTGACCAGTCCGTTCTTCAAGCGATGTATTCTCTAATGTACTCGTCCCGCGTCTTCGCCAGTTCATCGATATCACCGTCAAAAATCACTTTCCCGTCCCGCAGGATCAGAAATGCCAGCGGCACTTCGCAATGGACGCCCTTAGGCAACGGCAGCATCTTGTTGGCATTGCGATCGAAGTAGTGCGTGGCCATGATGAAGGCGTCCTGCAGGCGATGCGTGACCATGAGCGAGCTGGTCTTGTACACGTCCCGCTGTTTCACGATCAACTCCACGATGGTGGTGGAGGTCACCGGATCCAGCCCGCCCGTGGGCGAATCGTAGAGCAGAATTTCAGGCTGGGTCACGATGGCTCGGGCAATGGCCACCCGGCGGCGCATTCCGCCCGAAAGTTCCGAGGGAAACATATCCACGGTCCGTTCCAGTTCCACGAAACTCAGGGCCTCGCGTACCCGCCGCTCGATCTCCTGTTCGGAAACCTGGCCCTCTTCCATCAGGCGGAAGGCGACATTCTCCCGCACCGTGCGCGAATCAAAAAGAGCGCTCTCCTGAAACACCATGCCAATCTGCCGTCGCAAATCGAACAACGCGTTTTCGCTCATCTCCGTCACATCCTGGCCCAGAACATAGATGTGGCCGGAGTCGGGCTTCATCAATCCCAGCGCCAGTTTGAGAATCGTGCTTTTTCCCGAGCCGGCCACGCCAAAAATCGCCTTGGTTTCCCCGTGCGGCAGGCGGAATGAAATATCGTCCAGGACCACTTTCTCGTCAAATGCCAGTGTCACATTCTCGAAGCGGATGGCTTCGCTGCCTTGCTGCTTCGCCGCAGGCCCGGTCATGTCGAGCGGAAGCGTGGGAGCTGACATCGTCTATCGGTACCCCAACACAGTGATGAGCAGTTTCGTGACAAAGAAATCCGTGACCAGAATCATTACCGAGGCTACGACGACGGCCTGAGTCGTAGAGCGTCCCACCCCTTGCGTGCCGCCGCGGGTGGACATGCCGAAATAGCAGCCCACGGTCGAGATCACAAATCCGAAAAGAACCGGCTTGATAAGACCGGAGGTAAGGTCACGCCAGACCAGGGACTGCCAGGCTGAGGTCCAGTACTGCCGCGAGTCCAGGCCCAGGAGCAGGCTCGAGACCATGTTTCCTCCCACCAGGCCGAGCAGGTCGGAGATGATGGTCAGAAAAAACAGCATCACTACTGTGGCCACCACCCGCGGCGTGACCAGCTTTTTCGTGGGGTCAGTGCCGAGCGCGCGCATGGCATCGATCTGCTCGGTCACGGTCATCGAGCCCAGCTCGCTGGCCATGCCGGAAGAGTTGCGGCCCGCAACCATCAGCCCGGTGATGACTGGCCCCAGCTCAGTGACCATGCCGACCGATACCAGTTGGGCAATAAGAGTGAGGGAACCGAAGCGCGACAGCGTGCTGGCGCTGTTCAGGGCCAATACGGCGCCGGTGAAGCCGCCAGTAAGGATCACGATCGGCAGGGAACCCACACCGATCAGGTCGGCCTGCTGAATCATGTCGGTGACGTACAAGGGCCGCCGGAAGAGATTGGCCAGCGACTGGCCCGTGAGCAGGGCGTAGTCCTGGAGCGCCTTGACCTTCTCCTTGGCGAATTCGGCGGGCGATATGAGCGGGACCTGAAAATCCCCAGCAGCCATGCGGTGTGGCCTCTATCTCAGGAACTATAGCAGACGGCAGACGTCGGACGTCAGACCGCGGACCTCGGGGGTCAGCCCCCGGACGTCGGACCTCAGCCGTCGGATGTCAGATTTCGGGCTTCAGAGTGCTTGGATTCGGAGCGTGCACCTGGCAGATCAACGATACGATTCCTGAGCCGTAGATCTTATGCCCTGACAGCGTCAACTTGGTTTCCTGCGAGGGAGGCGGCAGGAGCCTGACGCCTCCGCCCAACAACACAGGCATGATGCTCACCTCGACCGTGTCCACCTGGCGCATTTCCAGCAGAGAACGAAAGAGCTCGCCGCCACCACACAGCCAAATATCTTTTCCGCTCTCGGTACGCAATGCCTGCATCTGGTCCCGATCGAACTCGGGGACAATAGTAATATTTGGGTAATCGGGATGCCGCAGGGTACGGGAGACGATGATCACCTTCATTCGCTGCACGGCTCCGCTACCCAATCGCGTAACCGCCGCTTCGTAAGTCCGACGACCCATCAGCAAGGTGTCGAATTGTCCCCAGAGTTCTTCGAAATTTACCTCTGGGTCCATGACAATCCAGTCCGCCTCACCGTTCGGCCCGGCAATATAGCCATCCAGACTCGCCGCGACTACGTAGCGAACCTTTCTCATATCTGGTTACCCCGCTTCAGGAAGGACACTAGATTGGCATAAAACGAGAAGGAGGAAAACAGGTGGGTCAGGACGAAGCCCTCCCATGAACTGTTGTAACCAGGGAGGCGTTCACAACCGGAACCTTCGGGGGCGACCAATTATCGAAAGCTGCGCGGGAGAAGATGAAGGCAAGGTCCGAAGCCCGAGATCCGACGTCTGACGCCCGCCCTACTCCCGAACCTTCTTCTTGATCTCAATATTCAGGCGCTTGATTTTCTGGTTCAGGGTGGAAAGGGGCACGTGGAAGCGTTCGGCGGCCTCGGTCTGGTTCCAGTTACACTTTTCGAGCATGTCGAGGATGATGTGGCGCTCGCAATCTTCCACGATATCGAACAGGGAAGCGTCGCCGCGATGTTCCATCAGTGGAACCGGAGTGCCCCGGCCCACGATCTGGTCGGTCAGAAGCTCGGGTCCGACATCCTGACTGGAAGAGAGCACCACCGCCCGCTCGATCACGTTTTCCAGTTCACGCACGTTCCCCGGCCACGAATAGGAGAGTAGGGGGCGAAGTCCTTCCGGCGTCATTCTCCGTCGGGGACGCTCGTTTTCTTCCGAGTACCGGGAGAGGAAGAAGTCCACCAGCAAAGGGATGTCCTCCCGCCTCTGCCGCAGGGGCGGAAGATCGACCGTGATCACGTTGAGGCGATAGAAGAGGTCGTCGCGGAACCGGCCTTCGCGCACCAGCTGTTTCAAGTCCACGTTGGTGGCCGCGATGATGCGCACGTCCGCCTGAATTTCATGGACTCCGCCCAGGTGCATGAATTTACGGTCCTGCAGCACGCGCAAGATCTTGCTCTGCGTGTCCATGCTCATGGTGCCGATTTCGTCGAGGAACAACGTTCCCCGGTCGGCGATCTCGAACAGGCCTTTTTTGGACGCGATGGCGCTGGTGAAGGCGCCCTTGACGTGCCCGAAGAGCGTGGATTCCAGAAGGTCTGGCGGCATGGAGCCGGTGTTCACCGGAACAAACGCCCGGTCGCGGCGTGGTGAGTTCAAATGAATGGCTTTAGCGATCAACTCTTTGCCGGTCCCACTTTCGCCCTGCAAGAGGATGGTGGAGCGGCTGGGGGCCACCTGCGCCACCAGGTCGAAAATCTTCAGCATGGGCTCGCTCTTGCCCACGATGTTTTCAAAGTTGTAGCGCTGTTTCAGGGCGCGCTTGAGCTGGACGTTTTCCTCTTCCGCTCGATGGCGGGCCACCGCGGCGCGAATGTCAGCCAGCAGCTTTTCGTTGTCCCAGGGCTTCTGGACGAAGTTGGTGGCCCCGGCCTGCATCGCCTTCACCGCATTTTCCACGGTCCCGTAGGCGGTGATCATGATGACCGCCAGCTGCGGATCGTGACTGTGAAGTTCGGCCAGCAGATCAATGCCATTCCGGTCGGGCAGCGCGAGGTCCAGCAGCACCAGGTCGTAGGGCCGGTCTCCGATCCGGGTGAGACCCTCTTCCGCGGTGGCCGCCGACTGCACGTCGTAGCCTTCCATTTCCAGCAAGGTTTCGAGCGACTCGCGGATGGCGGCCTCGTCGTCAACGATCAGCACGGATCCCGGAGACGAGCCTTCGCCAAGGTTGTGGCGCGGAATGGTGGCCAGTTCAGACATTGACAGCTTTCCTCGTCAGCGGGAAATCCAGATAGAAGGTTGTGCCTCGTCCGGGATGGCTCTCCACTCGAATCTTCCCGGCATGTTCCTGAATGATGCCGTAAGTCACCGAGAGCCCCAGTCCAGTGCCTTTTCCCTGGCCTTCACGCGGTGCTGCCTTGGTGGTGAAGAATGGGTCGTAGATGCGCTGGATATGCTCCTGCGCGATGCCGCTGCCAGTGTCGGCCACGACCACGCTGACCCCGTCTCCATTGGAGGTAGCTACGCGCAGCGTTCCGCCCTCCGGCATGGCGTCACGCGCGTTCAGGAACAGGTTCAGGAAGACTTGCTGCAGGCGTCCTGGATTGCCGCTGATCAGCGGCAGATGGTCCGCCAGTTCGTCTTCCACCCTGATCTTGGTGATCTTGAACTGGTGCTCCAGCAGCGCCATGGTGTCGGCGATGATCTTGTTGACATTCACCTCGGTGAATTCCGTGCCGCTGGTGCGCGAGAAATTCAGCAGGTTGTTCACAATCTCCGAGGCCCGGAAGGTCTGCCGCGTGATTTTCTCGAGCAGCCCGCCCTTCTGCGGATCGTCCTGCAACTGCTTCGAAAGCATCTGGGCGTAGGAGGAAATAACGGCCAGCGGAGTATTGACTTCGTGCGCCACCCCGGCCGCCAGCAGGCCGATCGAGGAAAGCTTGTCGGCCTGGGAGAGTTGCGATTCCAGGCCCACGCGTTCGGTAATGTCGTCCACGATGATCAGCCGCCCGATTACGTTGAACTTGCGTGTAACCAGCGGCGCGATGGCGACGTTCACGGTGCGGCTCTCACCCGTGGGCGTGGCCAGCCGGAACTTGTACAGGTTGTTGATGCCCGGGTTCTGCCGCACCCGGTAGAACTCTTCCACGAACTCCGCCGGAAAGACTTCGCTCAAGGGCCGGGTCAGCGCCTGCCATCGGGGCAGGGCGTACATCACTTCCATCTGCGAGTTCCAGGACTCGATGCGGTCCGCCAGGTCCACCGCCATTACGCCTACGTTGATCGACTCCACGATGTTCTCGTTGAAGTCCTTCAGCCGTTCGTACTCGGCGACCTTCTGTTCGAGCGAGGCGTACAGGCGCGCATTCTGGATGGCGATACCGATGTAGCCGGCCAGGGTTTCGAGCAGTTCAACGTCTTCGCTGGTGAGGAAATCGCCTTCCACTGTTTTGCCCAGGCCGAGGAAGGCAATCGTCCGCTGCTGGGCCCGGCAGGGAATGTAGTAGTTCAGATCCAGCCGGGCGATGGTCTGCTGCGCGCTCGCGGTCTCGCGCGGGACCTGGTGCACGTTCTCCAGGAAAAGGTGTCCGGCTTCAGCCTCCGGCCGGGGGGCGCTTAGAAAGCTCAGGTCCAGACCGCTGGTCTGGCTCATGCCGAAAGACTTGGCCAGCACAAACTGCGGCGGCTCGCCGGCGGAGAGAAAAATCGCCATGCGATCGACCAGCAGGGTACGCGACAGCCGATCCACCACCGAACTCAGCATCATGTCGAGATCGGTTTCCGCGCTGAGCTCGCGACCAAATTCGATCAGGGTCTTGCGATAGTCGTAGCGGGTGCGGTAGAAGAACTGGTCAATCCGCTCCTGGATCCACTTGCGCACCGGATCGAACAGCAGGGCCGTGACCACCATTGCCAGAACCAGGCCGACCGGTCCCGAACTCGGTACCTGCATGTGGACCAGTTCCGCCACCCCTGCTACCACGGCGAAGTAAACCCCGACAATCGCGCCCGCCGCCAGTGTGTACACCATGCCGCGCTTGAAAATAAGGTCCACGTCCATCAGACGGTAACGGAAGATGGCATAGCCGAACGTCAGGGGCAGCAGGCCGAGCGACAGCACGGACATCTTTACCGGCGAAAATGGTGGGCCGATCAGGTAAGGAATCGCGTAGAACAGAGTGAAAGGCGCGATCGCCAGAATAGTGCCGCGCGTGACCCATTTCAACTGCTGCCGCAGGATCGGCGTGCTGGCCCGGCGGTAGCTGTTCCATAGCACCGCGGCGGCGATCACGAAGAACAGCGCCAGATAACCCGTCTGCACCCGCTCGAGATTCCAGCGCATCTGCTCACTCGCCCGCAGCATGGTGAGCGCCAGGACTTGGATTCCCAGCAGCAGCATTCCGGGCACGTAAATTGCGGGAACGATCCAGCGATGCTTGCGGACAAAGTCGCGCTTTTCGGGGAAAGTCAAAACGAAGTGCAGGAACAATGCCGGCTGCAGCAGCCAGGCGGTAACGTTGCCCCCGAGGATCGTCCAGTCAAAGCTGTTCAGCTTCCCGGTGAAATGGAAGGCGTAAAGGATGAACGAGACCAGGCAGAAGATATAGAAATGCGTGGAGCTGGGCGCGGTCCAGCGCCGCAGCAAGACGTACAGCCCAATGCCCAGATAGATCAGGCCGATGAAACGAAGCCAGTTGTTCGGAGAACGATCAGCTGGGACCAAGATGACCGTGGTATCCAGGGGCACCGACTGCCGAACCAGGGAGTAAGTGGCTTTAGACCACGCCCCTATCCGGTACACCTGTCGCACCCGAGTTGGGGTGTCCTTGATGTCATGCTGGTTGATGGCGGTCAACCGATCACCCACCCGAATGCCGGCTTTATCGCCGGGGCCGCTCGGTTCCACTCGCTTCGCCACCACACCGGCGTCGTGTCCGGTTTGTTCCATCCACCAGACGCCGTCGGAGGGAATCTGGAAGTCGGCTTCCTTCTGGAAGTTAATCCAGGCCAGGATGACCGCAGCCGTGGTCAGAAGGATCAGCAGGCCGGCTATAAAGCGAATTTGGAAGTCCCGGTTCATCGACCGCAACGGCTCCTGGATGTGGGCGGGGGGAAGACCCAATTCATGGTTCAGCACGTCGCGTGCCACGGCAGGGTGCAAGGGAGAACCTCTAACCTACTTCAAAGAAAAGACTTTTCCGATTATAAAAGCAGTGTGGAAGTAAAGCTATGTTTTTTGGGAACCTTCTGTGAGGTTTGGTAACCCTATGAATAGCTGAAGCTTAAGGAGTAAGTGTGGGGCCGAGTCTCGGACCCCGCCAGGTCGAGCGACGCTCGACTGCTCACGGCCCGGAAACTTATTTGCGCACCAGAATAGCCGAGCCTTACTCGGCCCGGCCGGGTCAGGACCCGGCCCCACACACAAGAGTCCCAGATCGGGCCGAGTCCGACTAGAATTGCTAATTCCTCATGAGCCAAACCGAAGAAATCATCGAGTGCGAGCACCGTTTCCTCCTGCCCACCTACAACCGCTATCCCATTGCCCTGCATCGCGGCAAGGGAGTTTTCCTGTACGACTGTGAAGGCAAGCGCTACCTGGATTTCGTGGCTGGCCTGGGCGTCAACGCGCTCGGCCACGCCCATCCCCGGATCGTGAAGGTCATTCGGGAGCAGGCCGCCCGGGCCATCCACTTTTCCAATCTCTACTACAACGAATATCAGGGAAGGCTGGCCCAGAAACTTTGCCAGCTTTCGGGTCTGGACCGAGCCTTTTTTTCCAACAGCGGCACCGAGGCCATCGAGGGCTCGATCAAGCTGGCCCGCTTGGCGGGACACCGCGCCGGAGGAGAAGCCAAGAGTCAGTTGGTAGCTCTCGAAGGTTCGTATCACGGCCGAACCTTCGGCGCCATGTCGCTCACCGGGCAGGACAAGTATCGCAAGGGCTTCGAACCCATGCTCGAGGACGTCAGGTTTGTACCGCGCAATGATCTCGGGGCATTGCGCACTGCGATTAACGACCAGACTTGCGCCATCGTGCTCGAACCGATCTTCGGCGAGGGCGGCATCCACGAATGTTCGACCGACTTCCTTCGCGAGTGCCGCGTCCTTGCCGTCCGCCATCGTGCCGCCCTGATTTTTGACGAGATTCAATGCGGCCTCGGCCGCACTGGAACCATCTTTGCCTTCCAGGCATTCGGCGTGACGCCTGACATAGTCGCCATCGCCAAACCAATCGCCGCCGGCCTTCCGCTAGGTGCATTTCTGGCCCGGGAAGAATTCGCCACCGCCATCTCCCCGGGACAACACGGGACCACTTTCGGAGGAGGTCCGTTGGCCTGCCGCGTGGCGCTCGAATACCTTGCCATTGTCGAAGACGAAAAGTTGCTGGAAAACGTGTTGCGTGTCGGCGGCTACCTGCAGGAACAGCTGAAGGCTCTGGCCGCGCGACATGCGGCGGTGCAGGAGGTCCGGGGGCGCGGGCTGATTCAGGGGCTGCAGCTATCGATTCCAGCCCGTCCCATGGTTGAGCAGGCGCTGGCCGAGGGCGTGCTCTTCAACAGCACCCAGGACACGGTGTTGCGTTTTCTGCCCCCCTTCCTGCTGCAGGAGAAGCACGTGGACAAAGGTGTGCGGGTGCTTAAGAAATTACTGCGCAAGAAACGGGCGGCATAGCGAAGAAGATCTTTGGGTTCCTTGTGGGCCGAAATGGGGGTCCGAACCCGACAAACAAATTGCGGAGAGCCCAAGCTCTCCGCGCAAAAGGCAATAGAGGCGATATCGAATACATAGAGGATCGCAGCCGCTGTGGAGTTGTCCGGCGTAGAAAATAGACCACGGTGAGTAACCAATCGGAGAGCCAAGTCCGGCTACAGTCGGGAATCCCTATCGAGGAGCGCTGGCTCGTCCTCGATGGCTATCGCATGCGCTACTTGTGCGGCGGCTCTGGTCCGCCCTTGCTCCTGTTACACGGATTGTTGGGATACTCCTTCTCCTGGCGCTTCGCCCTGCCGCTTTTGGCGGAGAAGGCGACGGTGTACGCGGTCGACATGCCGGGTGTGGGTTTTTCCGATCGGCCTCCAAACGCCGGAGGCAGTCTCCGGGCCCACGCCGAGCGGCTGCTTCGCTTTATGGATGGCGTGGGCATCGCGTCCTGCGATCTGCTGGGCACGTCCCACGGCGGCGCGGTCGCGATGATGGCCGCCTCGCTGGCGCCAGAACGGGTGCGAAGCCTGATTCTGGTTGCCCCAGTGAATCCGTGGTCGGCCCACGGCCGGCGGCTGGCGCCCTTTCTGAGCAGTGCGCCGGTTTCCTGGCTGCTCCTACGCCTCGAACCGTGCCTGGGTATTGTCCACGACATTTTGCTGCGCCGCCTTTACGGAGACCCTGGGCGCATCCGTCCGGGCACGCTCGCCGGATACTCTGCTCCTTTCAGAATTTCCGGTACCCTCAGCTACGGCCTGGGAGTGGTGAGCTCATGGAACCGCGACCTAGAGGAACTGGAGTCGGCCCTTCCCCGCATCGCCGACATCCCTACCCTGCTGCTCTGGGGCAGCAAAGATGCGGCGGTGAATCCGGCATCTGCGGAGTTGCTACGGCAGCAGTTCAAGGATTGTCAACTCGAGGTCTTCGACGGCGTTGGCCACTTGCCGTACGAGGAAGTTCCCGAGACCTTCAACACCTCCGTAATGGCATTTCTGTCGAGAGATTTTGCGCCCGGCGGATGACATTATTTCCGCCGGCACCTGAGCACACCTGATAACTTGAGGGAAGAAACACAGAGAGTTCCGCCTTGAAATCCAGCATCAAGCGAGTCCTGGTCCTGATCGTAGGCTGGAGTTTCATCCTGCTGGGAATCCTGGGTCTGTTTCTGCCCATTCTGCAGGGAGTGCTGTTCCTGGCGGTGGGCCTGATCATTCTGTCGTCGGAATACGTTTGGGCCCATCGCTTATTGACCCGGTTGAAACAGCGTTTCCCCAAGCTGGGGCGCGCTGCCGACCAGGCCAGCGCGAAGGCGGCAGCATGGTTACGGCGGATTTCCGGCCAACCCAATACGGATTGATGCGCGATCAAGACAGTGCTAGCCTCGAAACAGCGAGTCGCATACATGGCTGAGCCCGCAATATCGGCTGTGCTGGCCGCTGACGCCGGCCCTCGTTCCCACAGCCGATTCCTGCGTTTTGAAGTTCCCGAAATCTGGATGCGCTTCCTGCTGGCCCTGCTGGGGCTGATCCTGGCATTCGTGGCCGCGCTCTTTTCCACGGTGGCGCGCGAATCCGGAAGTCTCTGGACCACGGTGATACTGGCCTCGGTCGCGCTGATCCTGGCGGTTGTGGTGGGTCTGACTACGGTGCCGCAGCTGGCGCGCCGGGTGGCGGGCAGCCGGGTCCGTGATGCTTTCAACTATGACGTGACCGCGGTGGGAATTATCTACGTCGTGAGCGTCCTTCTCATCGGGGTTGCGGCCCTCAACACGGGCAACAACCTGCTCTATGTGATTGTGGCCACGATGCTCGCCGCCATCCTGGTATCGGGCGTGGCCTCGGCGATCGTGCTGCGCGGCCTCGAGTTGGATGTCCGCCTGCCCGAGCAGGTTTTTGCCGGCCGCCCTACCCTGGGGAAAATCGTGGTCCGGAACCGCCGGCGCTGGCTGCCTTCATTCTCCATCAGCGTGGTTCCCCTGAAGCAGAAGCATGCGAAGCAATGGCAATGGGTGCCTACCACTTTTGGTTTTCCACCTGGGCAGCCTCCCGCCAGGCAGTGGGTGAGACTGCCGGACCGCCAGTTGCGCCGGGTCGCACCTGGCGCCACAGCTCCGCCTGGTATTTTTACCGAGTCGGCATATTTTCCCTACATCCCGGCTGCCTCTGAACTCGCCGCCGAAGTGGAACTCTGCTTCCCCCGCCGCGGACGCTATCAGCAGAACAGCTTTGGTCTGGCCACCCGCTTTCCCTTTGCTTTCCTGACCAAGACACGGCGCGTAGCTTTGGCCCGCGAGATACTGGTGTACCCGTCGGTAGAACACACTGACGAATTCTTTGACGTGCTGCCGCTGATCACCGGTGAATTTGAGACCTTTGCTCGCGGCCGCGGCGACGACCTCTATCTCATTCGCGAATACATGCCGGAGGATTCCGCCCGCCACGTGGACTGGAAAGCGACCGCCAAGTCGGGGTCGCTGAAAGTTCGCGAGTTCAGCCGCGAGGACGAACACAGACTGCGCCTGGTTTTTGATAATCCCGCTCCCGGGTCCGTTTCCCAACTTGCCTACGAAAATGCGGTGACCGCGGCGGCGTCGTTGGGTTGGCACTTTGCCGAGGGAAATGCCGAAGTGTCTTTTGTAGCGCAGGGCTGCAAGGCCGGAGCGGGCATCCATGAATTTCTGGCGTACCTAGCCACGGTCGATCCTCTGTCGGCACCGTCGCTGCTCGATAGCCTGGAAGTTTCCGGAGAATACAACGTCATTCTCACCACTCGTCCGCACAGCACCATTCCCGCAAGTCTTTGGGCCTGCTCTTATTTTATTTTCATAGGGACCGAGAACTGATTTCCAACTTCCAGCGCGACCAACGGGCTGCGGTTTTTCCTTCTTTGCTCTCTTTTACTTTCTTTCCCCTTCAACCCTGTCATCTTGAGCGGAGAGAAGGGACTCGAAAGACCTGTTGTTTTGCATGGCAAGCGCCCAGGTACGGAAGCCGCCGATTGCCCCGGCGGAAAGCAGGCGCCTCGACTCGCTCGGGCGACAGAGGGGAGGAGGAACAAAGTTCTGGCCCGCCGCACCAAAAGCCCGATATCTTAGTGCAGCCGTAGGGCCGGAGGTTGCATCCCAAGAATAGATACAAACAAAGACGCTGCTTTGCCTGGCCAGTTGAAACTTCAAAGAGGTGAAAACGAAATGAATCGTAAATATTTCCAGCTGGTGACGACTCTGGTGCTGGCCCTTGTGCCGCTGTCCGTGCTGGCGCAGAAGTCTCTCGAGATCCCTGCCGGGACGTCGATCCGGGTGCGTATGATTGACAATCTCAGCAGCGAGCAGACCCAGATGGGAGACACTTTCCGCGGCACGCTGGACGAGCCGATTGCAGTGAACGGACGAACCCTCTACCCCAAGGGCGCCGACGTCATCGGCCGCGTCACTGACGTGCATCCCACGGGCCGGCTTACAGAACCCGGCGAACTCGACCTGGTATTGAACACGGTCAGCTCAGGAACCGTGGCGGAATCGATCCACGTGGAACCGCTGGTGATCAAGGGAGAATCGCACTCTAAGAGCAACGTGACCAAGATCGGAGGCGGAGCCGCGTTGGGTGCCGTGATCGGTGCCATTGCAGGTGGAGGCAAAGGCGCAGCCATCGGGACTCTGGCGGGCGGCGCGGCCGGCACCGGTGCAGCCG
>JBARIF010000704.1:0-3795 GCA_049799615.1 Terriglobales bacterium
GCGCCACCGCGATCGAAGCGGCGGAAGTGCAGTCGTAAGTAGTGCCGTCGATCGAACCGATCGTTCCGGCAGGCACGTTGGCGTTAACAATCTGACTGACAATATCACTGCCCGGCCCTTTGACAAATGTGGTCACCAGATTGTTCAGCTCGTTGTGCCGGGTGTAGAGATCGTAGCGCATACCCAGGTTCAGAGTGAGGTTGCGGGTTACCTTCCAGTCGTCCTGGAAGTAAGCGCCCATCTCCAGGTTGCGCCAGTGGCGGATGTTGCTGGCCAGATGCGCGGTCTGCCCGGTCAGTATCCCGGGGTCCACGCCCGCAGTCTGGGTGTAAGGACTGTCCGCCGCAAAGAACAGCGGGTCGAAGAAGTAATACGAGGGACGCGCTACGTTAAATTCGCTGTTCTCGATGTTACGACGGAAATCCACACCCACCTTCATGCTGTGTTTGCCGTGCGAAATCGAGACCATGTCGGAATAGGTGTAGATGTTCTCGTGGAAGGTTTGAGGATATCCGGCGTAGGAGCCAAAACCCATGGTCCCGTCGTCGAAACGAATGTCTGGCACACCTGGAGTCGCCACGCTGACGTCACCCAGAGCGATGTTTAGGGTATAGCCCGCCCGGAATTCATTCAGTACCGACGGGCTGAAGGTGTGGATGAAGCTGATCTGCCCGTTCGGTGCTTTCTGCAGTACTGGATTGAGGAAAGCAGAGCCCCGGCCTCCGCTGTTGCTGACCGTATTAGGGAAGCCGAAACTGTCGGTGAGACGGTTCCAGTTGAGTTGGAAGAACAATCGGTCCTTGGGGCTGAAGTTGTAGTCGATACGGGCCGAGGTTTCCCAGCCGTTGAAGAGGTTCCCTTCGTTGACGTTGTTCTGGTTTTGCGAACCATTGAAGGCCACGGTGTTCAGCTGGAACGGATCGTCCCGATTGAAAGTACCGGTGGTAAGCGCCAGCGGGGTGCTGCAGCCGGCGGTCGCTGCGTTGGTTATATCCTGGGCGGTCACGCCCAGAACGGCCTGCATGCGGCTGGCGGCAAGGGGAGTGCTTTTGTCCGGGCATAAGTAGTTGGTGAGATCGGTAGTGGAGCCCAATGTGCTTGCCACTGAATTACCGGCGACGGTCGGTTTGAAATTCTTATACAACAGCGCCGCCGTGGAATTCGGCAGGGCAGCAATGACCGCGTCCCGAAACTGGGGTGACTCCGCGATGACGTTAGTCGGCGGGGAAGATTCCCGGAAATGATTGCCTTGGTACGATAGGAAGAAAAACAGTTTGTCCTTAAGGATGGGGCCACCGACCGTCCCGCCGAACTGGTTGAAGCGCAAGGGCTGGCGGTCGACGCCCGCATGATTCAGGAAGAAGGAGTTGGCGTCATAGGCATCATTGCGGTTGAACTCCCAGGCGCTGCCGTGCAGGTTGTTGGTGCCCGCCTTAGTCACCAGGTTGGTGACCGATCCTGCGCTATTTCCGTACTGCGCCGACATGTTCAGGGTGAGCTGCTGGAATTCCTGCACCGTGTCTTCGACCGGCTGCGTTACCGCACCGCCACTCAAACCTTTATTGGAGACGCCATTGATCAGGAAGCCATTGAAGTCCTCTCGCAACCCGTTTACCACCGTGTTGGCGCCGTTCTCGGATACCACACCGCGCACGTTAATCGCACCGGGGGCCATCTGAATCAGGTCGTAAATGTTGCGACCGTTCAGGGGAAGGTTCTCCACCTGATTCGAGTTCACTACCTGGGCCAGTTTGGAGTCTTCGGTGTTGATCGCGGCGGCCTCGCCGGTGACCTCGACAATTTCGCGAGCCTGACCAAGCTGCATTCTGAAATCCACCCGGGCAATGGTGCCGGCATTCAGGGTCACGTTGTTATTGGTGACAGTCTTAAAGCCCTTCGCCTCCGCCGAAATCTTGTAGGTCCCAACCGGCAGTTCCTTGGCCACGTATAGGCCTTCCTGGTTGGTGGCGGTGGTCACGGACAGGTTGGTGGCCACATTGGTCACCGTCACCTGTGCGTTAGGGACAGACGCGCCTGACGGATCGGTCACAGTCCCAGTGAACTGCCCATTCTGGATTTGCGCGAATGCGCCCAGAGTCAGTACCAATAACGACAACGACAGAAGGCTGAATTGCAGTTTCTTCATTGACCTACCCTCTCGCACCTTCAAGATGTTTTCTGACTGAAAAGCTAAGGGCCCGAGCTTACCGGCTGGCACCTGGGACATGGGGTGTTCCGGATAGCTTCTAACAACAGACTGTCATCGTCTGTTATGTGTATATTGCTGATTTAATTGAGCTAAAATCACTGGGTACGGTAAAAACACGTGCCCCCCCCGGACAAATACTTGACAATTCTTTGGCACGTGGCTCTCCAAAGAATCTGCGTAATGTTGTCAATGAGTTAGGGGGAACGTTGCGCTCTCGGCTATGGCGAACTATAGACGTGTCTTCACAGCACTCCAAATTTTGGAATATTTTCAGTTAAATCTGGCTGGTAAGACCGATAGTGCTGTGAAATTGTGTTATCGAGCTTCCTGCTAGCGGACAGGCCTTCTGGTCTGTCTTCCTGCAGCCGGCTTTCTCACCGTTCCCGGCCCGCGATGGCCCACCACTCCGATGCCCTCTTCGATGACCAATTCCTGATCGACCCCCTGCCCGCCGACATGATCGACGCTGCCCGAGGGCCAGCGAATTGTAATGGAGTCGACATGGGTGGCGGCTCCCAGGCCGAAATGCAGCCGCGGGTCGCTGGCTGACTCGAAGCTGCTGTTGGCGCGGACCTCGGCGCTTTGCTTCAGGCCGCCCGCCGTTATTTCCACCCGGGCGCCAAATCCGTCGCGATTTGACTTCTTTCCCACCGTCTTGATGCGCAGCCAGTGTCCCTTCTTCGCCGACTGGTTACGCAGCAACAGCGGGGAACCGTCTAGGACTGTAACCAGCAAGTCTTCGATGCCGTTGTTCAGGAAATCGGCCGTGGCGGCGCCCCGGGCCACGTAATGCCGGGACAGCGGCGGCCCTGCGCCCAGGCCGATTTCGGCAAACTTTCCATCCTGCAGGTTGTGGAACAGGAGCGGCCGCTCGGCATAGGTCACGCCAAAAGAGTGCTGGTCCACCTGGGGATTCACATGGCCGTTCGCGACGAAAATATCGGGCCAGCCATCATTGTCGAAGTCAAAAAACTTCACTCCGAAGCCCAAAAACGGGACGCTTACAGGACCAAAGCCGGCGCTTCCCGCCCGGTCAGTGAACTGGCCATCGCGATCGTTGTGATAGAGGTTGTTGGTGTCGTCAGAGAAATTCGTTTTGACGATATCGGGCCAGCCGTCGTGATCGTAGTCGGCGGAGTCGATGCCCATGCCGGCTTGCTCGCGTCCGTCGGAACTGTAGGCCACTCCCGACTCCGCTCCTACTTCGGTAAACCCGCCTTTGCAGTCGTTGTGGTAGAGCAGACTGGGGGACGAATCATTGGCGACATAGAGATCGAGGCATCCGTCCTGGTCATAATCCAGCCAGAGCAAGCCCAGCCCATAGTAGCTGTCGGGATCGATATTCAGCTTCTCCGTCACGTCAGTGAAAGTGCCGTCGCCGTTGTTGTGATACAGACGGTCGCGGCCGCCCTTGAGTCCGCGTGGGCCGCAGGAAACCGCAATGCCGCGATATGTGCAAAAGGGGCCTTGTCCGAATTCGGGGAGATGATTGAGGTCAAGGTCGACGTAGTCGGCGACGTAGAGGTCGAGGTTGCCGTCGTTGTCGTAGTCGCCAAAGGCCGCGCTGGTGCCCCAGCGTCCGGCGT
>JBARIF010000705.1:0-7422 GCA_049799615.1 Terriglobales bacterium
ACCCACACCTGCACTACTTGGCCCACATTTGCTCCCCTTTTGATATCCTAGGGTATCGTGCGGATGATCTGGTTGTTCCTGATCCTAGCCCTGAGTACTGTAGCGGTGTCTCTGGTCGGATTAGCGGCCTACCTGCGAGTGCGCAGCCATATGAAGGAATCGTCTTCCAGAGAAACCCACGGCAAGGAGTAACCCAGGACTTTTCCATGACGTCCGATGCACGCGCTTCAGAGTCTGAGAAGGAGGAATCCACTATGGCAAAGCCAGCTAGTCTTGCCCTCGACCGAGGTAGTCGCGCTCTCTACTGGGCGGAACAGGTGGCGATTGTGGTGAGTGCCAGCCTGTTTGTTGCCCTGTGCGCCCACGTGACTCTGCCTCTGCCGTTTACTCCAGTGCCTTTGACCCTGCAGAATTTTGGCGTGCTTCTGGTTGGCCTGACTCTGGGCAGCCGTCGCGGCTTTGCCGCTTTGGCGCTCTACCTGGTAGAGGGAGCCTCCGGAATGCCGGTGTTTAACCCCACAGGGCCGGGCGGTGTCGCCCAGATGTTAGGTGCGACCGGCGGCTTCTTGCTGGCTTATCCCTTCGTCGCCGGGTTGGCGGGTTGGATCATGGAGCGCGGCAAAGCCAGCTTCGCTCGTGCGGCAACCGCAGGCGTGCTGGCTGAAGTGTTGTTGTTCACCGGCGGCCTTTCCTGGCTGGCCGTGCTGACTCATTCTTTCGCGCAGGCAGCGCGGTGGGGACTTTACTGGTTCGTGTTCGCGGAAGTAATCAAGGTCATGTTGGCCGCTGGAGCCTCAACCGGGTGGCAGCGTGTCCGCAAGGAGCAGGCATGAGTTTCGTCGAAGCCCCTTCTGGAGCAACTGCAGCTCTTCTACCCGAAACCAAGGATTCGGCGAGCGGCATCGCGTCCACGCGTGAGATCAGCATCGCGCACAGCCCCGACTCCGACGACGCCTTCATGTTTTATGCTCTGGCCACCCACAAGGTGCGCGTCCCCGGGCTGCGCTTCACTCATAAGCTTTGCGATATCGAAACCCTGAACCAGAAGGCACGGGAGAGCGACGGCGTTTATGACGTCACAGCCATCTCATTCCACGCCTATCCCTACATTCAGGACAACTATGCTCTGCTGCCCAGCGGCGGCAGCGTCGGGGATGGTTACGGCCCCATGATTGTGGCCACCCAGGGATTTTCCCAGAGCGAAATCAAGCGCAAAAAGATCGCAATACCCGGCACGTTGACCACGGCTTATCTCGCGCTACGGCTCTTCGCGCCCGGGATTGAAACCGAGGTCGTGCCCTTCGATCAGATCATTCCCCAGGTCGTTGCAGGCAAATACGAAGCCGGCCTCATCATCCATGAGGGGCAGCTGACCTATGCCAAGGCTGGGCTGCAGCGCATAGTGGACCTGGGCAAGTGGTGGCTGAGAGTGACCGGCTTGCCGCTGCCGCTGGGTGGCAACGCGATAAAGCGCAGTCTGGGACCGGAGTTGACGGCAAAAGTATCAGGCGCCCTGCGGGACAGCATTCAGTATGCACTCGATCATCGGGACGAGGCCCTGGCCTACGCCATGCAATTCGCCCGCGACGTCGATCCTCAGCTGGCCGACAAATTTGTGGGCATGTACGTCAACGAGCGCACCCTGGATTACGGACCGGACGGACGCGAAGCCGTCCGCCGCCTGCTGGACATGGGACACAAGGCAGGAATTATTCCGCGAGAGGCCAGAGTGGAGTTTGTGGGGTAGATTTGCGTAGGCCCATACGTCCTCATCTGGGTGGGCCAGGAGAGCTCGCTGGCTGTCGCTGTGAAACCCTGACAAGATTGCCGTCCTTCGCTCGGCTGGGCAGGTGAGGACAGCTGCCCCTACGTGGGCAGCGCCTTACCTGATTTTTTCCGGAAACGAAAATACGGGGTCCACGTCCACCGGCACCTTTGATGCCGCCTTCAACGACAACTGCAAGTCAGCCGGCATTACGTCGTATTTCTTGAACCACGCTTCGGCACGCTCGCGATTTCCTGTGGCCTCAATGTCCAGAAGCTCTTTTGCCAGGTCGGCCAGCGCGCCGGGCATGGCGGCATAGTCGATGGCATAGGTTCCCGATGGCTGCCGCTTGATTGCGCCCCGCTCGAGAAGATAGTTGAATTCCATCATCTCGGCCTGGCCGTGGGCTTCTCCGGTGCCGAAGCGTATGGTGCGGAAAATTCCGGCGAGGTACGAAGCATAATATTCTTCCAGCTTGTCCTTGGGCAGCACCTCGTGGTCCACCAGCCACTTCAGGCCGAACATTCCAACGACGTCGGCTTTCGCTTCCTCCAGACCGCTGTATTGGGGGCCAATGGCTTCACGAACCGGCACTTTGCCGTTCGCGGTGCGCGAGTAGGCAGGGCCCAGTCCATGGGCCATCTCGTGCATGATCGTGCCCAGTAAATATCCCTCAGCGGAGGCCTTGGCCGCCTGTTCCGACGGCATCATGAACTGCGCCAGGGGAAGAATCACATACGTGACGCGCGCGTCCATGAAGTTCTTGAAGAAGATTTTCTTGCTGCCCTTTTGTTCGTGGACCCGGGGATCGTTGGGCAGGTTGTCGGCCACAGCCTGGTAGCCATGGCGCAGATCGCCCGCGCGGTAGGGGGCGTCCATGACCTCCATCGGAGTTTCCAGGCCGTGCTTGGAAGGCCGGTCCTCTGGGCTCAGCGGCAACGCGTCCTGGATATCGGCGACATACTTCTGAAACATCGTCAGCTTTCGGCTTTCCGCTTCATTGCGCACCAGCACGGCGGCGCCGTAAGAACCCTTCACGCCCAGAAGGCCGTCGGTGTAGGTCTCGTAGGGAGCAAAGATCACATCGAACTTGGGATCTTTCAAATCGACCCAGGCCAGATCGCTTTTGAAGTAATCATCGGTCAACAGGGCATCGGCGCGCAGACGCAAGAAATTCGCGAACGCGGGATCGTCACTCAAGGCGGCAGCTTCACGCAGGTCGCGGGCGGCCGGCTCCAGGAAGGAGCGGTAGGCAATGTGATAGGGCACTCCTTCCAGGCGATCGCCGTGCCAGCGTACGAGCGTGGTTAGACTGTAAATTTCCTCTCTCTTGTCGGGATGGTCTTGTACATATTGCTCGATCTGCTTGCGGGTCAGACCCTCGGGATAAAATCCGCGGCCCGGCGGCATGGGCGTGATGCCGACAAAGGGCCGGTTCTGTTCGATCAGGTCGAAGCGCGAGCCGTTGATCCACAGATAGTGGCGCAGTTCCTGATCTTTCGGGCTCTTGCTCGAAGCCAAAGACTGGTAGAGGGTCAGGCCTTCGGGGTCGCTCTGCCGCCAGTAAATATCTTCCAGATAGCGTGAAGCATCCACCAGCTTGTCCACTAGTTTCTTCTCACGCGCGGTAAGCCCCGCGGAGTGAAATGGCATGTCTATGCGGCGAAATTTCGCCAGCCGTTGGGCCAAGTCGGGGGCAACCTGCATGCCACCGGAAGCCGCGCCTCGGGCCGCTGATCCAGTCATCGGTGTCTTACTCTTTTGGGCTGAGGCTTGAGAGATCATTGGAATCACAGACAGTAGGACAAGGAGGGCACCCTCTTTGATCATCAACTTGATTTTAACAGCTTCTCGCCAACCTTCGTCTTCCTCGTTATCATGTTGCGATGCCCGCGGAAAGGAATCTGAATGGCGCGCAAACCCTGCTGGTCGATGCCGACGACACGCTTTGGGAAAATAACATCTACTTTGAGCGCGCCATTGCGAACTTTATCTCGTTCCTGAATCACCACGAATACACTCCCCAGCAAGTGCGCGAAGTGCTGAACCAGGTGGAGCGCGAGTCGATCGTCAGCCACGGCTATGGTCTGCACAGTTTTGCGCACTCTTTGGTCGAGACCTTCGAGCGCCTGGCGGTCGAACCGCTTACGCCCGCCCTGCACGAGACCATCAAAGGATTCGCTCATACCATTGCCGGCCACCCAGTCGAACTCCTGCCCGGCGTGCCGGAAACGCTGCAGTATTTGTCCGAGCGCCATCACTTGATTCTGATGACCAAAGGCGCGGTGCCGGAACAGACCGGCAAAGTCGAACGCTCCGGCCTGAAGGAATATTTCTCGGCGGTAGAGATCGTGTCCGAAAAGAATGTCCCTACCTACCAGCTGGTCATTTCGAAGTACGATCTGGATCCCGATGCCAGCTGGATGATCGGCAACAGCCCCAAGTCCGACATCAATCCAGCCCTGGCCGCAGGACTGAATGCCGTGTTCGTCCCGCATGGCGCCACCTGGGTGCTGGAGCACGAGGAAGTGGACTCGGCTGAACCGCCAAAGCGGTTGCTGGTGGTGGAGAAATTCGCAGAACTGCAGACGCACTTCTAGCTTGAGGCCGTGAGCTGCAGGCCGTCGGAACAGCAGGTCCCTCCGCTCCGGTCGGGATGACATAGTTTTACGTGGGAAACAGAGCTGAAGGCTGAGCTGACAGCTGCCTTTCACTTCTAGCACCAAACTAACCAACAACCTCCGTATCCGGCGGTTACGCCGCATGCTACTCTTTTTCTGCTCTGGTTTTTGCCCGCATACGTGCGTGGCTGTGCAGAAAAATAATTTGCGGCGGCTGCTGCGAACTGTGGAAGCTCTCTCCGATCTCGGCCCCGAGATGACGGCGGAGCGTGAGTTTCCTCAGACCGCGCGAGCCATGGTCTCGGCGCTGCTCCAGGCGGGCGGCGCCCGCGAAGGCGTGCTGTTTACCTTCAGCGACAAGCCTTCGATGCTTTCCTCCGTGGCCTCCGAAGGCTTCGCACTAATGCCCGAGCCCGCCATCATGCCATTGTTGCCGAAGCACGTCCACGCTCTCACCACGGCGCGCGGACCGGTAGTCCTGAAACCCGGCTCCTACGATATTTTTCTGAGTTCGAATGGAAATGTTGCTCCAGAACTCTTCAAGTGCGTCGCCCCGCTGAAAGTCGGCGGCAAACTTGTAGGTATGGTTGCACTGGGCCGCCGCGAGGGCGATGCCCTCTTCGACGACGAAGACCTGGGAGCCCTCGAACTGCTGTGCAACTATGTCGCGGTTGCCATGCAGAACCACGTGCTATCGCAAACCCTGGCGCAACGCGTCTCGGAGAACCTGCGCCTGCTGGCGTCTCTCCACGGTTTCTATGACACCGCTCTCGAAGCCTTCGCCACTGCCATCGACGTGAAGCACGTGAACATTCACGGCCACTCCTTGCGGGTGGGGCGATATGCCTCCGCCATTGGAGAGGCTATGGGCATGGACCAAAATGATGTTGCCGCTCTGCGCTCCGCGGGCTACCTGCACGACATCGGCAAGGTTGCGGTGGACAAACGTCTGTTCGGGAAGCCCAGTTCTCTCGACGCCGAAGAATTCCGCGAAATGGCTGACCACACCGTGGTGGGACACCAGATCGTGAGCGGCGTGGAGTTCCCCTGGCCGCGCATTCCCGAGATCGTGCGTTCCCACCACGAGCGCGGCGACGGCTCAGGATATCCCGATGGACTGATGATGGATGATGTCGCCATGCCGGTGCGGATCATAGGCCTGGCCGACACTTTCGACGCCATGACCAGCGAGCGGCCCTATCGCGAATCGCTCTCGGTGGGAAACACGCTGAGTGAGATCGTTCGCCTTTCTCCGCTGAAATTTGACCCCAACGCCGTGCACGGACTGCTTCTGCAAATCCGGCGCGACTCCGTCGGGAGCAACCGCACCCCATTTCTGCAGGACCGTATGGCCGTTAACATCGCCGCCGGGGACATCGATCAACTGGCGGCAACCTTGCAGCACAAAGTCACGCATGGCCGCCTCTACCTCACTTAGGCGACACCAAAAGTAACCTCCGTTTTCCAGCCTGAAATTATTCCGGCTATTCGCTAAACCCTGGCCTCGATCCGCCGATAGATATTCTAGTCAGTCACCGTATCCCCTTTCGTCACAGATTTCTCCGTAAGCGAAACCACAGCAGGCGCCGCCACGCGACACAATACGTTCGCTCAGGTGCTGGATGTCGAAGAAAGAGATGGGAATGTCAGCTGGGACTCAGTTGGAACCTGAAATGCTCAATCACCATGCGGAGACGCTGCAGGCAATTTTCGAGACCTTGCCGATGGGGATAATGGTGGCTGATCTCGAGGGTAAACTTGTATTTGTTAATCCCGCCGCCGAACGAATGCTAGGTGCGAGGGGCAACGGCCTCAATATTCCAGACCAAACCACTGTCTTTGGCTGGTACCTTGCTGATCAGGTCACGCTGGTCGCGCCGGAAGACTTCCCCCTGTACCGCGCCAGCCGTGGAGAGCAGGTCAGGGACAAGCTGTTCTTTCTCCGCCATACAAACCGCCCGGCGGGTTTGTGGATCTCAATGAGTGGCGGCCCGCTGAGGGACGGCGCAGAACCGGTGTACGGTGGCGTTGTCTTCTTTCAGGATGTCACCGAACGCCGCCAGGAAATCCAGGCCATCACCCTGCTGTCCCGCGTGGTGGAGCAGACCGCCGACAGCGTAATGCTTACCGACAGGCAGGGCACGATCGAATACGTGAACCCCGCCTTCGTAGCCACCAGCGGTTACCCTCTCGCCGAGGTACTGGGCGAGACTCCCCGCATTCTCAAATCCGGCCTGCATGATGCCGGATTCTACAGCCAGCTCTGGGGCAGGTTGATGGAAGGCCAGACCTTTCGCGGAATGATTATCAATCGAAAGAAATCGGGCGAGCTTTATTGGGCACAGCAGACCATCACGCCGGTCCGCGATCAGGGTGGCGACCTGACTCACTTCGTCTCCGTGCTACAGGACATTACCGAGCTTCGCAAACAGGAAGAGCATGAGTTCCAGTTACGCCTGGCGCGAGAAGTGCAGCAACAATTTTATGGCTCCGCACCGGCAGTGGCGGGCTTTGATATCGGCGGGGCCTCCTGTCCTGCGTACGAGACGGGCGGCGACTACTTTGACTTTATTGCCATGCCCAACGGCCATCTGGGAATTGCGCTGGGCGACGTTGAAGGGCACGGCTTTGGTTCCGCCTTGGTTATGGCCCTGACTCGCGCCTACCTCCGTTCTTTCGCCAGCCTCGATCTTGAACTGGACCAGATCCTGGTCCAGGTAAACCGCATGCTGGTCCAGGACCTTGAACATGGCCATTTCGTTACTCTGGCGCTGGCCTGCCTGGATACCAGCCGGCGTTCCTTGATCTATGCCGGAGCGGGTCACATGCCTGGTTTCGTGCTGAACAGCTCGGGGGCGGTTGAGCATGTCCTCGAAAGCAACGGACCGCCGCTGGGACTTTTTTCCGATAGCCGGTTTTCCTGTCAGAAAGAGATCCTGCTCGACCGGGCAGATTGTGGTTTTGCTCACCGACGGCATCACCGAGGCGGTGGCTCACGGCGGGGAGGAATTCGGGGCCCAGGGAGCCCTGGAATAT
>JBARIF010000706.1:0-4716 GCA_049799615.1 Terriglobales bacterium
ATGGTTGCTTGATGAACGTCGAGCCCAATATACTTTTCACTGTCCATTAGGGTGCTCCTTTTCGTAGGTGGTGGTGCGAACAATCACAACCTACTCCAAGAGGGGCGCCCTTTTATAATGCGATTACAACAGTTATCCTTCCCGCCGCCCTCGCAACTGCCTTTACAGGCTATTCAGGAAAGCTACCAACTGCGTCTTCTCCTTGTCGGTCAGGTTCATCTGGAAGCGCTCGTTGTAGAAATTCACCACTTCATTCAAGTTCCGGGCCGCCCCATTATGGAAGTAGGGCGCGCGTGCCGCCAAGCCGCGTAGAATCGGGCCTTTGATGCGGTTGACGTCTACACACTGCCCGGTCAAGAGCGCTTTGCCAGGGTCAGTCGTGTAAATCACGTAGGGCTCAGTGGACGACCCGGAGGCCGCGAACGGGTTTGGACATCCCATGATTTCGAAAACCGGCACGTCTGGAGAACTGAGCTGCATCAGTCCGTTAGCGATTTGCGGGTCGGCCTCCAGAGTGGCGTCGTGGCTGGTTCCGATATCGAGGGGCAAGGGCAGCGAGTGGTCCCCAACATTGGGCGCGTCGTGACAGGTGGTGCAGGTTCCGGGAAACGATGCAATGGGAAGTGAAACGCCCAGCGCGGCGGCGAGTGTCGCGTTGTCGTTGAGTCCGCGCACGCCGGTGACGGTCAAGGGATGTGAGTTGAAGAGCATTTCTCCTGCCGCAATGTCCTGGCGGGCCGCCACCAGCGCCTGGTCTCGCCCGTTTTCGGATCTCAGGTTCTCCCACGAGGAATACAGCGTAAATACCGTAGGATTGAACGTCGCTCCGGTCGGGTCCGCTCCCAGTGTGTCGTTGATTCCAGGATAGTAGTTCTCCTGCGCAATATTTCGCGCCCCGCCGCGAGCGCCATTCTGGTTCAGAAGCCCCGCATGGATGTCGGCCAGCTGTGCGCTGAATAGGCCCAGCTCGAAATTGACGATCGCAGCCTGCTGAGCAGTGGTCGGTGGCACGACCGCTTGCGCATGGCCGGTAGTCGCGGAAACCGACTGGTGCATCAGGTCGGTCACTAGGTTAGCCTCAAAGGTTTGCGGGTCGTTCAACGGCGCAATCGTTTCCCGCCCGTCAAACATGACGGCGCTCAGGAACCTTAGATTGGTTGTCGGTAAGGGGCGCCGGTACACCGAAACCGTCTGCTGCCCCGTGCCGGGATCGGACACTATAGCGCATCCGTAAGGATCGACCACGGCGCGGATGGTGAACTGGGAGCCTGTGGGCAGTTGCATGGGAATGCGGATCAGTCCATTCTTCAACAGCAAGCTGTGCGAGGCAGGATTATTCGAGCTGGTGTCCGGGCAATTGGCACCATCCACCGCAGCAAACAAGGGATCGCGTCCGCGGGTCAGGAGAAACCGCGTTTGGACGTTCTGCGTGCTCAACCCCATGGCATTACTAAGGACATGGCAGGAGGCGCAACTTCTTCCGTTTGTCCCGAGACTCTGGAAGAACGGAGTGTTTTCGTCGATGGGCCCGCCAGTATTGTAGGTGGAGGCGATCCCAGTAGGATTAAGGAACGGAAACAAATTCGGGATCACTAGTGCGGTAGCGACAGTCACAAGGGTCAAGAGACCCAAGACCACACCCAATTTCCTGGCATGGAGTCTCACCCAATGGCCGATGCCTAGTGGCGTGCCCATATGTCCCTCCCAGAACTGGCAAAACCGGCACTGATCCGCGCGGTGCCCGCGCCGAACTCTGCCGAGTGGATTCCCGCTTGCAAGAGAGCAGTTGGTCCCCTAGCAATCGCCATGCCAACTGCGATCACCAAGGCTGCCTCTGCGGGGCTGACACTCAGCCGAATGAAAGTCACGGCGCGCTCCTAGAGTGCCAAATCGCCGAAAATTAATCAGGCGGAGCTGAGGCAGGGAGTGGTAAAATGCCCGCCAATCGCTTGTTCTCAGCCCCCAACGGGGACGTAAGGTAGTTCGTATGCCCCTCAAAAGTCCTCAAAGTAGTTCTCAAAACTTCTCAAAGTTCTGGAAGTGCAGATATGCCGAGTGTGGTCAAACACAGCTACGAGTTTGACGACTTCCGTTTGGATGCCCAAAACCGTGTTCTATGGCGGGAGGTGGAGCCCGTTCCACTAACTCCGAAGGCATTTGAAATGCTCTCGGTAATGGTTCAGAACCGTGGAAAGGTCGTCACTAAAGGCGAACTCATGCACGCAGTCTGGCCTGACACTTTTGTGGAAGAGTCGAACCTAACCCAGACCGTGTTCATGCTGCGTAAAGCGTTGGGGGAAACCTCTGAAAAGCGATACATTCTGACGGTACCGGGGCGGGGTTATCGGTTTGCTCCCGAAGTGAACGAAGTCCCGCAGAATGGCCATTTAGGGGCAGTGGCGCCTTCGGCGAGCTCCGGGCCCGCCACAGAATCCGGAGCTCCACCCGCCACGCAATCAGATCGCGGCTGGAGCAAGAAATCCTCGGTGGTGCTCGCCGCCAGTGTCGGCATGGTTCTGCTCGCGGTATCGGTGGGTTACGTCCGTTGGTCCGCTCCGCGCAATCCCGCTCATCAACTTCACGAGCGTCCGATGCTGGCGGTCCTTCCATTCGAGAATCTGACGGGGGACGCGGGGCAGGAATATTTTAGCGACGGCATGACCGAGGAAATCATCTCGCAACTGAGCAACCTTGATCCTCAGCACTTGGGGGTGATCGCGCGCACTTCGGTCATGCATTACAAGAAGGGCCAGCCGCCTCTGGACCAGATCGGGCGTGAACTGGGAGTGCAGTACGTGCTCGAGGGCAGCGTTCGTCGCGATTCCAATGAAGTGCGAATCACAGCACAACTGATCCAAATGAAGGATCAGACACACCTTTGGGCGCGGCAGTACGATCGGGAACTGAAAGGTTTGCTGGTTGTTCAGGGGGAGATTGCGCAGCAAATCGCTGAGGAAATTCAGTCCGCACTGGGTGACAAGCGTAAGCGTAAGGACAAAGATGACAAGCAAACCGCCGCGACCCGTCAGTCGGCGCTCTCTCCCCAAGCCTTAGACGCTTACGATCTCTATCTTAAGGGCCAGTATTTCTGGAACAAGCGGACGCCTGAAAGCCTTCCGAAGGGTATCGAGTACTTTCAGCAGGCCATAGACAAGGATCCAACTTATGCTCGCGCCTACGCCGGACTGGCGGACTGCTATGCGCTGATCACGGGTTACGACCCTTCGGTCCCCGCCAACGAGGCAATGCCGAAAGCGCGCGCGGCGGCAGCGAGGGCGGTTGAGCTTGATGAAGGACTCGCGGAAGCCCACACGGCACTGGCGCTCGTTGCTCAAGACTTTGACTGGGACTGGCCAACGGCCGAAAGAGAATACCAGCGCGCAATCGAGCTGAATCCCAATTATGCAACTGCCCACCATTGGTACGGAGAGTACCTGGGACTGATGGGCCGCTTCGACGAGGCATTCCGAGAGTTTGAGCGGGCTCGTCAACTAGATCCGCTTTCGCTGATTATCGCCACCGATAACGCCGTTACGCTGCTCTATTCCCGGCAGTACGATCGCGCCATCTCGCAGTTCCGGGCGGTGCAGGAAATGGATCCTGATTTTCCACACGCCCACATGGTGATTGTGGCCTACGTGCAAAAGGGACTCTACGCGGACGCTCTGGCCCACATCGAAAGGTGGCAGCGGATTGACGATTCACCGTGGTCCTGGTCGATGCTGGCCTATGTCTATGGCAGGTCCGGACAAAGTTTGCAGGCTCGAGGTGCGCTGGCGAGGTTGCAACAGTGGAATAGGCGGAAGCATCTCAGCGCGGGAACCATTTTTCTGGCATATGCGGGCATGGGCAATAAGGACGAGGCTTTCGCCTGGCTGAACCAGGCCATCGCCGAGCATTCCGTCGATATCAGCCTGAAAGTAAATCCCGTCTATGATCCCCTGCGTGGCGATCCCCGGTTTCACGAACTTATGCGACAGGTCCGACTCGCCCAATAATTTGCCGCTCGTGCCCGAGCTTCATCTCACGCCAGGGATACACCTCGCCATCCGACTGACTCCGATTGGTGATGTGGCGACCCGCCCGGCCAGCTGGTACATCAGGTTAATCGGGATGATGTGCTGGAGATTCCCCGATCTCCAACGGATGCTGGAGGGGATGGTTGCCGAAGGCGACAAGGTGACCGCAAGGTTCATTCTGTGGAGCACGCATCGGGCAGCTTCTTCCGCGTCCCGCGACAGGAAGGACAATCGCGGTGCAGGCGAATGAATTTCTACCGTCTGTCCCGCGAGTAGTTCGTCGAAGGACAAAGCCAGCCGGAACAGAGCCAGCCGGACATGCTTGGTTTGCTTCAACAAATCGGTGCCGCGCCAGCAGCATAGACGGGATACTGCCTAACCGCTTTCGGGTCAATTGACGAAAAATCGCGATTTCACTCATCGACCCGGATTTTAGCGAACACACGGCGCACACGGGTGTAAACGCTGATTTCAACAATTGACCCTTTACAGGTCTCCGAGTTCGAGTGGCCTGTCCGCGCTTTTCCAAGCAGCCTCAAATTCGTTCTTCTTCTTGGCCCCCAAGGCCCGCAGAAGGCCAAACAACAATCGGTGATTTCGGGGGTACTGTTCGAGATCGGCACGAAACACCGCTTCCGCCCGAGCCGCTTGGCCGTTCAATAACAATGCGACGCCGAGGCACTCCCGAACGGGATAA
>JBARIF010000707.1:0-1961 GCA_049799615.1 Terriglobales bacterium
GAGATCGGCCAGGCTCTTGCCGCCGATCCGCGCAACGCCACGGCCTGGACCATTCAGGGCCAGGCGCAGCTCAAGAAAAAGGACTACCGCGCCGCGGTGGAGTCTTTCCAGAAGTCGCTCGAGATTCGTCCCGACCGCGAAACCAGCTATAGTCTCGCCAGTTGTTTGCTCCGATTGAAAGAAAAGGAAAAGGCCGAGGCCATTTTCCAGCAGATGACGGCGGCGTCCGGTGATCGCAGCAGCCTGCATCTCTTGTTCGGCGACGCTTATCGAAAAGCCACCCTGTACGGCGACGCTATCCGGGAGTTCCAGCGTGCGCTCTCACTCGATCCCAAAGCTCCCAACGGCCACTACTTTCTCGGCCTGACCTACTTGATGCAGAACGAATGGGTGCTCACGCCGGAGGCCCGCCGGCAATTTCTCGAGCAACTGCGAGTCGACCCTGGAAATTTTTATGCGAACTATCTCCTGGGCTATATGTCGTTCAGTTCGCACCAGCCGGAGGCGGATCACTACCTGGGGGAGGCGGCGAGATTGAATCCGTCTTCGTCAGAAGCCTGGCTGTACTTGGGACTCAATGCTTACCGCCGCAAGGAAAATCAGCGCGCGGAGCGGTTCTTCCGGAAGGCAATTGCACTCGCCGAACGTAGCGGCGTAGACGCTCACAGCGATATCCGCAAGGGCTACACCAGTCTGGGCCGGATCCTCATTGCTTCCGGAAAAGCAGCGGAAGGGGAGCAATACTTCGAAAAGGCACGCGCGATTCAGCGAAACATCCTCGCCGACAGCCAGGAAGGGAGTGGCATGGGTGATTCGGGTGGATCCGGAGTTTCTTCAGCCGATGTCGCCAGCCTTGCGCAAAACGAGCCGCCGGTCCCTCTGGGAGGCACCGGCAAGGATGCCGCCACTCCGTCAGGCAGCAACGCGCTGTCGCACGCAAAGCTGACGCAGGGCCAGCAGAAACAGGCAGCGGCCCAAGAAGAATTCTTGCGTTCTGTTCTGGGCGGCGCCTTCAGTGATCTGGCCACGGTCGAAGCAATGCAGGAGCAGTACGCCGTAGCTCTCGGACACTACCAGGAAGCAGAGGGATGGGATCCCAAGGTACCCAACCTGATGCGCAATCTCGGGTTCACGGCCTATCGCGCCGGGAACCAGCCGGAAGCAATCCGGGCATTGCGAAAGGCGCTGGCACTTGCCCCGGGTGATGAAGAGGCTCGCGCGGTTCTGCGAGAACTGGGGACTACTGTGCCCGGGCAGGTCCCGCAAAAGAAGAAAGACAAGAAGCCATGAACTTGAGCACGATGGACAGCAATTGAATCCGCAACCATTACTTTGCATTCGCGTCCTGCTCGTCGGCACAGCGGTGCTGCTTGCACCGATGGCTTTCAGTCAGGAGCAGCATCCCGCCGCACCTCCTCCTCCGCCGAACGCCAAGGAAGGTTGAGTGCAAAGGACGTCCAGTACCGCAGCTGGAGGACGTCACGGAGAAAGCAGGTACCCACGCGCAATCTGTTGCTGGACCTCGGGGCCATCAAGATCACGCAAGAGGTCTGGCATGGAAAGATCGAGACGGTGAAATCGAAGAAGGGGAATCGGCTGTGTGAGATTTCCCCGCAACTGGTAGATCATTTGCGCGCCTACCTGCGTACCTGGCGGCCGAATCGGGACGGGTTGCTGTTCGCAACCGGAAACGGCACGCCCTGGGACGCAGACCTAGTACGCAAACGAAAGCTGTATCCGCTGCTCGAGAAATTGAACATTGAGAAGTGCGGCTTTCACGCTTTCCGACACGGTGACGAGACCGTGATGGACGGCGAAGGAGTGCCCATGGCGACTCGCCAGAATCGGCTGGGACACTCCGACGCACGCACCACCATGAAGTACACCCATGTGGTCTCTGAGGACGGTCGCAAAATCGCGGCGCGCTTTGGAGAACTGCTCACCACGACGCTGACGATACC
>JBARIF010000708.1:0-14388 GCA_049799615.1 Terriglobales bacterium
GTGTTGCGGTAACTCTTCTGACCGAAGACCGAGAACGGCTGTCGGTGCTCCAGCATCGTCTGGACGGGACCGGGATGGGGCGCAACGTCTTCAGCCACGTGGGCTTTCCGACCAGCCCTACGGACCCGGTGCTGCGCCAGATTCAGGACGTACGGGCGGAAGTCGTGGTGGTGGATATAGACGCGCACAATCCCGCCCGAGCCATCAGCGCAATCGAACTGATTCAGGCCAACACCAGCGAAATCGCAATTTTTGCCGTGGGCGAACTGAACCATCCGCCCACCATCGTGGCCGCGATGCGGGCCGGCGCCGGCGAGTTCCTGGAACGCGAAGCGACGTCCGAGGCCCTGATCGAGGCCTTCACGCGCTTTGCCGCCTCCCGCGGCAAGGGCCGCACTTCTTCGGGTCGGGCACGTATCTTCACCGTGATGAATTCCAAGGGAGGCGCGGGCGGCACGACCGTTGCCGTCAACACCGCCATCGCCCTGCAGGAAACCGTGGGCGGAGTTTTGCTGGTGGATTTTGCGCCGCTGGGACATTGCGCTCTTCATCTCAATGTACGGCCCACGTTCGGAGTGGTGGACGCGCTGCAGAATCTGCACCGCCTCGATGCCTCGCTGCTCGAAGGTTTGATGACCCAGTGCAAGGGCGGACTGCAATTGCTGGCCGGACCGCAACAGCCCCAGGGGCTGGCACCGACCGCGGCAGAACTGGCGCGCCTCTTCGATTTACTGGTGTCCCACTTCCGCTATGTCGTAGTGGACTGCTCGGGGCGGGTGGACCAGACGGCGCGGTCGCTCTGCGATAACTCCAATGCGGTCCTGCTGGTGGCCCAGGCGGATGTGGTTTCGCTGTGGAGCGCCAGCCGCATACGAGCGTTTCTGGAAGAGGGCGGCACCCGCGACCGGGTCCGCGTCGTTCTCAATCGCTACAAGAAGATTCCAGGTTTCACCGACGAGGACGTAGAAAAAGCCACCAGTTGCAAGCTGCTCTGGAAGATTCCCAATAACTACCAGTCGATTGCGCCTGCCATCGACAAGGGAGTTCCGGTGGCCATGCATGAAAACACTGACATTGGCCGCTCCTTCCGGTCGCTGGCTACAGCTCTGGCCCAGGCATCCCCGACTTCCGAGGGCTCACTGGATTTGTCGTATCACGACGAGAAGGCTGATCCTTCCAAGAAGCCAGCCGGACGGCTTTTGATCTCGCCCTTGCGCGCGGGACAATAGGTTTTCCCCAGTGACCCGATTGTCCAAGTACCGTGTGCTCATCTGCGGAATCCTTTCGCCGCTGGCGGCCCTTTTCTTGTATGTGCTGGTCTATGGGACCCTGACCCGTTACAGTACCGACCTCGAAAAGGATTGGCTTTTTCGACTGTCCCTGTCCACGCTCGCGATGACGGTGCCGTTTCTGGCAACGCTGGTTTTGGCGCTGAAAGACCGTCGCCGGCACACCTTTTCGCTGGCTGGAAAAGTAGGTCTGGCTATTGCGGTGCTTTCGCTGGGCCTCGCGTGGAAACCTGTAAGCGATGGCATCCTCCGCTCCAGGCAATCCAGGAACCTCGCCCTGCGGGGCGTGGCGGCACCGACCTTCGACACTCCTGATCTTCAGGGGAACATTCAGCGCCTGGCCGATCAGAAAGGTAAAGTCGTGTTGGTCAATATCTGGGCGACCTGGTGCGGTCCCTGCCGGCAGGAGATGCCGAAGCTCGACCACTTATACCAGGAGCATCAGGGTCAAGGGTTCATCGTGTTTGGGCTTTCGGACGAGAGCATCGATCAACAAAGAAAGTTCGTGGAACAGGTGCCGGTGACTTACCCGCTTCTGACCGTCAGCGGAACCATCCCGAACCTGTATCGGGACATCGCGCGTTACCCGGCAATTTTCCTGATCGACCGGCAGGGACGGCTGCAGCCTGCGCCCGGCCCGGACCAACCTTTCGCACAGGTTGAGGCAGCCGTCGATGCCCTCCTCGCCACCGGTTCCTGATTTTGTCCTCCGCGCCGGAGTTACTCTTCATGGTTGCGAGCCTGAGTCGCGCAGCTGAAACACAAACAGCGAGTGGTCGAGTATTCTGACCGGCTTCTGTTGCAGCAGCCAGCGGTACTTCTCCGGCTCGGCCAGGTACTGTCCGGAAAGATTGGTTGCGCTCACCACCACCGTACCCGAAACATCTTTGCCTCCTCCGAAGAGATCAGAGTGGACTCCGTAGGCTTGCGGATCGACGCTGCCAAAATACGACAGCGAGATGCGCTCGCCGGGATGATTGCGTTGATAATCTCTGAGAGCCAGCAGTCCCTGCCCCCAATCGAGGTTGCTGTCGGTCAGCAGGCGATAGCTTTCCGAGGAGCGGACAAAGGGCGTGAAGTACGAGAGGTAGCCCGGAGCGAAGCGCAGCGCGTCAGCCGCATTCAGCGTCGCCAGCAAAATCAGGAGCGCGACCGCCGCGGGTCTCTGCAGTCCCCACACCCACACCGCTGCCGCAAATAAAATCGCAAAGGGATACAGGGGCAACACGTGCCGCTCTCCCAGGTTGAAGCGGGCGAAAATCGCCATCGCCAGGTAGAGTGCGGGGAAAGACGCCATGATCCAGAGATCCGCCGGGAGCTGCAGTTTGCGTCTCAGCGCCAGGACCGATCCGGTCAGGGCGAGCACCAGAACGATCGCCGGCCACTTGAGCAGGATCACGACCGGGTAGTACAACTTCCATCCCCCGTGAGTTGAAACTTCTCCCAAAAAGAATGCTGGCTGGCCCTGCCGGTTGTGCCGCACCAGTTCACGGAAACCTTCAACGTATTCACCGGCCGGAATCAGGACGCTGTAGTTGCTGCCGCGCGCCGGCTTGACGATGGGCTGGTTCCAGTTGGGAAAGGTGGCGGTCAAGGTGCCATCGCGGACGGTCAGATGGGCCACGTGAAAAAAGTATCCTGCCCAGACCACCACGAATGCGAGCAGCAGCGCCGCCGCGGTCTTGCCCCAATTCCACCTGTTGGGCGGTTGGATCATTTTGTCCGCGCCCAGAAGAAGCATCCATGCCAGAGCCAGCACGAACATGGGCGCCGTAGAAAACTTTGCCAGCAGCATCAGGCCCAGCAACAATCCGAGCCCTAGTGTTTTTTGCCAGGTCGGCTCGCGCCGCCAGCGCACCAGGTTCCAGGCCGCGGCGAAGATAAACAGAGTGGCAGCGCCGTCGGTGGCCGCGATCGAAAAATGAGCAATCAGCGCAGGCGAAAACGCAAACAGGGCAAGGGCGAAATTTGCCGCTGTCCGGGAAAACAACCGATCTGCGGCCCGCCATACCAGCCAGGCCAAGGCCAGTCCCAGCAGGACATTCATGGCACGGGCCCGCCGTGCCAAAGAGATTGGATCGGGGGCAATGCGATTGACGCGAAATGAATCCGGCAACTGCTGTATGTCGACCTGCCACTTCGGTCCGATGAGCGGAAGTGTGCACCACAGGCGGGCCAGCGGAGGGTGGTCGTTGTACTGTTCGAAGCGTCCGTAACGCCAGGCGTTCAGTCCTTCCGCGATGTGCACCGGCTCATCGTAAGTCAGCGATTGGGTGCGGATGAACCAGGCGCACTGCACCACATAGAGCAATGCCAGCAGCGCCGGGAGGATCCACCGCAGCCTCGCTGACGGAAGAGCTTTCGGCGCGGGTGCAGGGAGTATGGGTTGAGCCATTTGCGGACGAGTCATTCTGGGCCCGCCGCGGTCGCGGGAGTTCACTTTACTTCAGCATGCAGGAAAGTTCCACCCCGCGATCCCGGTGGGAGTGGTGGCTCACTTTCAGGTTTGGCTCACAATCCAAGGCGTCAGGTTGAGCTTGCGAAGCATCTGGCGTGAGGTACGTGCGCGGCTCGGGCAAGCGCGGGCGCTGCGCCCAGATGCTTCGAGACTGAAGTCCCTCAGGATGACCCCGGGTTGCAGATACTTCACCCTGACTCCGACTGCTAGACTGGAAAGCTCGTATGGACAAATCGTCCGTCACTCGGCCGTGCAATGCCGGCTCGCTGCTGATCCTGGGTCTGGGTTCGGGAATATTTGCGGGCTTGGTGGAAGGAGCGGGGCTGCTGTTCTTCCAGCGGGTCAATTGGGCGCGATGGGGCCCGATGATCCACGTGTCCGGGGAGATTCTTTGGATTTCCCCGATCGTGGATGTAATTCTTTTTCTGTCTCTGGCGCTGATCGGCAGCGCCGTGGCTCGTTTCTCCTCTCGTTTTCCCGCAGTTCGAGTGCTGGTCTTTCTGCTGACATTCTTCAGCCTCTATGACTGGCTTACCTTGACCGGGCGGCTCTACCACCGGGCCTGCTTGCTGCTGGCTTTGGGTGTCGCCGCGGCCTTCGCCCGTTGGTGCGGCCAGCGGGAAAAGGCCTTCCTGAAATTCGGGAAGAGGGCCACACCCTGGATACTTGCGCTGTGGATATTCGTTTTTACCGGAATGCAAGGCGGCAAGCGGCTGCAGGAGCGGAATGCGGTGGCGCATCTTCCGGCGGCCGCGCCGGATGCACCCAACGTGCTGGTGATTGTCGAGGATACGCTGCGGGCCGATCATGTTTCCGCCTACGGCTACGCCCGGCCGACCAGCCCGAATTTTGACCGCCTGGCGCAGCAAGGAGTCCGGTTTGAGAATGCGATTTCCACCACTTCATGGAGCCTGCCCTCGCACATTTCGCTCTTGACCGGGCGTTACCAGTTCGAGCACGGGATCGGGAACGTGCAGCCGGCACCGTGGCTGGGATGGGGGCGCACAGGCCTGGGCGGATTCCCGACTCTCGGAGAGATGCTGGAGCAACGGGGCTATCGCACGGGAGCATTTTCCGCCAATCGGACTTACTTCAGCACCAGTCTCGGCTTTGGCCGGGGCTTCCAGCATTTCGAAGATTATTTTCATTCGCCCGCGGACATGTTCATTCGCACGCTCTACGGGCGGGAGTTCGCACGCATCTACCTCAACCGCACCGACAGGAGCAAGGTCAAGCGCGCGCTGCGTTACTTCGGAATGAACTCGATGCTGGACAAGGATTCGGAAGGGTCGGGGAATTATGGCGGCGCGCAGGGAGTGCGAAAGCGGGCCGACGTTGTGAACCACGAAGTTCTGAGCTGGATTGATCGCGAAAATACCGATCACGGCAGAAACGATCGCGGTGAAACCCATCCTTTTTTTGCCTTCCTCAACTATTTCGATGTGCACTATCCCTACGGCAGTCCGCCCACTTATCCCAAGCCGGAGTGGGACCATGGCGGCCGCATCGACGAATACGATGCCAGCGTGAAATATGCCGACGATGCGCTGGGGCGCCTGATGCAGGCGCTCGACCAGCGCGGGCTCTCACCCAATACTCTGGTGATCGTCACGTCCGATCACGGCGAGTCTCTGGGACAGCATGGCCTGACCTATCACGGTCAGGCGCTCTACCGTGAATTGATCCATGTGCCGCTGGCGATTTTTTATCCTGGCCATGTGCCTACGGGCGTGAAGGTGCAAACACCCATTACCAATGCGGCGATTCCTGCGACCATCATGGATATCCTCGGCGCCCGCACGCAGCAGGACGCTTTTCCCTGTCCATCTCTCAGCGCGCTGTGGCAAACCGGCGGCGGGAGTGATTGGCCCGATCCTGTATCCGAACTGGCGCGCAACGACATTGCGGACAAAGAGGACAGGGCTGCGGCAAAGATAGTGCCCACTGCGACCACCGGCTCCATGAAGTCCCTGGTGACGCCGCAGTGGCAATTCATCACGCACGAAAGCATGGGCGATCAGCTTTACGATTGGGCGCGCGATACTGCCGAGTCCAACAATCTCATTCACTCGCCGGAAGGGCAGACAACGGCGGCCCGCCTGAAGTCGCGCCTGGAAAATGTGATGCGACCAGTGAAATAGATTTGTCGCCAGGCTCTTTAACGGGTTGGAAATTTTGAAATTGAATGAGAGGTAGGTAGCCGTACCTACCTCTCTCGTGGGGTGAACTCCTCAAAACTGCGACCGGGGTAGGTCGCTTATGAGGTCACAGGAGTTGGTTTCACGGTAATCCCAGCGGTGACTGGGCGCAATACTGAGAAAATACTACTGCCAGTCCTATAAGTGGCAGACCAATAGCGATACCGATTCCCCTCTAAATCGATCGCAGAGCGCCGATGGGGTCGGCGGAAGCGGCACGGGTTGCGGGAAGCGCCGACGCCAGAAGCGCCAGCAGCATCATGATCAGGACACCCGCCAGGTAAATAAGTGGATCGGTTGCGCTGACCTCGAAGAGGAAGGAGCTGACCAGGCGTGACGCGGCCAGCGAACCAAGCACGCCGAGACCACATCCGAGCAAGGCCATTTTCGCGCCCGAAATAAGAATGAGTCGTGCGATTCCGGCGCGCTGCGCGCCCAGGGCCATGCGGATGGCAATCTCCTGGGTGCGCAGCGAAACGGAGAACGCCACTACGGCATAGATCCCCGTGACCGCGAGCAGGAGAGCGCCTAAAGCAAAAGCGGTAATAAGGTCGGTGTTAAAGCGGCGCGGCGCTTCCGCGCTCGATACCACATCATTCATGGGCTGCACTTGCTGCAGGGCGAGCAGGGGATCAATCCCGGCGATGGCCGAGCGCAGGGTTTGAGTCATCTGCTCGGGTGGAAGGGCAGAGCGCAAAGTAATGCATCCGCCAGCCGCATCAACGAGCGTCCCGGAGGTCTGAGGACCGAAAAGAATTGCCGGCTGCAGCGCAGGGGCATACCACTGAGCCATGCCTGGCTCATCGCGGGCACCGAACCTGGCATCGGCCACGACTCCGACGACGGTTGCCCACGGCAGTCCTTTCTTGGGGTTGCCGACGTGTATGCGCCTCCCGATGGCCTGCTGGCCCGGCCACGACTGCCTGGCCATGGACTGGCTTACGATCGCTACCAGCGGAGCGTTGGAGCGGTCTTCCATGTTGAAATACCGGCCCTCGAGCAGCGGAATACCCATGGCCTGGAAGTAGCCTCCATAGGTGGTGGAGAGCATGGAGAATTGCAGCTTCCAGCTATCGGCGGGCATGCCTTCGACGGTGTAGGTGGTCTCGCGCACCGTACCGGAGGCAGGCAGCTGGTCGGTAATACCAACCGCGACCATTCCTGGCTTGCTGGCCAGCCGGTCGATGACGGCACGGTTGAAGAGATCGACGGAAGCGTCGGTGGAATATTGGTTCAGGGGCAAGCGATATTCGGCGATGAGGACGTGGTCGGGATGGAAGCCGGGATCAACGGCGCGCATTTTCTGGAAGCTGCGCAGGAATGCTCCCGAGACGGTAAGCAGCACGAGGGCGATGGCGATCTCCGAGACTACCAGCGTGGAGCGCAGCCAGGTGTGACTCGAAGCTCCGGTACCGGTTGCGGCGCCTTCTTTCAAGCCTTCGATGAGGTTGGCCCGCAAGGCCGCGAAGGCCGGCGCAAGGCTGCAGAGAATGCCGGTTGCCAGGGCGAGCAGGAGGGCAAAAGCGACCACCATTCCGTCCATGGCAATGGAGTTGACGCGTGGCATCGAGTCCGGCAAGAGATGCAAAGCGGTACGGATGAGAGTCGCGGCAAATGCGAGCCCGAGCAGTCCTCCGGGAATGCTGAGCAGCAGACCTTCAAAAATCGATTCACGAATAATGACTGTAGAACGAGCGCCGAGAGCAAGGCGGAGCGCGTATTCGCGGCGACGACGAATGGCCCGGACCAGAAGCAGGCCGGCGACATTGACGCAGGCAATCAGCAGGACGATGGAGACAGTCAAGAACAGGGTGCGGAGCAGCGACCGGACCTCCGCGACCGCATATTCAGTCAGCGGCGTGACATCACCGCGGATGTGGATCGCGGACATGCCGGCAGGGATATTGCTCATGATCTGTCTGGCGACACGGTCGGTGTCCTGCGCGGCCTGCGATACGGTCATGCCATCCTTGAGGCGAGCAACCATCTGGTATCCCCAAAAGCCGGCGTGCTGCTCGGCGAGTTCCTCCGGGGTAAGGCTCATGGGCACCCAAAGCTGCGCCTGGTCGAGAGTTCCGTCTTCTATCGGAAATTCAAAGGTGCGCGGCATCACGCCGATAATCGAGTAGGGCCTGCGGTCGAGAACGATGGAGCGCTCAAGCACCTGGGGATCGCGGTTGTAGCGGGTCAGCCACAGGGCATAACTGATAACGGCGAGCGGCTGATGGGCATTCTCTTCCTGCTGCGAAAAGATTCGGCCAAGAATCGGACGAACACCGAGGGTCGGAAAGACGCCTGCCGTAAAGCGGGCACCGTTGATTTCTTCCGGAGTTCCGCCACCGGAGAGCTCATAGCGTGCGCTGGTATAGCCGCCGAGAGATGAAAAGGCGCTGGTTGCATTCGAGTATGTGCCGATCTCGCGGGCAGTGACGGGGGTGCTCGGGTTGTCCCCCAGATGATCTCCCAAAAGAACCAGGCGATCAGGATGGTCGAATGGGAGCGGCCGCAACAGGATGCCTTCAACCAACGAGAAAATAGCGGTGGTGGCGCCGATGCCCAGGGCCAGGGTGAGCACTACGGTCAGGCTGAAGCCGGGGGCCTTTCGCAATTGGCGAAATGCGAAGCGGAGACCCTGTGCCAGCGCATCCATACGTCCCTCCTTCAACATGAGAAGAGCTTAAGACTTCGTCGAGACCGGCCCCGCCCTCCACCCTGGTAAGATCCAGCAATCAAAGCAGGAAAGTCCTTACCGTCCTTCGCATTTCAGTGGCCCGAATTTTGTGTAACAATGCCAGCGCGTTCGTGAGACAATTTCGCCAGGAGGTTCCCCCATGTACTTGCGCCTGGCCTTCTGGACCTTGTCCATGGCATACACCTCCGCCCTGTTCTCCCGCGGTACCAGCGGTGCATCGCCCGGGATCATGCTTTCCGCGGCTGCGCTCGGCGCGATACTCGGCTTTAGTCTGGGTGGCATGTTCGTCAGCCGGCGTACGCGCAAGCGAGGCTGAGTTCGGTCCGTAACGCAAAATTAACTCAAAAGCTTCCCAGTGGTTTGATGCCCTTGGATTCCACGCACTCGTAGGCGCGGCCTGCCGCGAGGTTCTTGTGTTCCTCTGTCCCGCCGTTGGGCCAGTCGATTACCAGACGATCAATCCGGTCGCGCTTGCCCAAACCAAAAGTGAGAGCGAGTTCGGACTGCGAGAGATAACTCGATCCTCCCTTGACTAATCGCGACTGACTGCTCTCACCGTGAAAAATACGCACGCGCGCTCCGATGGCATCGCGGTTCGATTTGGTGCCGACCAGCCGAATACGAATGCTCTTGTTGCCGGCGGCCTGGTCGTTGCGAAACAGATAGGCGGGGCCATTGTTGGTGGTCATCAGCAGATCGAGATCGCCGTCGCGATCGAAGTCGCCGTAGGCCAGGCCGCGCCCGACTTTAGGTTGAGTGAAACCGCCGCCGATCTCGCCGGCCACGTCCCGGAATCTTCCCTGCTCATCGTTGAGAAACAACTGGGGCGCCTGGGCGTAGCCGACTCCGCGCACGTTACGCACGGTATCATCGATGTGCCCGTTGACCACTGCCAGGTCAAGCCAGCCATCGAGATCGGCATCCAGAAATACGCAGCCGAATCCCAACCTGTCTTTTGAGGCCAGTCCTACTCCGCCCTGGGTGGCGACATCCACGTAGCTTCCGTCACCGGAAACCCGGTAGAGACCGATCATTTCGTTGTCGAAGTTGGTGATGGCTACGCCGGGGGAGCCCGAGTTATTGAAGTCAGCCACGTCCACGCCCATGCCGGCGCGGGCCTTGCCCTCGGCGCTGAACGCGATTCCGGCCTCGACCGCAACGTCCTTGAAGGTGCCGTTGCGCTGGTTGCGGTAGAGCTTGTTGGGTTGCGTGTCATTGGCCACCAGCAGGTCGGGCCAGCCATCTTCGTCGTAGTCGAGCAGGGCCACGCCCAGTGATTTCGAACTGCTGTCGAAAACACCGCTGGTGGGGGTAACGTCTTCAAATTTCCCGCTGCCCAGATTGTGGAACAGCCAGCAGGTTTCTCCGCGGTAAGCTTCGGGAGTGCAATATGACTTATTTTTTCCGTCGAGGCTGCAGAAGACGTCGTGCTCGGGAGACCACTTCACGTAATTGCAGACAAATAAATCCAGCAAACCGTCGCGATCGAAATCGAACCAGAGCGCGGAGGTGCTGAAGGCATGCCGGCCGCCGAGTCCGCTGGCTTTGGTTACGTCACGGAAGGTGCCCTTGCCGGTGTTCCTGAACAACACATTCTGTCCGACGCAGGTGACCAGGATGTCGGGATATCCGTCGTTGTCATAGTCCCCGACCGCCACACCCATGCCGTACATCTCTATGTCCAGGCCAGCTCTGTGGGTAACATCGGAGAATGTGCCGTCACGGTTGTTGCGATAGAGCTTCAGGGTGCTGCGCTGGCGCTTGTGGCCGGGCCAGTCCATGCCGTTGATCAGGAGAATGTCCTGCCAGCCGTCGCCGTCGTAATCCAAAAAAGCGCAACCGGAGCCCAAGGTTTCCGGAAGGAACTTGCCGCCATAGGCACCGCTGTTGTGGCGGAATTGTATGCCGGCACCGGCTGTCGCATCGACCAGGCGAAAGCCGGGAGCGGCTGGCGGCGCCGCGAACGCGTCCAGCAGCAGGCCTGAAGTGGAAGCCAGGCCCGCCATACCGCACAGAAAGTGGCGCCGGTTCACGGAAGATTTACCAGGCCGTTGCGGATCGCGTAAACCACCAGTTCCGCGGTCTTGTGGATTCCCAGCGCGTCCATGATGTTGGCGCGATGCACCGCCACCGTATTGGCGCTGAGATCGAGCACCGTGGCAATCTCCTTATTGGATTTCCCTTCGACGATCATTTGCAGGATTTCGAGTTCGCGCGGAGTGAGATGCTCGCCGCGATCACCTTTGAGGGTTTCGGGACGGCCGAGCTGGGAGTCCAGCACAGTTTCTCCGGCCACGACCCGGCGGATCGCCGCTCCCAGTTCCAGGTCCACGGCATTTTTCAGGACGTATCCCCGCGCGCCGGCGTCCAGGGCCTGGCGTACCAAAGTTTCCTCGGGATGCATGCTGAGCATGAGTACCAGGGTTTGCGGCTGCTGTTCGAGAATCTTCCGGGTGGCCAGCAAGCCGTTCATGTTCGGCATGGCGCAATCCATCACCACCACGCGGGGCTTGAGTTCGTGCGCCATTCGAACGGCTTCGGCGCCGTCGCCGGCCTCGCCCGTCACCTCGATGTCGGGTTCATCTTCCAGAATGCGCCGGAAACCGCGCCGCACCAGGCTGTGGTCATCGACCAGCAAGACAGAAATTTTATCCGGCATGTGACTCCATTTTCTCTCCCATTTTTTCTCCCATTTTCTCTCGCGGAACGATCAGTCGGACCAGCGTGCCGCCGGACGCAGGCCGCGTAAACTCCATGGCGCCGCCCAACAATTCCGCGCGCTCCCGCATCGCCACCAGCCCAATGCCCTGCTTCACCGACTGGGTCACGAATCCGCTGCCGTGGTCCTCCACTTCCAGTTCCAGGGTCTTGGGCAGATATCGCAAACGCACCCAAGCTTCCCGGGCCCCGGAATGCCGGGTCACATTGTTCAGCGCCTCCTGCACCACGCGATACACATGAATAGCAGCATTTCCATCCACGGGGTAGGCTTTACCTGATTTCTCATAGGATATGTGAATGCCGGCCTGGCGTTCCACCACCGGCAAATACCAGTCGAGCGTACTTTCCAGTCCGGTCTCGTCCAACATGACGGGGTGGAGGGCCTGCGAGAGGCTGCGGACCTTGTCCAGGGTGCTTTGCGCGATTTCGGCCACCTCGCGCAGCTCGGCGCGCAGGGGCGAACTCTCGGGCACCTGATTTCCGGCGCGCGACAGCATGGCGCCCACCGCGGTCAGAATCTGCCCAAACTCGTCGTGCAGCTCGCGGGAAATGTGGCGCAGGGTGGACTCCTGGGTCGAAATCAGTTTCTGCGCCAGCTCGCTGCGTTGGGCGGAGAGCGCGGCCAGTTGCGCAAACAACTGCCGGTTGGAACGGATCGAATACAAGCCAGTCAGCAGGACGGCCACCAGGGTGAGGGTGAGAAACAGATAGACCTGGCGTTGCACCCGGTCGTAGATCTCCGCAATGCGCAGAGCGGCCTGCTCCTCGCTTTCGTTATTTTGCACCAGCAGGCGCGCCACCGCCGTGCTGAGCGCCGCCTGCCGGGCCTGTAGAGAAAGCTGGATCTGGGCCCGGGCCTCGCCGGGCTTGCCGCCCGCGGCCAGGGCAAAGGTGCGATCGACCGCATCCCAGAACTGGTCCATGGAATTTTTAAGATACTGGCGCTGCTCGGGAGTGCGGTCGGCAACCGCAACCTGCTCCTCTTTCGCCAAAGCGTCGTTCAGGTCGGAGCGGACGCGCTGAAATTGCGCCGTCCACGCGGTCAGGGGATAGGGCTCATTGTTGTCCAGCATGTCGCGCATGGCCAGCGCCAGGGTGTTGAGATCATTTTGAATGCGCAGCAATTGCAGGGAGTCTTTGCGGTTGCGGTCCACCAGGTTGTTCTGCAATTCCCGCAGGCCGGAGATTTGCCGGGTGATGTATCCCGAATAGGCCACCACGGCGGCCAAGGTAATGATCAGCCCCAAGACGAGTCCCGGAGTGGGAGAGCGATGAGGCGCATGTGGGCGGGGCACGAACCGAGGATACAACGCGCTGGCTTGGAGTGCCACTGCGGGGAGCCTCTGGGGCTTGGCAGTTCGGCAATTGACGGGTAGAAACAGATTCGCTTCGCGAAGCTGCCTCGGAGTCAGAGGCTGCCTACCAAAGTTGCGAATTAGAGGGCGCGCAGCACGAGTTGGATACGACCACGCAAAATTCGAGCGCCCTTGTTGCCATAGGGGTCCTTCGACTTCACGGAAAGTTCGCGAGCGAACTTTCCGCTGCGCTCAGGATGACAGATGAAGTTTGAGTTTGATGACAGAAACTTACTTTTGAACGGGCGTATCCAGATCCTGCGGGAATGATTTGAGGGCGACATCGCGAGACTTGGCCGAGGTCTTCTTGTTGGCATCCGTGGTGTTTTGGAGCAGGGTGCCTTTGAGAACGTAGTAAGCCTCGTCCCCGGGATTTTTCCCCGCTCCACGCTCGACCGTGCCCTTGAACTCGTACCAGCCGCCGTGCACGGTCTGCGTGGTGAAGGCCAGGTTTTTGCCTTCGAGTTTGCCCTCCTTGAAGAACAGATCGAGGAACTCTCCCCGATCGCTCTCCAGGTCGCCGTAGCACGAAATGAAGCCGGTCACGCGACCCTTGTCTTCAACGGTGAGCTGCACAAACTCGCCGTCCTGCAGGAAGGAATACATGCCGGAATAGTCGTCAGCGGCTTTGGGGGCGGCCGGGTTGGGCGCGGCGGTCTGCCCGCGCGAGAGCAGACAAGTCAGCAGCAACATGGCGGGAAGTATCCGGAACAACCTGACCATGTAGGTATTAGAACATGGAAAGCAAATAGAGTAGTGGAGGTAACCCGTGCTCGATGTAGCGCGGGAGCCCTCGCCGGCGTTTTCCGGACGGACAGGATGCCCTCCGCCATGCATGAACTGGTCAGTATCTACTGCCCGAAACGCACGCTATAATAAGCGTTTTGCCTGATGTGGTCCACTCGATGAAGCCAGCCTCGGTGCTCCTGGAACCCTTGTCGGAAGCAACAGCAGAAACCACGGCCGCACCGGTCTTTCTGGTCAATCTGCCCCCCTGGCACACGGTCTTCCTGCACAACCTTGCAGACCTGCTTCGCCGTCCTAAGGATTCGTCGCTACATCTCTATTCCCGGCCGGGCTCATTCTGGCCGGATGTTTTCGTCAACTCTCGGCTGCCCTGGGGCCGGTTTGCGCAATCGCTCATTTGTCATGGCGCAGTCATCGTGGCGCTCTGGGGATGGGTGCAGCTTTGGCCGCAGAGGCCGCAGGTACTGGATCGTCCGGTTTTCACTCGCACCGACGTGATTTACTACGCTCCTTCCGAATATCTTCCGCCCCTCGACACCGGAGGCGCGCGAAGACCGCTTCCGCAAAAGGGCGAACCCGAGCAGGCACCGCAACCCATCATTTCAGTACCGGCCGAGGCCGACAATCGCACGCAGACGATCGTCACTCCGTCCGATATCAAGCTGAATCATGATGTGCCGCTGCCCAATATCGTGGCCTGGTCGCAAACCCCGGCCCAGCCCGCCATACCGCTGGCATCGACAACGGCGGCCGCGAACGTAAGAGTGCCGGAGATGCCAATAACCGCGGTCGCGCCGGCTCCTGATACCATGCCGGCCAACCGGCAACGAGCCCCGGTGCTCGCGCAAAGCGTAGTAGCACCCGCTGCGGAAGTGGACGCGGAATCTTCACGCACACTGCGGGCCCCGCAGGCCGCTGTGGTCCAGCC
>JBARIF010000709.1:0-15052 GCA_049799615.1 Terriglobales bacterium
GACCTTTGCGCTTACCGAACTGCTGGGTATCCCGGTGTTTGACACGGCCGGGAGCCGATGCGGCCGGGTGCGCGAAGTGGCCCTGATTCCCCAGGAAGACCGGGCCCGGGTCGCGGTTTTGATTGTAAAGACAAGTGGCGGCGACCGTATCCTGCCATTTGTGTCTGTCACCTCGATCAACGGGGGCGTTCGCACTGACTCGCCCACCACCGCCTGGGCCAACGGCGATGGCGCGGAAGGCATGCTGCTGCTGGGACGTGATCTTCTTGACCAGCAGGTCATTGACGTCTTCGGCCGGAAAGTCGTCCGGGTAAACGACCTGGATCTGCTGCAGGAATCCGTCGGCAACCGTCCGGTGCTGAGAGTCGGCTCGGTGGATGTCGGCCCCCGCGGCGCCATCCGGCGATTGCTGAAAGGTGTGGTTCCCTTGGTGGCGTTGCGGGCGCTGCTGCGGCAAATCCCTCCGCGCAGCATTCCCTGGGACTTCGTTGACCTGATCGAGACTGATCCCGCCCGCCGGGTAAAGCTCAAGATTTCCCACGAGCGTCTGGCCAGACTGCACCCCGCCGACATCGCCGATATCGTCGAAGACCTGGCTCCTGACGAACGCGAGGCGGTGTTTGAGACCCTGAATGAAGAAGTGGCAGCCGGAGCCCTGGAGGAAGTCGAGCCCAAGGTACAGAAGGCGATTCTCGAGTCGCTCGATTCCGAACGTGCCGCTGAGATCGTGGAGGAGATGGAACCGGACGCGGCCGCCGACCTGCTGGCCGACCTGCCCGAAGAACGCACCTCGGAAATCCTGCTGGAAATGGAACCTCAGGAACGCAAGGAAATGGTTGAACTCCTGGAGTTCAAGGAAAACAGCGCCGCCGGCCTGATGAACCCCGAATATCTGGCGGTTCCCGTGATTGCCACGGTGCACGATGCCATCGAGGTCTTGCGGCGCTTTGAGGGCGGAGTTGAAACCGTCAGTACCATCTATCTGGTGGATTCCCACGGCACCCTGGCGGGAGCCGTACCCCTGGCAAAGCTGGTGCTGGCCAACCCCGACACGGCCATGCTTTCACTGACTCAGGAGCCGTTGATCTCCACTCGCGCCAGCGCCAAGGAGAAGGACGTTGCCGAACTCTTCGACAAGTACAATCTGCTGACCCTGCCCGTGGTGGACGACAACAAGAAATTGACCGGAGTCATCACCTCCGACGACATCATCAGCCTGCTGCGCGCCAGCCTGTAAAAGATCGTCGTGGTCCGTTGGTCCTTGGCCGTTGGCTCAAACTCATCCTATTGAGGTTCGGCCAACGACCAACGACCAACAGCCAACGGCGGTTTCTCCGATTTCAACTATCCAGATTTGCTGCCTGCATTTATGCTGATCGGTCACTGCCACGATATGTGTGCGCCGCATGACCTTCCTGAAACGCTGGAAAATCCGGTTTCTGATCTTCTTCGCGGTGGTCGGTCCGGGCATCATTACCGCGAACGTGGACAACGATGCCGGCGGGATCTGGACCTATTCCGCGGCCGGGGCCCAGTTCGGGCACATGCTGCTCTGGACGATGATCCCCACCACGGTGGCGCTGATCGTGGTGCAGGAGATCGCGGCCCGCATGGGCGCAGTCACCGGCAAAGGCCTGAGCGACCTGATTCGCGAAGAATTCGGACTCCGCATCACTTTTTTCATGATGATCGGCCTGGTCATCGTCAACTTCGGTAACGTGGTCACGGAATTTGCCGGTATCGCCGGCAGTCTAGAGCTGTTCGGCCTCAACAAGTACTACACCGTCCCGGTCTGCGCGGTCATTGTCTGGCTGATCGTGGTCAAGGGCCAGTACAAAACGGTGGAGAAAGTCTTCCTGGCCGCTTCGTTTTTCTATCTCACGTACATCGTTGCCGGATTCCTGGCCAAACCCGCCTGGCTGGAAGCGCTCCAGGCCACCATTGTCCCGCCGCACAAGGAAATGTTTCTGCGGCAGGATTACCTGTACATGGTGATCGGCGTCGTCGGCACCACCATCGCGCCCTGGATGCAGTTCTACCTGCAGGCTTCCATCGTGGAGAAAGGCGTGACCCGTCGGCAGTACAATGCATCGCGGCTTGACGTGATCGCCGGGTGCGTCTTCACCGACATCGTGGCCTGGTTCATCATTGTGGCCTGCGCGTCCACGCTTTACGTGCACGGCTACCACAACATCAGCGACGCCAAAGATGCGGCCCAGGCACTTCATCCTTTGGCGGGAGACTATGCCTACATCCTTTTCGCTATGGGATTGTTCAACGCCTCGCTGTTTGCCGCCTCGATTCTGCCGCTTTCGACCGCCTACGCGGTTTGCGAGGGCCTGGGATTTGAGTCGGGAGTGGGAAAGCGATTCAGTGAAGCTCCGGTGTTTTACTGGCTTTACACCATCCTGATCGTGGCCGGGGCGGGCGTAATCCTGATGCCCAATATTCCGCTGGTGAAGATTTCCATTCTGTCCCAGGTGGTAAACGGAATCGTTCTGCCCTTCGTGCTCGTGTTCATGCTGCTGCTGGTGAACAAGAAGGAATTGATGGAAGAGTATGTGAGTACGCCTCTCTATAATGTGGTGGCCTGGGCTACGACCGTAATCATGGTGGGATTGACGCTGGCCTGGTTCTGGACCCTGCGGGGTGGATCCGGCTGACCGTGTGGGGCGGACAGCAGTGTTCGCCCCACGCCGGCTCTAGGCGATCTTTCCTTCGGCGAGCTCTCTCACCAGTTGCCGATCCGCTTCCAGAAAATCAAACGAAAGCAGATCGGAGCGTGTTGACCAGCGCATGTCCTTGAAAATCCGGTTCTCGATTTCGCCTTTGTACTCGCGCACAGCGTAAAAACGCAATTCCACCGCGGACCGACTGTTGTATTCGTGGTGAAGGCGCGCCACTTCGTCGCCGATGGTGGCATCAATGCCGAGTTCCTCATTCAATTCCCGGCGCAAGGCATCACGCGGCTGTTCGCCGGCTTCGATCTTGCCTCCGGGGAACTCCCATTTCAACGGCATGGTCTGGTGCCGGGTGCGCTGGCATACCAGAAGCAGGTCATCCTTGAAAATCAGCGCGGCCACCACTTGCTTCAGGGATGGCGAGGGACCTCGATGCGAAGGGCGTGCCGATTCTGATGCCCGACTGTCCCCGGTGGCGCGCGCCTGCTCTTTCCCACTCTTCATCCCGCGAACTTTTCCATCTGCTTGCCCACCAGGGAAGCGCAATACTCGACCAGGGTGCGATCTTCATCTCCGAATGCGGCCGGGAAGTGGCTGTCGATATCCAGTTCGCCGACCACCCTGCCGCGCACAAATACGGGCACCACAATTTCAGATTTAGTTTCCGTGGAACAAGCCAGGTAACGGCTGTCGAGGCTGACGTCGTCCACCACGATGGTCTTGCCCGTGGAAGCGGCTGCCCCGCAAATACCCTGGTTCAGGGGGATGCGAGTGTGCGGTGTCATGGCTCCCTGAAAGGGTCCGAGAGCCAGCATGCGAGGTTGCGAATCCAGGGATTTGTTCTCCAGCATGTAGAAACCGACCCAGTTGTACTTCAGCATGCGATCATGCAGCACCTTCACCGTCTCCCACATGAAATCTTCCACCGATCCGGCGGCTTGGTTTATGCGGTCGATCTCTTTCCTGACTTCTGCAAATGCGGAACCAGGAGGCATAGGTGTCCCCGACCACTTAGCCGAGGCGCGTGAGATCAGACTCGCGCCTCAGCGATACATCTTAGCCCTTCGGGTTGTGGAAAAGCATCGGGATGAATCGCCGCCGTCAACGCTCGCAGGCCGTGCACCAGGGTGGGAGCGGGGGTGTTCAGAAGCTCATCGCGGATGCAGTACACTCGGCCGGCGCGCACCGCAGGCATCTCCTGCCATCCCCGCTCGCGGACAATCTTTTGCAGCGGGACGCGGTCGCCGGCCCCGCACCAGGCCGCCACCACGACTTCCGGAGCATGGGCCAGAACCGATTCTGCTGAGGACCGTCCTCCAGGCTCGCCCACGAACTCGCCGCCTGCAACTTCGACCAGTTCCGCCACCCACCTCTGGGACGCAATCAACGGTTTGCCCCACTCCTCACAGAAAACGCGAGGCCGCTTCCCGTTCCTTACCCGCAGGCCCTCGATCCCGGCCTGCATGGTTGCAATCACGAGCTGCCCCTGCTCCCCGGCATGCACGGCTCCTGCGATGGTGGCAATGTCGGAATAAATGTCAGCCAGCGTTTTCGGCGCCAGCCCCAGAAAGCGAATGCCCGCTTTCAGGATTTCCACCACCGCCGTTTCCTGGTAAGGAACGGCGGCGATTACCAGGTCGGGATGGGCGGCTAATATCTGTCGGCTCTGCGCCGTCCAGGAATCGGCGATGATGCGGCGTTCGCCGTTCTTGACTTCGGGACAGACATCAGCGCAATACCGGGTGCAGGCCACCACCCGGTCCAGCCGGCCCAGCGCAGCCAGGATGACAGTAGCGCTGGGCTGCAGGCAGACCACGCGCTGCGGAGTATGGTCGGAGGTCACTCCCCCATCGTACAGGCCTTCGGCTTTTTGGAGAGCGAGCTTTTTACACAATCGCTGCCCACCCGCTACAATCTCGCGGAGGGTTTCTGTCCATCATGTTCATTCACATGTTCGCGTTTCGCTGGAAGCCGGAAGTCACGGAAGAACAGAAACAATGCGCCATTGCCGAAATACGTAAGCTGCAGGGCCAAATCCCGGGCCTGCAGGAAACCCTGGTCGGAGTCAACACTTCACCGCGCGGACAAGGCTTCGAACTGGGCGGCGTCATGAAGTTTTCCGACGAGGCTGCCCTGCAGGCCTACGGACCCCATCCCATCCATCAGAAATTGCTGACCTGGCTGGTGCCTCTGATTGATCCGATCGAAGTGGATTTCGAGGCGGGAATTTAGGGTTATCGATGTATTCACCGCAGGTCCTCGATCACTTCCAGAATCCGCGCAACCCCGGCACGGTACCCAATCCGGACGCCTCCGCGCAGGTTGAAAACCCGGCTTGCGGAGATGTCTTGAAACTCACTCTGCGAGTCGCGGCCGGACGCATCGAAGACGTCCGGTTTCTCGCCCAGGGATGCGTTCCCACGATGGCGTGCGCCTCGCTGCTGACCGAACTGGTGAAGGGTAAGACAATCGCTGAAGCCCGGCAGCTACGCGGCGAAGAACTGATTCAGTTGATTGGTGGTCTACCCCAGGCCTCGAACCACGCCAGCCACCTGGCGCTGGAAACGCTAGCCGCACTCCTGCAACAACTGGGAACTGGGAACTAAGAACCGGCAACTGGTTTCGGGTGATAAATCGGCCAGGCGCGCTCTTCGGCAATCGCCACCAGTTCCTTTGTCGGATTAATCGCAAAGGGATGCCGTGCGATTTCCAGCATGTCCGCGTCCCAGATAGAATTTCCAAAGACTGCGTCCGGAGTGCGCGCAATGACTTCGCGAATGGCCTGCGGCTTGCCCTTGCCGCTGGGCACGCGGACGATTCTATCAGTGACCTTTCCGGCTTCCGCCACAACTGCGGCCGCCAGTATGCGCTTGGGTGGAATTCCAAAATGCTTCATTCCCGCCTGGATGACCCATTCACTGGTGGACGAGACCGCCCAGACCTCGCAGCCGCCGTGGTGGAGGCGGGAGACCAGGTCCTTCATCTCGGGGAAAAATCCTTCCACCATTTTCGCCTCGAAGAACTCTTCCGCCGCGCGCATCACATCGGCTTCCAGCAGCCCGCGATTGATAGTCACCATTTCGGCGCACATGTCGTCTTCGCTGACCTTGCCGGCCAGGTAGTCGGCGTAGCGGGCCCAGGCCCAGCGCACGATGTCATCAGAAACCAGCCCGCGGTTCAATTCCCACTCAAAGAATCCGAACCCGGCATCACCGGACCAGAGTGTGCCGTCACAATCGAAGACGGCAAGACTGGGCTTTAACTGTAGGACCGACTGGATGAAGTCAGCAGTTTTGACCGAAGAGTTCAGCCGCGCGTTCTCTGGATTCATGCGTATGGGGGAATTATCTCGTTTGAGGATTTATCAGCGCTGCGTAGTCCTGGGGTGTATTCACATTCATGGTGACATGGGGATCATCGACCGGAAGGTACAAAAGGTGCTGCTGATACTGGTGCTCGACGTCTCTTGCGGTCGCGGTTGCCGGCGCCTTAAGAAATACTTCGATCATTTCGCGGCCGGCCAGGAAGGGATGCCCGTGGCGTCCGCCGTATTCCGGAACCACCGCCCAGGTCTCGCTGGGGGCTGCTTCAAATGCCGCCCGCAGATTGGCCAGGGTCGCGGCGCTCGCGGGCGGACGATCCACCAGGGTGATCATGGCGGCATCCCGTCCCAGGTCCAGAACGGCATGCAGCCCGACCCGCAGAGAGCTGAATTGGCCACCCTCCGGTGCCGGGTTTCGCACCAGCGAGCCGCCCGCCGCGTACACCACCGGGGCCAGTTCATGCTCATTGTTTCCGACGACCACCACCACCTGGTCAGTTGAACTCAGGGAACGGATCGCGGCCGACAAAAACGTCTCACCGGAAAATGGCATGCCCTTGGCTACCGGAGGCCAGGGCAGCAGCGCTTTGTCAGACCCCATGCGCGAGGACTCGCCCGCCGCCAATATCACTCCGCACCAACTAGGCGCCCGGCTCATGTAACGAAGATAGCAAATATTGAGGTTCAGCGAAGGCTGAATCGCAGGGATGGAACAGACGGCGGTCCTGCGGGCGGGCGCCGAAGCGCGATTGGTGTAGATGACGGTCTAGGTTCTTAGCCCCAACAGAGAGCGCTGAGGTTCAGATTATTTGTCCCGAATCGCTACGAAATGGGGCCAATTGTGTTGGCCTTCTCGAACTGCTAGCAACCTAGGCTGCAACGAGTTGCATCACACTCCCAAGTCACAAACGAAGTCCCGCACAAGAATGTTGACTATGCCCACGGCTGAACGGCTCGCCACAGATGCTTACTCTGACCACGTAAACCCTCAATGGGTCAAGCTGCTCAGGCTGCTCGAGATGAATCTGAGCTATGAACGTTGCGTGGAAACGGAGTTGTTCACCGCAGATGGCCTCCGTATCCTCGATTTTCTTTCCGGCTACTGCGTCCACAATACGGGTCACAACCATCCGGCAATTGTGTCTGCCCTCAAAGAAGAGTTGGACAAGTCGGGGCCCGTAATGCTGCAGAGTAACGCCTCCGAACTGGCCGGGGAGTTGGCGGAGCGGCTTTGCCACTTGGCGGGCGGCGGGCTCTCCAAAGTGTTTTTCGCTAGTTCAGGAAGCGAAGGTGTCGAAACCGCGATCAAGTTCGCGCGAGCTTACACCGGACGCGTTGGTCTGATCTCCAGCGACCGCGCCTTCCATGGCCTGACCTGTGGCGCACTCTCCCTGATGAACGGTGAGTATTGGCGTAAAGGCTTCGGGCCGCTTCTTCCTGAAACCGTGACTGTGCCGTTCGGCGACCTCGCGGCTCTCGAAAAAGAACTGGCAACCAGGCGCTATGCCGCGTTCTTCGTGGAACCGATCCAGGCGGAAGGCGGCATTCGCGTGCCTGAGCCAGGCTACCTTAAGGGTGCGCAAGACCTGTGCAGGCGCTACAGATCCCTCCTGGTCGCCGACGAAGTTCAGACGGGGATGTTTCGCACCGGTCCATTCCTGGCGTCACACCATTTCGGCATTACGCCCGACATTGTGGTTCTGGCGAAAGCTTTGAGCGGTGGCCTGGTTCCGGTGAGTGCTGTGCTCATGTCGAACGGCGTGCACGGCTCCGTGTTCAGCTCCTTCAAACGCTCGATTGTCCACGCCTCTACCTTCGGCGAAAACAGCCTCTCCATGCGCGTCGGCCTGGCAACCCTCGATGTGCTGGAACGCGAGCGCCTCGGCGAGAGCGCTGCGCAAATGGGTATGGACCTGCAGCGGCAACTGGCCGAAGCTCTCTCCGGTTACGAGATGGTGAAGGAGGTTCGGGGCAAGGGGCTCTTGCAGGGTATTGAGTTCACCGCTCCACGAAGCTTTTCGCTGCGAGCGCCCTTCGAGGCGTTTGCCAGGATCCATCCCGCCATGTTCGGACAGATTCTGGTCATGCGCCTGTTCCGCGATCATGGGATCCTGACACAGATTTGTGGAAACGACTTCATGGTGCTGAAGGTCGCTCCTCCCTTGGTGGTCACTCCACGGCAGATCGCCGAGTTTGTCTCCGCGATCCGCGACGTTGTGGAGCTGGCCCATCACTCCGGTTCGTTCTGGTCTGAAGCTCTCGGCTTGGCGCGGAGAGCGATCAGCGTATGAACCAATGCGGCAATCGCCTGCTTACACAGGACTGAAACCATCCCATCATGCAAATCGTCAGCGCTGTCAGCGCATTCCCCAAACACTACTATCCCCAGGCAGTTTTGCTTGATGCATTAGAGACGTATTGGGGCGCAGAGTTGGAAACCCCGGAAGTGTTCCGCCGCCTGCATCGCAATACAGGTGTCGACGGGCGCTATCTAGTGCTGCCGGTTAATGCCTATCCGAAACTTTCCGGGTGGGGCGAGGTAAATGACCTGTGGATTGAAGTGGCGCTCGACCTCGGCAAGCAGGCCATTTGCCGCGCTCTGACCCATGCTGGACTCGCAGTTCGGAACCTGGGCGCGCTCTTTTTCACGTCGGTTACCGGCATCGCCAGTCCTTCGATCGATGCATTGTTGATCAACCGGATGGGGCTGTCGCCGAACATCCGGAGGGTGCCGATGTTCGGGCTCGGTTGCGTGGCGGGAGCGGCGGGAATTGCGCGCGCGGCCGATTACGTGAAGGCTTATCCCTCGCAGCTCGCCGTTCTGCTCTCCGTTGAACTCTGTTCCTTGACCATCCAGAAGGAAGACCTGTCTCCGGCTAACCTGATTTCCTCGGGACTTTTTGGTGATGGCGCGGCGGCCGTAATTGTGGCGGGCGAGAACTTCAGCGGGTTTGCGCCGGAATCTGAGCAACTTGGCCCCAAAATTCTCGCGACGCGGTCCGTGTTTTATCCCCACACCGAAGAAATGATGGGCTGGCGGATCTCCGAGAAGGGCTTCAGGATCGTCCTCTCACGTGAGGTCCCGAACCTGGTGCGAAAACAAATAGGCCGGGACGTGGACCAGTTTCTTTTCGAATATGGGCACACTCGGGGCGACATCGGAAGTTGGCTGCTTCACACCGGTGGCCCGAAGGTGCTTGAAGCCATACAGGACGCGCTTGACTTGCACGATGGTCAGCTCGACGCTTCCTGGGATTGCCTGAGGAAGATGGGCAACTTATCGTCGGCGTCGGTCCTGGTCGTGCTGGAGGAAGTCATGAAACACCGACGGCCAGCGCCCGGAACGTTGGGGTTAATGGCGGCCATGGGACCCGGCTTCTGTTCTGAGCTCTTATTACTGCAATGGTGAAAACAACAGATGTTTTCGTGGTTGGAGGCGGGCCCGCTGGTTTGGCTACCGCCATCGCGGCCCGTCAGCGCGGTTTCGAGGTAGTCGTGGCGGACGGGACCCAGCCGCCCATCGACAAACCGTGCGGTGAAGGCCTGATGCCCGATGGTCGAGCAGCACTCGAGAAGTTGGGAATCGACATTCCAGAGAAAAGTGCCCAGCCTTTCCGAGGAATCCGTTTCGTCAGCGGCGAGATGAGCGTGGAGGCGAGTTTCCCCAACGGTAGCGGCACCGGTGTGCGCCGGACTGTGCTGCACAGCATTATGGTCGCGAGGGCGAAGGCGGCGGGAGTTACTCTGCTCTGGCAAACTCCAGTGACTGGGTTACATTCCGGGGGCGTGCTGCTAGGCGGGCACACGGTGCGCTCCCGCTGGGTGGTGGGCGCGGATGGCGGTCACTCGCTGCTCCGTCAATGGGCAGGCCTCGACCGATACCACTATGATCGGACGCGCTTTGCCTTCCGCCGGCATTACCGCCTTTCCCCTTGGAGTGACTGCATGGAACTGCACTGGGGCCCGAGGTGCCAGATCTATGTCACTCCGGTCGCGGCGGACGAAATCTGCGTGGCACTGATCTCCCGCGATCCGCATCTGCGCCTGGACGCGGCTTTGCCAGCCTTTCCGGAGCTTATGTCTCGCCTGCGTGATGCTGAACCCTCGTCCGTGGAGCGGGGCGCGATTTCCGCAACTCGCAAATTGCGTAGGGTGTACCAAGGCTGTGTTGCCTTGGTCGGGGACGCCTCCGGCACAGTCGATGCCATTACCGGCGAAGGCTTGTGCCTTTCGTTTCGTCAGGCAGAGATGCTGGCCGAGTGTTTCGCGGCAGGCAGTCTCGAACGTTATCAGCAGGTGCACCGGGCGTTGGCCAGGCGTCCGGCACTTATGGCCCGACTCATGCTGACTCTCGACTGGAAGACTTCATTCCGGCAGCGAGTGATGCGCGCGTTCGGTTCCGATCAGCGGCTGTTTGGCCGTATGCTGGCCATGCACGTCGGCGCGTTGTCGCCGGCGGACTTTGCGGCGAATGGGCTTTCACTGGCATGGCAGGTGTTGAGTGCATAAGACTGCTTGCTCCATGAAGACGATTGCGAGACGAAATATCCCTCTTTTCATTCTCCTGGCCGCCTCGCTTGCGTGGGGGCAGGCGCAGGAGGCCACGCTGAACTTCGACCCGGCGCAGACTACGGTGGATTTCACTCTCGGCGACGTGCTACACACCGTGCACGGCAGCTTCAGGCTGAAAACCGGCCAGGTCCGTTTCGATCCCGCCACCAACTCAATCAGCGGCGAGATCGTGGTGGACGCGCCCAGCGGAAACAGCGGCAGCACCGGCCGGGATCGCAAGATGCACAAGGAGATTCTCCAGAGCGCTCGTTACTCGGAGGTAACTTTTCGCCCCGACCGGGTGGACGGAAAAGTACAGACGTCCGGGCGTTCGGCGGTGCAAGTGCACGGCATGTTCGGAATCCTTGGCGCCGAGCACGAGATCACAGTTCCCGCGCAGGTTGAACTCGCGCCCGACCACTGGAGTCTGACCGTCCACTTCGCGGTGCCCTACGTAAAGTGGGGGATGAAGGATCCCAGCACTTTCATCCTGCGAGTGGAAAAGACCGTCGATATTGACCTGAACGCTCGAGGGTCGAGTCCCTGGGCTGGACATCGCTAGATCCCTTTACCGCTTGCTCAGGGCCTTGATTTGGTCGACGAGCGTGTCGATTTCCTCCGGCGTTAGCTTGCCGGCGTATTTGGGCATGTGGCCTTTGCCGTTAGTGATGATGGTGCGCAGGTCGGCGGCGGACATGGCCCTGCTTTTTTCGAAGGTGAGCGATGGGCCACCGAAGTGGCGGCCCTCGGCGGTCTTACCGTGACACTTTGCGCAGTTCTTTTGGAAAACGGGGTTTGCGGTGAGGGTTGTGCCAGATGAAGGCGTTTGAGCGGAAACTCCAGCAGGTGCAAAAAGCACAAGACACATGGCGATGATGAGTCCGGATGCTTTCAAGTCGAACCTCGAAAATTGCCTTGGGTAGTTAGATGCCTCAAAAGAACTCGGGGCTGTAAGCGCGTAGGAACAGAACCAGAGACGGTGCCGCAGTAAGTTTCTGGGCGCCGAAGGCCGAATCGCCACCCCCGCTAAACTTCCTCTTCCGATTCTTCCATCTCCGCGTCTGGATCAGCCGTCTCTCGCTTGCGCGAATGAAACCAGCTCATGTGCGGCAGTTCTCGCTCCACATGCCGGCGCGCAGCAATCAGCTCGGCCGTAATCGCGACTGCGATCTCCTCCGGCGTGACCGCTCCGATGTCGAGTCCGACCGGGGCATGCACGCGATCGAACAACTCCGGCGCGAGACCCTCTTTGGTCAACTCCTGAAAGATGGTGATAGTCTTGCGCCTGGAACCGATCATGCCGATATAACGGGCGGGAGTCTGCACTGCCCAACGCAAGACTCGCATGTCGTCGCGATGTCCGCGGGTGACGATCACAAGGTAGGAAGACTCATTGGGAGCAAGTCGCGCCATGGCGTGGTCGAAATTATCGGCGATCACTTCTTTGGCCTCGGGGAAGCGTTCACGATTGGCGTACGCTTCGCGGTCGTCCACTATGGTCACGTCGAAGCCGGCACTCTTTGCAATCTTGTAAAGATTTACAGAAACATGGCCTGCGCCGAAAATGTAAAGTGATGCTGGAGGTAGCACCGGTTCCACAAAAATATCGAGGGTACCGCCACACACCAGCCCGGTGTCGTACTTGGGATCCTGATTCAGGTTGAAGGTCAGGGTGCGAGGCTTCTCGCTTTCCATGACTTCGCGCGCGGCCTGCCATATTTCAGCCTCGACGCAACCTCCGCCAATCGTGCCCACGATCGAGCCATCGTCGCGCACCAGCATCTTGGCAGTCTTGAAAGAGGGAATCGACCCGCGCGCGTTGACGATGGTGGCCACCGCCCCCCGCCGCCCCTCCTGCCGCAGCTTGACGATCTCCTCGTAAATGTCCATCGCAGCTTGATTATCAGTCGGTTAACAGGAGGAGTCAACAGGACCAAAAGAAAAGCCCCGGCAATCACTCCGGGGCTGCTGGCGCTTAACCAGCGGGACTACGACACGGTCTGCCAAACCGTCTTTATAATCGGCCGGACACCACGTGCTGTCAAGACTTACTTTGGTGAGCCGCGCGCGGAGGGCGGCGGAGTCGAACCGCAGTGGCTGATGGGCCGCTCACCGGTTTGGCAAACCGTGTCCAGTACCCACTGGCAACGCCCTCCGGACTTGGATCTGCCTTGCTGGAAATTAATCGAAGGCTCTGTCACTGTCTGTGATTTGTGAACATCCTTGATGTGCCGAAATGGGACTTCGAAATGCACCTGTGGTAGTTTGACTTCATCTCGGAGGAGCCATGAAGGCCGTCCGTATTCATGAATTCGGTGGTCCTGAAGTTCTGCGTTACGAAGATGTGCCCGATCCCAAGCTGCGGCAGGACCAGGTCCTGGTCCGTGTAAAGGCCTGTGCCCTGAACCACATCGATCTTTGGATCCGAAAAGGTCTGCCGGGAGTGACCTTGCCTCACATTCTGGGGGCGGACATCGCCGGCGAGATCGCCGAGGTGGGCGAGTATGTCACCGGCTTCACGCCGGGCCAGAGGGTGCTGCTCTCTCCAATGCATTTCTGCAATCACTGCGCCCGATGCGTGGCTGGGCTTCAGAACCTGTGCCCGGAGTTCACTGTGCTCGGCAACCGCGTGGACGGCGGCAATTGTGAGCTGATTGCAGTGCCTGCCGTGAACGTAATCCCGATTCCCGATAGCCTGGACTTCAACCAGGCTGCCAGCGTTCCGCTGGTGTTCCTGACGGCGTGGCACATGCTGGTTGGGCTCGCCCACATTCGTCCGGGACAGACCGTGCTGGTACTGGGCGCCGGCTCTGGTGTGGGTATCGCCGCCGTCCAGATTGCAAAATTGTTTCACGCCCGCGTGATTACCACCGCGGGCGACGAAACGAAACTGGAGAAGGCCCGGGCCCTGGGCGCCGACTTCGGCATCAACCACTACCAGCAGAAGATTTCTGAAGAGGTCCGCAAGATCACAAACAGGGAAGGCGTGGACATCGTCATCGAGCACGTGGGCTCCGCCACCTGGGAGGAGAGCATGAAGTGTCTCAAGCCCGCCGGCACTTTGGTCACCTGCGGCGCCACCACCGGATTCAACGCCAGCATCGATATACGTTTCTTATTTTCGCGCCAGCTCTCCCTCCTCGGTTCCTACATGGGCACCATGGTGGAATTGCGCGAAGTGCTGGGCCATATTTTTGCCGGACGATTAAAGCCTGTGGTCGATCGAGTTTTCCCCCTGAAAGAAATTCGCGCAGCGCACGAATACCTGGAGCAAAGCCGGATGTTCGGCAAAGTCGTGTTGAGCGGGTAGAACGGTTTCACCAATGATTTTTCTGGAACCCGGAAACCCGGGGACGTGAGGCGACATAAACCGAGATTTTTGCCCGAATCAGTTGCCGCAGTTTAGCTAATGTTTGGCTCTATCTCCCCACGCCGGGCGGGCCGGTTGTGGCGTGTCGTGCCTGCGAATCTTCGATGAGCGGCTGTGCCCCTGCCGTTGCTGTCTTCTGGTCGGCATCCTGGGCTTCAGCGTCTGTCAAAAGAGGGGCCGCCACGCGCAGCGCCGCAACTTCTCCTTGCAGCCTGGATACCTCAAGCTCCTTCTCTCTCAGAACTTCGTAAACATCCCTCATAGGTGGGCCCCTAAGTTTGGTGCTGGCTCCGCGTGGACAAACAAGGCTTGGCCTTCTGGTGCGAACCCAAGAACTCCATACTCGTTTAAGTCATGCGGCGTTTCCGTTTTTGGTTGCTTCGGCTGGGAAGCCTCATTCCTCAGACGAGGTGGAGGCTGATGGAGGTTGCCTTGCTCTTTCTGGTACCAGGTGAATCAAGCAGGAAGGAACGAATGCGATTTCTGCGATGCAGATTCGCCAGTTACTCAGGTCACGGTACGGTCTGTCGTACCACAGTAACTTTCACGAATCACAATACTACACTACTTTCGAGGCTGGCGAACCACAGGGACCGCGGTGTTTTCCATCGAGAAACGCCGCTAGCCAACAAAATTCTGGAAGTTGGGATGGGGATGGAGCAGCAGGTCAATCGTCGCCGCTGGGAGCGTTATCCGTTTGACGCCTCAGTGCGCGTCGTGGTGGATCACGCTCTACCCGATCAGGCTCCGCTCGATCATTCCGCTCACAGGACCGTCGTGGATGCCCGCGGCGTCCATTTCAGCGAGGGCGGCCTGTGTCTTTTCGCCGCCGCCAACCTGCCGGTGGGAGTCCATGTCAAAGTCGAGTTCAAGAATCCCCACACCGATGAGCCGGTGCGAGTCCTCGGCAAAGTCCGTAACCGCAGCGTCTATTTGTACGGCGTGGAATTTCTTTCCGACAAGTTTGAAGATCGACAGCAACTGGCGCGCCTGAGCGCCGAACTCCGCAGCGGCAGCCAGCCTTCCGCCTAGTAAGCCCGTGTGTGGGTCGGACACTCTTGTCCGACGCTTTTGAAGTTGACTTTTTAACCCTGGCCAAATTCACAATCAAATTCAAAGGCGTCGGAC
>JBARIF010000710.1:0-5378 GCA_049799615.1 Terriglobales bacterium
GCTTCACGCTGATGACCGCCACCAGGCCCTCGCGCACATCGTCGCCGGTAAGGTTTTCTTTAACGTCCTTGAAGAGTCCCATCTGCTGGCCGGCATAGTTGATGGTGCGGGTCAGGGCCATGCGGAAGCCCGATAGGTGCGATCCTCCGTCAACAGTGTTGATGTTGTTGGCAAAACTGAACACCGACTCCGAGTAGGCGTCGTTATATTGCAGCCCGATCTCCATGACCACGCCGCTGCGCTCGGCTTCCATGTAGATGACTTTGTCGTGTAGCACTTGCTTGCCGCGGTTGAGATGCTTGATGAACTCGGCAATGCCGCCGTTGTATTTGAACTCGGCTGATTTCGCTTCGCCGGTCTTGGCTTCAGTCGTGCGCTCATCCGTTAACGTGATGAGCAGTCCCTTATTCAGGAACGCCAGTTCGCGCAGGCGCTGCGCCAGGGTATCGAAGTTGTATTCGGTAACGGAGAAAATGCTTTTGTCGGGCAGGAAATGGACCTTGGTCCCCAGCTTCTTGCTGGCGCCAGCCTTCTTCAGTTTGCTGGTGGGTTCGCCCTTGGAATAGGTCTGCTCCCAGGTGAAACCGTCGCGCCAGATCTCGAGATCGAGTTCTTCGCTGAGCGCGTTCACCACCGACACCCCAACACCGTGCAACCCGCCCGAAACCTTGTAGGAGGACGCATCGAACTTTCCGCCCGCGTGCAACTTGGTGAGCACCACCTCTGCGGCCGGAATTTTTTCGCCGTCGATGTCCATCATATCGACAGGAATGCCGCGGCCGTTGTCAACGACCGTGATGGAATTGTCCAGATGGATGGTGACTTCGATCTTGTCGGCGTGACCGGCGAGCGCTTCGTCTACCGAGTTGTCCACCACTTCGTAAACCAGATGGTGCAATCCCATCTCGCCGGTGGATCCGATGTACATGGCGGGACGTTTGCGCACCGCCTCCATGCCGCCAAGCACTTTGATGGAATCGGCGTTGTAGTCGCCGTTGCCCCCGTTAACCGCCGCGAGCTTTCCGTTTTTTACCTTGGCTTCGTCGATGGGAGTGATCTCTTTCGTGGCCATTCCGCTCCGTGGAAAATGCCGGACTCTGGAGCGCGTCCGGCAGACTCTTCCGTAGTCCTGGATTTTGCCTCAAATCACTGAAATTATTAACACTTACGGCTTCCGAGGTTGTAGCTAATTGTACCATGAGAAGCCGCATTTTTCGATCCCCGAACCGGGCAGGTAAATGCCGCCTGGGACCATGTGGGAAGCCTTGCGTTGGCGACGCTCCCGAGGCAAGTTCCCGCTTGCCAAATTCAAGGTCCAACGCGGCGGACAAGGAGTGTCCGCCCCACGCTGGCGTCCCCACATTGCCAGCGCACGAAATCGGCCTGACCTGATAGCATATTGGCAGGGAGATCCCAGTCCAGCATGAGTGTGCCTGTATCGCAGATGTGGACGGTGGCCAGTTATGTCATCCGGCAGAAGCTTGCCCGTCGCAAGCAGTATCCGCTGGTGCTGATGCTGGAGCCCCTGTTTCGCTGCAACCTGGCCTGCGCCGGATGCGGCAAAATCCAGTACCCCGCCCACGTCCTTAAGCGCCAGTTGACCCCGGAGGAGTGCTTCCGGGCGGTGGATGAGTGCGGAGCGCCGGTGGTTTCGATCCCGGGCGGCGAACCGCTCATGCATCCCGAAATCGACAAGATTGTCGAAGGCCTGGTGGCGCGGAAGAAGTACATCTACCTGTGCACCAATGCTTTACTGCTGAAGGAAAAGATCCATCTCTTCCAGCCGACCAAGTACCTGACCTTCAGCGTGCATCTGGACGGGCAGAAAGAACACCACGACTTTGCCGTGTGCCGCGAAGGTGGTTATGACATTGCGGTGGACGCCGTCCGCGAAGCCCTGAAGCGCGGCTTTCGGGTCACCACCAATACCACGCTTTTTGACGGAGCCGATCCCAAGAGCGTGTGGGCGTTCTTCGACGACATGATGGAGCTGGGCATCGAGGGCATGATGCTTTCCCCTGGCTACTCCTACGAGAAGGCTCCCGACCAGCAGCATTTCCTGGGGCGGGCCCGCACCCGGCGGCTTTTCCGGGCAATCCTCTCGAACCGCGAGAAGGACTGGCGCTTTAATCTGTCGCCGCTATTCATGGAATTCCTCATGGGCAAGCGCCACTACGCCTGCACCCCGTGGGGAATGCCTACATACAATATTTTCGGCTGGCAAAAACCCTGCTACCTGCTGCAGGACGGCTACGCTGACACGTTCGACGAGCTGATCCGCGAAACCGCATGGGAATCCTACGGCACGGAGTCGGGCAATCCGCATTGCGCCAACTGCATGGTGCACAGCGGCTACGAAGCCTCGGCGGTGAACGATACCTTTGGCTCGCTCGAGGGCTTTTTCGCCACGGTCAAGGGCACGCTCTTCACTCGCTATCGCGACGAAGGCGCTTTGCGACTGCTCGACGAACCGGTAGAACCCTCCCATTCGCTGGTGCAGATTGCTGCGCCAAGTGAATCGCTCGAGGAGACCCGGGCGTGACCGGGAAGGCCGCTGGGCACGTGCATCCCGAGGCTGAGCCGCAATCTCCCGATACGCTCGAAGTCTCTCCCGGATGGGAGCACGAAAAGCTTGAAGGCTGGGTCCCCGCGCTGGCCTCCGAAGAAGAAACCCGCAAAGCCCTGGAAAAAGCCTTCGACTACCGCGGGGACGTCACCATTACCCGCAAGGACGGAAGCACGGTCGAAGGCTACCTTTTCGATCGCAAGACCGGGCCGACGCTGGCAGATTCATTGGTGAGGGTCCTTCCCCGAACCTCCAACCAGCGCGTCATGATTGCCTATTCTGACATCGCCGCCCTGGCCTTCACCGGGCGCGATACAGCAGCTGGAAAAAGCTGGGAAGCCTGGGTCAAGAAGTACGTGGAAAAGAAAGCCGCCGGCGAGAAGCACATCGGGCTGGAGCCGGAATCTCTGGAATAATCCTCTGTCATCCTGAGCGCAGCGTCGGCGTTCGCTTGCGAACGCGGATGCGGAGTCGAAGGACCCCTAGCATCGGCAGAAACCTATGCGCTCAGGGCTTTTCCAGCGCAACCCAAATCCGCGGCGACTCCGGAGCACCGTCGCTATAGGGGTCCTTCGACTGCGCAGAAAGTTCGCGAGGCGAACTTTCTGCTTCGCTCAGGATGACAGTTTCTAAAGTGTTCGTGGTGTTGAGCGAGGTGTGATCAGCGAGTTGGTTTTCTCGGTGTGAAACTTAGTCTCTCGACGAGTTCATTCACTTCCTCTTCGCTCCCGGCGATGAATGTAAAGGAAATTGCATAGCTCCTCTGCACCATGACCAGCGAGGTCTGACGCATGGTGAGCGTGCCCCTCGGCTTGCTGAAGTCGCCACGCACCAACTTCGTGGTGCCGACTGACAGCTCATGGGCTTCGTTTGCCGCCTGAAAGCCCTTGGCCGTGGTCAGCTCAGCCAGCGATTCGAAATAGTCGGTATCGGTCTTCATGCCCGCGGGAAGCGGTTCAACTGCGATCACCACCGCAGAGTTGATGGTCTCGCCGCTTGCTTCGGGAGGCCGTTCGAAGGTGGCCAGCAGAAGCCGGGACTCAAACGCCGGGGCGGAGTCGTCTTGCATCTCGGCGGTGCGGTCCACCCAGCCAAAGGGAAGCTTGTAGCTGAATCCGAAAGCCGAGTTGCGGTACACACCCTGGCTGCTGGCGCCGGAATCGGGGACCGGGGATTTCACCTTCGGCGCCGAATGGGAGGAAGAAGCCTGCGGTTGTGCCCACACGGCGGCGGCGAGCAGGGACAGGAGAAGGCTAGCCAAAAATCGGGCCATGACTGATGTTACGCCATGCTCTCGCAAGTCCCGGCGTGGGTCCGGTCAATCATTCCATCCCTTCAGACCCAGGAGCTTTTCGCCCAGAGTAGTCAGCCGGGCGGGCGAACAGTTCTTCTTCTCCCACTCCCGCGGGTCTCCGGGGAAAGCGAAGCCTTGCGGCGGCTCCATCTTGCGCCAGGAGCGGACACGCATCTCGCGCAAGTCTTCGCGGGATTCGTCCGCCGGCGTCATCGAAATGTATTGCGCGATGCGGACCTTGTCTTGCGAAACATTCGGCCGGATGCCGTGCGCCAGCAGGCTGTTGAAGATCAGCAGATCTCCTGCCCTGGGCATGACCGGAACGATTTCGAAGCCGGTGGTATCGGGTTTCCAGGGATCGCGATTTGGCGGGCTGGGTCTTTCTCCACTCCTCGAGCGCGCGAAACAGTTCGGGCACACACTGGAAGCCGCCCATCTCCGGCTCGTGATCGACCAGCGACAGCACGCCCTGAACGTTGACCGGCAGGGGATCAAGCGTGGTGTCCGCATCCCAGTGAATGAAGCCGCTGAAGGGGCGCTGGCTGCGATTGGGTGGATTCAGATTGGCGCGGTCAATCGTGACCCAGAGCTTTTCGTTGTCCCATATATCGACAAAGGCGTCATAGACGCGCGGATACTGCCGGTTGTCCCATAAATACTGATGGTTGTATATCTCCACCATGCCGCTGTGGTTCAGCTCCTTCATGGCGTGATCGCGGAGTTGGTCCTTGTACCAGGTGGAGGGATCGGCTGAATTCATCTCCTGAAATTCCCACAGAAGATCAACCAGGCGCGTCACATTTTCCGCGGGGACGGCCTGCCTGACCACCACGTAGCCATGGGTGATCCAGTGAGTCCAGTCGTCGGTGGAGAGCACCCGCAAGGGCAGGGTTTTCTGGATGTCGCGCAGCTGGGTTTCAGCAACGTAGGCTACGCTGGCATTTCCGGGGCGGTTCTTGCCGTAGGCGTAACGGTCGGCTTTGGCTTCGACTCGATCCGTCATGGCGAGTACCTTTCCGTCAGGCGCTCATCCTCAGACTGTGAGCGCTGGCACTCCTTGCACGAGCGGTGACGCTCGCGCCTACATCAGGCGGCGCGCGCCGTCAGGGGCTGGGTGCAGAAGCCGCAGCGCCGGGCGTCGATGGGAATCTCACTCAGGCATTCGGGACACTTCTTGGTGGTGGGATCGGCCGGCGCTGGAGCTTTACGCATGCGTGCGATGAGCGCATTGATCGGAGTCATCACGAAGAAATATACCGCCGCCGCGACCAGCAAAAACGATACCAGGGCGTTGATGAAATCGCCCACGGGAAACGGCGTGCCGTTGATGGTAAAGCTGATGGACGAGAAGTCAGGCTTTCCGACGATCGCCGCGATGAGGGGTGTGAGCAGATCTTTGGTGAATGCTGTCACCACCGAGCCAAAGGCCGCGCCAATGACCACACCGACCGCCAGGTCAACTACGTTGCCGCGCAGGATGAACTGCTTGAAGCCGCTAAGCATGGGAAGCCTCCATAG
>JBARIF010000711.1:0-32892 GCA_049799615.1 Terriglobales bacterium
CAGCCTCCAGGGTCTCATCCACCAGGCAGGGATCGCCAAAGCTCGCAGGTGTTGCGGCCGCAAGCACGTACAACCAACGCGGGGTGATGACCGCGGTACCGAAGGAAACTTCACTGGGATTGATGAGGTGAACGCGCACGCGATGTCGCCCTCCTTGGGCGGCCCTGCAAAGGCGGTCGAGCAACTTGCGCCCGGGACGACTACTTCGATTTGCTGGGATCGGATTGCTGGGAACCCTTCCGGCCAAGCAGTTTAGTGGCCATCACCTAACGGCCAAATCTAAGGAAATTGTCAGCCGGAGGTAGTAGCAAAATCTGGTCAAAATTGACCACTATTGAAGAAAGCGGGCGGGTTATCTTGACTTAATTGGCTCAAGCAATGAAACCTCAGAGCTATTCCGCCCATTTGACCTTGTCAATTCTTCTGGGACTTAGCTTCCCCCAGATTGCATTCGCACAACCTTCCGACATCCTGTCCCCGCAGCCGCTTGTGCGTTTGAGCACGGAAGAAATCGTGAACAACCTGATACGGAGAAACCTCGAACGCGCTCGGGCTTTGGGCGCCTACCAGGGAACCCGCATCTATCGCCTGGAGTATCACGGTTTCCCCGGTGCCAGAACGGCGGAGATGACTGTGGATGTAAAGTACAGCACTCCCGGAAGCAAGGATTTCAGCATCCGGTCGGAAAAAGGATCTCAATTAATCATTGACAGAGTATTCAAACGAATGTTGCAGAGCGAGAAAGAGGCAGCCGCCGAAGAGAACCAAAGCCATGTCGCCCTCAATCGCGACAACTACAACTTCACTCTCAATGGCTACGAGAGCACGCCGTCGGGTTTGGCTTACATTCTTTCGGTGGAGCCCCGCACCAACGACAAACTTCTGTATCGCGGCCGCATCTGGGTCGATGCGGAGGACTTTGCCGTGATGCGTATTGATGCGGTTCCCGCGAAGAATCCCTCCTTCTGGACCAAAGAAACCAGGATCGAACAGACCTACGCAAAAGTGGGAGATTTCTGGTTGCCACTCTCCAATCGCAGCACCAGCACCATCCGCCTGGGAGGCCACGCCTCCTTCACCATCGACTACCAGGACTATCAGATCACGTCTGCCACCGCGGTGGGCACGCCGCGCAAGGTCGCGGGCTACAGATAGTACAGTTTTGGCGACATGGTTGCCGGAAATGAGTAGAAGAAGAGAAGAGATCGGCAGGGACCGGTCAATCGTGCAGCACGACATTCAGCAGTGAACTGTGGACTTCCAGTCCGCCGTTGTAGTGAATGAAACCCAATTTTCTAAACCGGTTCATAAAAAAGCTGACGCGCGAACGGGTAGTTCCCACCATCTCGGCCAGGGTCTCCTGACTGATCTTCGGGACCACGGTCTCAGGCACTCCCTCCTTGCCAAAATGGGCCAGCATAAGCAGGACACGGGCCAATCTCTTTTCGCTAGAATTGAAGAGTTGGTCAACCAGGTCCTCCTCATAACGGATATTCCGCGCCAGCAAATACGCCACGAAGAGATCGGAAAACGTGTGTTCGCGATGAAGCGCGCTCATCATCGCCTTCTTCTCGATCCGCAGCAGCTGGCAATCTGTGACTGCGGCTGCAGACCCCATACGGAGAGCCTGACCTGCCAGCGAACCTTCTCCAAAAAACTTTCTCTCCCCCAAGATTCCGATGGTAGCTTCCTTGCCGGTCTTGGACACCACGGTGAGCCTGACTTTGCCCTTTTGGATATAGAAGACGGCGTCCGCCGCATCGCCTTGGCTGAAGATCCCTCGCTTGTTGGCAACGGTCAGACTCCTCCTGCCCTCGCCAATGGTCGCGAGAAATGCGTGCGGGTCGAAGTCTCGCTTTTTCCTATTGCCGCTGACAGGGCTCATGATCGCGGCATCACACTAGCGCAGTTGCAGCTGTACGGGTGAACTCTCATCAAGTCTTAGTGCAACGCAGCCCGCGCATCTCGCGCAAACTACGCAACTTGGCGCGAACATCCTGCGGGCTGCGCCGCCCTGGAATGGAGATCGCCCGCGATTCCATAGATTTTCTGTTGCAGCTTACGATTCTGTGCTGTACGATTTCCCGTGTACGGATACGATTGCCGATGAAGGGGGGCGCCATGGGACGCAACGGAAATGGTCGTGAATTGCATTTCTCTGCAGTGGATCAGTCTGATGTTCCACAGGGCCGCAAGGGAAAACATCGGAAGGCGGTGTCAAATATTCTTGGTGACCTTGCAAGACTGAGCCCCCAGCAAGCGGTGAGGGTCCCGCTGAGCAGTCTGAACGGCGAGAAGATGCAGAATCTCCGGTCAGCTTTGAACCGCGTGACACGGGAGAAAAAGATCGCCGTGGTAACGTCGAGCGATGACAAATACCTGTACGTTTGGCGCGCCGACGCCGCCAAGGACGCTGGGACAAACGAGTAGCCCCGAGAAGCCATCAAGAGAAACCGCTGAATCAGGTTCTGCCCGCTACCTTCCCCGGTTCAGTGGGAGAGTACTCAGTATCTAGGACGCAGTCGCGGCCACATTCAATCGTGTAGAACGACATTTAGCAGTGAGCTGTGGACCTGTAACCCGCCTTGTTCCCCTCCGGCGTAGTGAATGAAACCTAACTTTCGGAAGCGGTTCATGAAAAAGCTGACTCGCGAACGAGTCGTGCCCACCATCTCGGCCAGGGTCTCCTGACTGATCTTCGGAACCACGGTCTCGGGCACGCCTTCCTTGCCAAAATGCGCCAGCATTAGCAGGACGCGGGCCAGCCTCTTTTCACTGGAATTGAACAGCTGGTCAACCAGGTCCTCTTCGTAGCGGATATTGCGCGCCAGCAAATACGCCACGAACATGTCAGAAAAGGCATGCTCCCGGTGAAGCGCATTCATCATGGCCTTCTTCTCGATCCGCAGCAACTGGCAATCACTCATGGCGGCCGCAGATCCCATACGGAGGGCCTGCCCGCCCAGCGCGCCTTCGCCAAAGAAATTTCCCTCCCCCAATATGGCGATGGTGGCTTCCTTGCCGATCTTGGACACGACGGTAAGCCTGACTTTGCCTTTCTGGATATAGAAGACGGCGTCCGCCCGGTCGCCCTGGGTGAAGACTACTTGCTTTCTGGAAACGGTAAGACTCTTCCGGCCTTCGCCAATGGTGGCGAGGAAGGTACTGGGATCGAATCCGCAGTTCTTCTTTGCTCGGGGAACAGGACTCATCAATCGGCATTTTAGTCCCGATGAGTGATCGATTGGGACAAATCATCGAATTCACCGGGGTCAATGCCTGCTGCCTGGTTCCCGGAAAGGAAGAACAACAGCGACCGGGGCCCTTCCTGAGGTAAGTCGTGCTGAGCTGGCGGAAACTGCACCTGCGGTTGGCAAGCAATTGCGGGTGCTACGCGAGATCCGCGGGGACTCAAGTCCCTCAGGATGACTGCATCGGGGATCTGCTTCAAACTCAGTCCCTGCCAGGTCAATTTGGAACGAGCAAATCGCCTCCTGGCGTGCTATGGTGTGCTTTGAGGTGGTTAACACCTTCTCCTCTTTCAGGTCTTCTGACCTAAGCCAGTCCATCTGAAGTTCTCCCACACCTTAGGTTTCTCCGGAAGAGCGGTGTACCCATGGCGCTGGAAGCGATCCTGAATGAAGTTGACCAACTCCACGGCATCAGTGATCGACTCGAAGGACTTGCGGAACAACATCCGCCGGTCTCTGGAGCCCTCATCTCTATCGCGGGAAGCGTGCGCAACACTGCCACCCTGTTGGCTGTGCTGGTAGCAACCAAGGGGCCCAAGCTGATCTGAGCAGGGCTAGGCCCGGACGATACGGGCAGCATGCCGCTGCTTTCCTGTTTACAGGGTTTGGCTCAGAGAAGACGGGGTGGCCCCCACGAACGGAAGTTGCTCATCCGCAGGAATGATCGGCGCGAGCCGATCCCCTTCGGCAAGCAATGGGACAATAGCCCGCAGCCGCATGCCGGGATCGGCGGCTTCGATTTGCAGTCCACCCTTCAGCTCATTCAGGCGCTCGCGCATTCCAGCCAGGCCTACGCCGGAATCAACCGCCGGACCTTCGCGACTCAACCATTCTTTGGGCATGCCCCGTCCATAATCTCTCACTTCCAGGATCGCAGCTTGCGACTGCCGGAGAAACCGCACCTCTACCGCAGAGGTTCCTGAGTGGCGATGCACGTTGGTGAGACTTTCCTGCAGCACCCGGAACAGCACAATCTCAACCGCGGCGGGCAAACGCTCGGGCTCCGGGGCAAAGTCCATATCCACTTTCAACCCGCTGCGTTGGGCGAAGCCTGCGACAAACCACTGCGCCGCACTGGTGAAACCACTTTCGTCCAGCGTGGGCGGATGGAGCAGGTAGGAAGTTGTGCGAATTTCCTGAAGCGCCTCATCCACCAGGCGCGCTATCCCGGAAATCTCCTCGTATGTTTGTTTGTCTTCGTCTTTCTCTAATTTTCGCTGCAGCAGCGAAACGCATATTTTCAATGCTGTGAGCGTTTGCCCGGTGCTGTCATGCAAATCACGAGCCACCCTCCGCCTTTCCTCATCCTGCACTCGGAGAAGCCGCTGGGAAAGGTACTGCAGTTCTGCTGTACGCTCCACAACCAGCATTTCCAACTCAGAGCAGGATCGCCTGAGCTCCTGCTTGGTCTGCTGTCCTGAAAGAACCCACATTGGTGTACCCCCGGAATGAGAACTATCTCATTAGGAGTTCCTCACGTATGAGCAATACTGTACAGGCGGCCACTCGCTCTGTGGGATTGGCTTATGTCTCCAACAACAGCAGCCAGTTGATTGCTTGAAAGGGAGCAGCTAGAAAGGCGAAATGGAGGTCACCATGTCGAGCGGAAGCTTGAATCTGCGTGCTTGTGAGTTAAGCGGAGATCCCGGGCCCGGTTTAGCGTCGAGCTCTCTTGTCTGACGCCAGCAAACGTCGTTCCCGATGAGGGTTGGTGCGCGGTTGGCCGGTGCTAAGCTCACACTTCTCTCCCGCCCTGGCGCCGCAGGTAGGGCAACGAATCGCCAGCGCTTCTTTCTTCGTGGCCTTCATCTCCCCATGATGCCGCGTCGCCCACCCGGCAAGATGGTCAATATTGACCGGAAACATTCAGCGAGGGCTGCGCGGCGACTCAGGGCCCAACCTTCTCCACCGGTGACGCTCCGTACAACACGCTGCCATGCGGCGGCAGGGTCACGGTGAGGGAATCCGCCGGGCCCAGATCCTTCCGCTCCCACAAGTTCCGCAGCTTGTATTTCGTACCAATGAAGCCCAGGTCTTTCCATTCATATTGAACTTTCTGACTGGACTCGGTGAGGTTAAAGACCGCCAGAGAGTGCTCGCTCTCCGATGCCGACTCTGCCACCCACACGACCGTTCTGTCGCTCGTGATGGCGGGATGGTTTCCGGTGGAGTGCTGATCAACCGCGATCACTTCGGGATTGGTGAGCAGGGCAGTCGTCCAGGCATCGGCCCTGGGCAGGTCGCCGCCCACCATCAGTGGCGAAGGAAAGATGCACCACAGGGTAAGAAACGTTCTTTGCTCGTCGTGCGTAAGCCGGGTGTAGCGCGGCTGGCCCCATCCTGGAGCCGGCCCCAGATATCCCAGCGGAAGCATGTCGGCATCCGGCCAGTGCCCGGGTTGCGCATTGCCCGCCCATTTCGCCACGTTTGCGAACTGGTCCGCCAAGCCCTGGGGATAATCGACGGTGCTGTGCCACAGGTCCCAGATATCATTTGAAATTCGCCACATCTGGGCATACTTCCGCATCTCCTCCGCTTTTTCCAGCGGAGCAGGCCCGGGCGAAAGACTGAGAACAATCGGACGGCCGGTCTGGGCCAGCGCCGTGCTCAGCATGCGGATCTCATCGCCTTTGTACGGACGGCTGCTGATGCAATCCACCTTGATCAAGTCCACGTCCCAACTGGCATAAAGCTGCGCAATCGAATCGTAGTAGGCTTGCGCTGCCGGCTTCGAAGCATCGAGGCCATAGTTATCGAAATTCCAGGGACAGGTGTCGGAAGTGTCCGCCGCATCCGCGGCGTGATAGGGCGACCCGAAGATCGGCAGATTTTTCTCCACCGCCGGTTTGGGAATACCGCGCAGAATATGGATGCCGAACTTCAGGCCGAGCGAATGGATGTAATCCGCCAAAGGCTTAAAGCCGGCATGGCTCGCCGCTGAGGGGAAACGGTTCACCGCCGGCGTGTACCGGCCGGAATCGTCCATGCTGTACTGCGACGTTTTGGAATTCCCTTCCGCCGTGGGGTTGGTGACAAACCATTCCATGTCCACGACCACGTATTGCCAGCCGAATGGTTTCAAGTGTTCGGCCAGCCATTGCGCATTAGCCTTGACATCGGCCTCTTTGACCGTGGTGCCGTAGCCATCCCAGCTGTTCCAGCCCATGGGCGGAGTTGCGGCCAGGAGAGATCGACTACTGTTGTCCTGTGGCCCGGCTGCCTGTCCCAGCATTAGATTGCCCAGAAGAAAGACGGTTGCCAGAGCCGACACAAGCGGCCGCGTTTTCATTGTGTTTCTCACTACCTTCCTGGGTTCCCACTCGACAGATGGGAGGTGGTCCAACAACCCCTTATACTCGCCTGCCCCCCGGCTGGACAATTGCGCGCCCTGCGCGGGCGTAACCCTGCTCACGCCCAGACGTGCGCCCAGTCACGGCATAAAACCCTTCTATCGCACAAGATACAAGTGGGTGATTTGCCATGAAAACAAGTGCTGTCGTCATTCCCATCGTTCCTGACATCGCGGTCAAGCGAATTCTTTATGCAACCGACTTTTCCCAGGCATCGCTGGCGGCGTTGCCGCTGGTTGCGGCCATTGCCCGTAAGTATGGATCACGAGTGTTTGTGGTAAATGTCTGGACCCCAGCGCCCTACACCATGGTCAGCCCCGAAACTGCGGGCGTCATGCAAGCCAAAGACGAGCGCGAAGCTCAGGATCAGGTGCGGCAGCTATTGAACACCAGGGAATTGGCCGGCCTGTCCGCAACGGCGATCGTCAAGTCAGGTATTCCTGTACAGGAACTGAGCCAGCTAGTGCGGCAGGAAAACATTGACCTGGCCATATTGGGCACTCACGGCCGCACCGGATTCAAGCATCTGCTGATGGGTTCGGTTGCCGAAGAACTGTTCCGCCATTTGCCATGTCCGGTGCTCACAGTCGGACCCAACGTCCCGAAGGGTTTGATGGAGCGCGGTGAAATCAAGCACATCCTGTTCCCCACTGATCTCTCGGATGAATCCCGCGCGGTATTCCCTTACCTGGCTTCGCTGGCGTCGGAATGTGAGGCATCGCTGACCCTGCTCCATGTCTTACCCAGTGAGACCGCCACGAACCCGGACTCCGGCTCCCTGGCGGATCCGCTGCGCAGAGAGATGCAGAGCATGTTCTCTTCGCAGATCGATCCGCGATGCCCGGCTGAGTTCGTCATCGATTTTGGAGATACCGCGGAGCGCATCCTGGCTCATGCCGAGACTGGACGCGCGGACCTGATCGGGCTGGGCGTTCGAAAAGCGGTAGAGATTACGACGCACTTTCGCAATACTGTCTCCTACCGGGTAGTCCTGCAAGCGCGCTGTCCGGTGTTGACAGCTCGGCAATAGTGTAAAACGTCGCGTGTGGAGCGGACACTCCTGTCCGCGGCCTTTGACTTTGACTTTGCAGTTGAGGCTGGAATGTCCGCCGCTTGGGGACGGGGAAGAATGCCACGGTGCGGCCCGACACCGGCGACATCATGAAAAGAACACCACCGGCCCGAGGCAATAACCTGACACTACTTCAGGCAAGAACCATCGCTTCCAGAGCCAGCTTATTTCTGATCAGCACGCTCGGGCCTTTGGTGGAGATCAGCATCTTGGTCCGCAATTCGGTCAAGGCGCGGGTAACGGTCTCGCGTGTAACTCCGACCACTTGGGCGATCTCTTCATGGGTCAAGCTCAGGTTGAAGCGAATGCCCTTGGGCGTCTCCTGGCCGTGGGCCGCCGCTTCGAGCAGGAAGTGGGCCATTTTTTCGGTCGCGGAAGGAGTCAACCCCAGGTAGCGGATCTGGTGGCAGGCGCCGCGATAATAGTTGCTGAATTGCCGCATGGCATTGATCGAAGCATCGCCGTGTGCCTGTAGCAGCGTCATAAAATCATCGCGCCGGATGAAATCCACCTGGCATGGCTGCAGTGTCTCGGCGGTAACCTCGTGGGTGTTTCCGGAAATGGCGGAGTGCAGACCCAGCAATTCGCCCGCTTCCACCACCCGCACGATCACGGTTTTACCCGCAGGCGAGGCCATGGTCAGTTTCACCCGCCCTCGGCAAAGCATGTACACTCCGCGCGGCGTCTGGCCTTCGACAAACAGGAGGGCTCCGGCAGGATACAGGCTGGTGAGCTTCATCTTCTGGAAATCCACCAAAGTCTTCGTGGTCATCTGGCAAAAGAATCCATCTTTTTGAATGGGGCAAGTGGCGCAATCATCTGCGATTTCCATCCCGTACGGTGTCCGCGTTTTCATATTGCTCCCCTCTCTTTTGAAGGTCGTTCGGAGTTTGTTTTCCCATCCTCCAAAACATGCCGGAGGAAACTCGAGCCCCCGTTTAGAGCGGCGCCTTCCTTCTGCATTCGCAGAAGCAGGTCCCGTCCGTTTTCATCCATGAAACTCACTGCGCCCAAGTCGATATTCACCGGCCCTGCGTCCGCCATCTTTGCCGACGTGACCCAGGCCTTTCGCAGTTCTTCGACCCACGGGCCTTTAAGACTGCCTTCCAGCTTTATGAGAAGGGCGTCGGGCGTGTTTTGAATGGTGATCCTGAGCACGTCATGGTGAGAGCAAGGACACCGCCACATGCAATGTCCCACGGAATGGCAGATTTAACCCGCTACACATCAATAAGATAGGGTTGATTTGAAGGAAACGAAAATTCACACGGCTGGGGATTCCCCAGTGAGATGACGAGACGATTTACCATCAAACGGCGATATTTCGTCACTTCGCCTCAACACTCTCATCAGGGTTATCCGATGGGGGCGGCAGTCCTCTAACCTGACCCTGGATACCTCGCAGACTACGCTACCTTAGGTTTGATCTCGATCGTTTTCGCCTCGTCGGTCTTAGGCATAATCAATCGCACCACACCATTTTTCAGAGTTGCCGTTACCTTCTCGGCCTCAACCCTCGCGGGCAGATCTACCACTCGCAGGATCTGGTCCGAGCTAAACTCCGAATACACAGCCTTGCCTTTCTTTTCTTCCTTGTTGGCTTCCCGCTTCCCAGTAATGGTCAACCGGCGTGGTTCGACACTGATTTGGATCTCCTTCTCGGTGAAACCGGGCACCTCAGCCTTGACTTCAAGATTCTCGTCCGACTCTACGATATTCACAGGAACCTGATGGAGCAAATCCATTTCGGCCTTGAACCAGTCTTCGAGGTCGTGTCCAAACCTGCGCCCGCTTCCTTCGAAGATCTCGTACGCTCTTTGGGCGATTGCCTGGGAGGTCTTGTTGATCCGGCCCATCAGATTCTGGACTGGCGTAATTGCTACCCGCTTTTCTTCGCTTCGTGGTGACGTAACGGATGTTTCAGCCATGACAATTTCCTCTCTTCCCAGGGGTAGTCAGCGCCGGCTCCGGCAGTTCGGCGACCTTAGTCCGTTCCTGCCTCTGGCAGGAAACCAATGGAAGCCAGCGCTGCAAGCATAGATTCGCAGATTCCGGAAAAAAACACAGTGATAAGCGTCACGAATGGAAGTGATCTGCGACACTCGAAACCGCCAACGGAGGTCAGAACTGTTTGCGGACAATCTTCAGCTTTTGCATGCGCGAGTTCAAGGTCGTGCGATTCATGCCCAGGCGCTCGGCCGCACCGCCGGGTCCGCCGATCTTTCCTTTAGTTTCGCGCAGTACGCGGATGATGTGTTCGCGCTCAATGTCTTCAAGGGCTGACGAGGTGGAAGGCGAAACAGCCTCTGCCGAGACAGGCTCAAACACCGGAACTTTCAAGACCGGGCCGGGGGACAGAATGACCGCGCGCTCAATGACGTGCTCCAGTTCGCGAATATTGCCGGGCCACGAATACCGGCACAAGGCCTGCATCCCTTCCGGTGGCACGGTCTCGATTTTTTTCCTCATTCGCTGGGAAAATTTGGACAGGAAATACTGAACCAGGAGCGGAATGTCCTCGCGCCGCTCGTGCAGCGGCGGCACCGTGATGGGGAAAACACTCAGGCGGTAAAACAGGTCGCTGCGGAATTGTCCCGAGGCCACCAGTTTCCCCAAGTCGCGATTGGTGGCAGCGACGATCCGCACATCGGTAGTAATCGTGCGGGTGCTGCCCAGCCGTTCGAACTCCTTTTCCTGCAGTGCCCGTAATAGTTTGGGCTGCAGCTCGAGCGGAATATCCCCAACTTCGTCCAGAAAGATCGTGCCCTGATGAGCTAATTCCAGCCGCCCTACGCGCTGCGCGATGGCGCCGGTGAATGCTCCCTTTTCGTGACCAAACAGCTCGCTTTCGAGCAACCCGGCGGGAATGGAAGCGCAATTGACGCGGACGAAAGTGTGGCCGTGCCGCGGGCTCAGATTGTGGACCGCCCGGGCCAGCAATTCTTTTCCCGTCCCAGTTTCCCCCAGGATCAGAACCGTGGAGTCCGTGGGGGCAACGGTTTCGACCTGTTTCAGGACCTGCCTGATGGGTTTGCTGTGGCCGACAATTTCCTCGAAGTTGAATTCGGTCTTCAGCTCATCTTCCAGGTATTGTTTCTGCTCGCTGAGTTGGTCCTTGAGTTCGGAAATGTGCCGGAACGCCATGGCATTGCTGAGGGCTATGGCCACCTGGCCCGCGATCTGCGTGAGCAGGTTCACATCGTCGTCAACAAAGTTTCCCGGACGCCGGCTAAACACATTCAGCGTCCCGATCACGCCTTCCCGGCCGATCAATGGAATCCAACAGCCGGACTTTAGCGATCGATGGGCAAATTGGGGCGGCATTTCGAAAGGCCATTTTTCGCCAGACTGGCCTTTGAGCAACAAGGGCTTCCGAGTCGTGTACGCCCAGCCCGCGGGCGAGTCGCCCAGGGGAACCAGAGGCTCGTCCTCTGAACCAGTCTTGGCCTCAGCCCCGGCCGAAGATTCCAGCACGTGCATGCGCAGCATCTGGGAGGGCGCGTCGTAGAGCGCGAGAGTGGCATAGTCGAACGGCTTTACCTGACGGACACAGGCGGCAATGGCGGAGAGCAACTGGCGGACGTCGAGATTTGACACCAGGGCGTTGGTCACTTCCAGCAGGAAGGCCTCGCGGGCCCGCTTTCCCTCGGTGATGTCTCGCGTGACCTTGGTAAACCCCAGTAGATTGCCCTCTTGGTCATGCAAGGCGGTGATCACCACATCAGCCCAGAAGCGCGAACCATCTTTGCGGAGCCGCCAGCCTTCTTCTTCCCAGCGGCCTTCGGCGGCTGCCAATGTCAGTTCCTCATCCGGCTTGCCAATGTCCAGGTCTTCTGAAGTGTAGAAACATGAAAAGTGCTGGCCGATGATCTCCTCAGCCTCATAACCCTTGATCTTTTGCGCGCCTTGGTTCCAGCTCATGATTCTCCCGGCGGGATCAAGCATGAAAATGGCATAGTCCTTCACTTCTTCCACCAACGTCTTGAAACGCTCCTGGCTTTGCCGCAAGGCTTCCTCCGCCCGCTTGCGGTCGGTCACATCACGAATCGCCGCCGTGACCAATACGCCGCCCGCATCCTGCAGCGGGCTGAGGCTGATTTCGACCGGGAATGTGCTGCCATTCTTGCGTCGCGCCAGCAACTCGAGACCGATGCCCATGGGCCGCGGGTGAGGTGCAGTGTGATAGGCATTCCTGTGCTGCGGATGTTTTTGGCGGAAATTTTCTGGAATTAGAATTTCGACGGGCTGCTTGATCAGTTCTTCTCTGGTGTAGCCGAACATTTTCTCGGTCTGCGAGTTGACCAGCAGCATCCGCCCGCTGCGATCCACAATGACCATGGCGTCGGGCGCTGCTTCCAGCAGGCGGCGAAATTTGTCATCCTCGTGGCTCAGACCTTCATTGTAGTTGGATTCCGACAGGGGGGAAACTTAGCACTGCACCAGCCTCAGAGCAAGTGCCCCTGCAACTCTTCGCTTCGCCAGACACAGGCCCAGATCCGCGGTCAAGCAATCACAGACCGGACGAGGCATCTTGTTCCCGACTCGCGACCTGATTATGACTCCCATACCACGGCGGCACTCCAGGTCGTAAGTTTGAGAGCATTCTTCGCAGAGCCAAAAATGCCGGACGCAGGGGTCCGCACTCTTGCTGTCCGCTTGCTCGGTGTCAAAGCGAAACAGCCGCCCCTGGCGATAGTCAAACGTGCTATCGCAATCCGGATTTGAACACTTGGAAAACATTGCCCTCTTTTTCCCACGGTTTTCTTTCAGGCCTCCCCGATACCTGTCTCACGCTTCGGAGCGTTCAGATGGGAGCGCTCCTCACCTCGTTCCAGCTCCAGCCTCTGGATCGTATTCATCAGCCACTCGATCACTACCGTTTCGAGTTCTTCTGGTGTGCCCCATTGATAGAGGGACTGGACGGTCTCGTGCTCTTCATTCAGTGGAATGTAACGACACGCGGCCTGTTTGTCACAAAATTCCGCCGGCACCAACTGCATCAGGACGCATTCGGAACAAGGTTTCTTCGGTCCCCGCTGGTGAAAATTCAGGCAGGTAGGAGAATCCTCGAACAGGAATGGTGGGCGCCACGACGACGACTTGCGGTAACCTCCACCCCGGAGGAACTCAAGTTCCAGGGTTAGTACCTCAAGGAGATCGCGCTTCTCGCTAGCCATATGAATCCTCCGGCCAGTTTGACTGCTAGTCTGTTCCCGTATTGGCTCCAGAGATGTGACTGGCATCACCCGGCGGAGTGATACGACTCACGTGCAACGCCCGAGGCTCGCGGGTTATCGGAAAGTCGCGACGGACAATTCAGGCTCGCAGGCGTTTTGGGGAAGGGCCCGACTTCAGTTGCGGTGGCGGCCGGCTGAACATGCCTGGCGCTTTAAGCCTCGTTCGTTTTTCCGCAGGATGCTAGGGAACGATCACAGCCGCGCCATCAACAGCGTCACCCTTCACCGCAGCCAGGGCTTCGTTGGCCTGGTCGAGAGGAAACACCGTCACCTTGGGCCGAAGGCCGATTTCGGCAGCGATTTGCAGAAAATCCCGCGCATCGGAACGAGTCATATTGGCTACGCTGCGAAGCTGGCGTTCTCCCCAGAGCAGGCGGTCATAGTCAAATTCAGGAATCCGGTCCAGGTGAATCGCGTTGATCGCGACCACCCCGCCTTTTCGCAGACTTGCCAGAGCAGCCACTACCACATCGCCGCTGGGGGCAAAGGTCACGGCCCGATCCAACTCGACCGGAGGCCTCTGCGTTTCATTCCCCACCCAGGTAGCGCCGAGCGATTCTGCCAGGCGCTGATGGGAGGCGCCCCGGGTCGAGACATAGACGTCGCATCCCCAGGCCCGCAGCACGGCGATAGCAAGATGTGCCGAGGCCCCAAAGCCAAACAACCCCACCCGCTCTCCGTGCTCAACTCCGGCCACTCGGAGACTGCGAAAACCGATAATGCCGGCGCACAAAAGAGGTGCCGCATGCCGGTGATCCAGACCTGGGGGAAGCGGGAAAACAAAGTCAGCCCGGGCGAGCGCGTACGCAGCGTATCCCCCATTGACGGTGTAGCCGGTAAAGGTGGGCGAATCGCAGAGGTTTTCACGGCCGTGCTGGCAATACCAGCAGGTCCCGTCAATGCCACCGATCCAGGAGACTCCAACCCGCGTCCCCAAGGGGGCTTCCGGCGTTGCGCCTTCCACGATCTCACCTACGATCTGATGGCCAGGAATCAACTCTTCCCGCCGGGGTGGAAGCTCGCCTTCCACAATATGCAGGTCGGTGCGGCAGACGCCGCAGGCGAGCACCCGCAACAGGACCTGCCCCGCCTGGGCGAGAGGTCGGGGAACCTGACCAATCCGAAGAGGGTGTCGGGAAACATCTCGGGGTGAGTTCAGGAGGGCGGCCTTCATTCAAAGTCCTTGGGGCACGTCTTTTGCGAGAGCGCACGCAAATGACTATTCTAGATCGCCGCAGGGACCATGGCCGCCAAAGCGCCAGCCTGCCTTTATTTCTCCTGCAATTGCTGCTCTCCTACCACGTCCTGGACCTTGAGCCAGGTCGCGCTAAGGTTGTGCCCTTCCTGCATAACAATTGAACAGGGCTGCACCGGCAAGTTGGCCAGCCTGGAAAGAAAGTCTCCGATGTACATATCGGGCAGGTAATTGCTCACTACAAGAATGTCGATTTTCCGGGATGTCAGAAACTCCAGGGCTTCCAGTCCACTCCATGTGGTGATCGGATCATAGCCCGCTCGCTGCACCATGGCTGCAAGCTTGATTGATTCCTGCTCATCGTTGTCCACGATGAGGATGCGTTTCTTTGGCGATTCCGTCATAGCAAATTCCTCCCCTCGACAAACGCTCAAGCCAGGGCGACAGGGCTGTACCAGCCGATGACCGGATCCCTGCCAAGTCGCTATCGGCTGGGCGCCACAGTCTCCTTCCGGGTGATGCGGCGGCGTTTGCTCAATGCCTCGTGTGTCGCGGCAATAGATTTTTGCAGCATCTTCTTTGACTCCGCGACGACCTCCGACTCCTTCGCTTCAGTGCGTGCCTTGATCTCTCGATTTTCTCCGGTGTCTGCCATACGTTCCCCTTCGCGATGTCGCGGTGTGGCGTAAACTCATTTTCGCTTGGCTGCGCGGGCCCGTCTGTGACCGGCCTCACCGCTCATGGTGATCTGTATCGTTTCAAACTGGCCCCTCTCTGGCCAGAGCGTTCTAACCCGTATGCCGTACCACGTAGGAGCTAAGGACCCGCATGTAATTGCCCCGCTCGAAAGCGGTTGGATCGGACACTGAACGCTGGCTCATGCTGCCGCGCATTTGCCGGATCGATTCGTATTCATGCTCTTCCATCCAGCGAACCAGGTCCGTGAGAACCGTGATTGCGTGGTCAATGCCATTCTGTAACAGCGCGGAAGTCATCATGGCGACGTTCGCTCCCGCCATCATGGATTTCAAAACGTCCTGGGCGCTGTGCACACCCCCCGTGACCGCCAGGTCGGCACGGACCCAGCCATACAGGATGGCGACCCAGTGCAGCCGCAGCAGGAGTTCCTGCGGGCGGCTCAGGGTCAGGCTGGGCACCACTTCCAGAGATTCAATATCGAAATCCGGCTGGTAAAAGCGATTGAAGAGGACCAGTCCGTTGGCCCCCGCAGCGTCCAACTGTTTACCCATATTTGCGAACGCGCTGAAAGAGTGGGAACACTTTACGGCAACAGGAATACTGACATTCGCTTTGACCTGCCGGACCAGATCGCAGCAGTTCCGCTCGACGTCGGCGCCGAGAATATTGGGGTCGGTGATGATGGCGTAGATGTTCAACTCGATCGCGTCCGCCCCGGCTTGTTCCATCAGGCCAGCGTAGCGGGCCCAGCCACCGGGAGAAACCCCATTCAGGCTGGCGATCACCGGGATGGAAACTCGTTGCCGCGCCTTTCGAATCAGCTCCAGATAGCCATCCGCCCCTAGATTGTAGGTTTGCATATCCGGCAGGTAGTCGAGCGATTCGGCGAAACTCTCGCTGCCGCGGGAGAGATCGGAATCGACCGCCAGGCTCTCCAGGTCGAGCTGTTCTTCAAAAAGGGAGGGCAGTACGACGGCCCCTACCCCGGCGTCTTCGAGATGCCTGATGTTTACCAGCGATTCGCAGAGCGGAGACGCCGAAGCCACAATCGGTGATTTCATCGGCAAGCCGAGATAGGTGGTTGTAATGTCGATCATTTCTTTTCTCCTGCGGTGACGGGTTGCGGGGTGGATGGGACTGGTTCAGAGGCAGCTTCGCCGGGAGTTTCGCCAGTACCAGGCATCGCAGCGCGGTTGGAGTAAACACCCCACTGCCGGCGGACATCCTCCTGTGCCAGTTGAAGCAGTTCACGAGCCACCTCAGGATTGCTGCGCGCCAGCATGGTGTAGCGGGCTTCCTGATAGGCGTATTGCCTGAAGGGAATACTGGGCGCCCTGGAATCGAGCTGAAAGGGATTCTTTCCTTCCAGGTGCAGGTCGGGGTTGTAACGCATCAGCGGCCAGTAACCCGAGAGCACCGCGGCTTTTTGCTGGGCCATGCCCTGGCTCATGTCATAGCCGTGAGCGATGCAGTGGCTGTAAGCGATGATGAGCGAGGGTCCGTTAAAGGCCTCCGCTTCGATAAAAGCTTTAACGGTCTGAGTATCGCTGCCCCCCATGGCGACCCGGGCCACGTAGACCGATCCGTAGCTGATAGCTTCCATGGCCAGATCTTTCTTGCCGACATCCTTGCCTCCGGAAGCGAATTTTGCCACCGCGCCGCGCGGCGTGGCCTTGGACATCTGTCCGCCCGTGTTGGAATAGACCTCGGTGTCGAGCACCAGCACATTGACGTTCAACCCGGAGCCCAGGACGTGGTCGAGTCCGCCGGCGCCGATGTCATAGGCCCAACCGTCGCCGCCCACCAACCAGACGCTCTTGCGCACCAGGGCGTCGGCGACCTGCAGCAGATCGCGCGCGGCCGGCAAATCCAGGGCCAGCACCTTGTTCTTCAATTCAGCCACGCGCTCGCGCTGCGCGCCGATGCCGGCCTCGTTCGATTGATCCGCATGCAGCAACCCGCTCACCAGAGTGTCGCCGAGGTCCGCGGCCAGCCGTGTCACCAGGACCCGCGCATAGTCAGCCTGCTTGTCCACCGCCAACCGCATGCCCAGCCCGAACTCGGCATTGTCCTCGAAAAGAGAATTGGACCAACTCGGGCCTCGCCCCAGAGAGTTGACGGTGTAGGGCGTCGTAGGCAGGTTACCGCCATATATCGACGAGCAGCCGGTTGCGTTGGCAATCATCAGGCGATCGCCATAAAGCTGCGTGAGTAATTTGATGTAAGGTGTCTCCCCGCAACCCGCGCACGCCCCGGAAAATTCAAAAAGCGGTTCCAGCAGCTGGACGTCTTTTACCTGACCGTGGGAAAGCTGGTCTCGGTCGGCATCTGGAAGATGCGTGAAGAAATCCCAATTCGCGCTCTCCGCTTCGCGCAGGGGCGCCTGGGGCTGCATATTGATGGCTTTGTGTTTGGACTCGCTCTTGCTCTTCACCGGGCAGATCTCGACGCAGAGCTCGCATCCGGTGCAGTCTTCGGGAGAAACCTGCAGCGTGTAACGCAGGCTTTCGAATTCACGCCAGCGCGGCTTCTCCGCCTTGAAGCCGGCCGGCGCACTTCCCAGCAGCGAGGCGTCATAGACCTTGGCCCGGATGACGGCATGCGGACAAACCATTACGCATTTGCCGCACTGAATGCAGAGTTGCTGGTCCCAGACCGGAATCTGTTGCGCGATATTTCGTTTCTCCCACATCGCTGTTCCCGTGGGAAACGTGCCGTCGACGGGCATTGCACTCACGGGAAGCTCGTCGCCGCGCCCCGCGATCAGGGTGCCGGTTACATCCCGAACGAACGCGGGTGCGCGCTCGGAGACGGGAGGCAGAACTCTCAGCTTGCTGGTGGCGGCGCCCGGAACGGTGACCTGGTGAAGATCGCTGAGCGTGTGGTCCACGGCGCCAAAGTTCTTGGCGACCACGGCCTCGCCGCGTTTTCCGTAGGTTTCGCGAATCGCATTCTTGATGGCTTCAATCGCCTGCTCGCGCGGCAGGACCCCGCTGATGGCAAAGAAACAGGTCTGCATGATGGTGTTGATGCGGTTGCCCATCTCGGTCTCGCGCGCGACTTTGTAAGCATCGATCAGGTAGAACTTGAGTTTTTTGTGGATGATGGTTTCCTGCACCGATAGCGGCAGGTGGTCCCATATTTCGTCCACGCCAAAAGGCGAATTCAGGAGAAACGTGGCACCGGGTTCGGCGCAATTCAAGACGTCCATGCGCTCGATGAACTGAAACTGGTGACAGGCGACGAAGGTGGCCTGGGTAATCAGATAGGAGGACCGGATGGGGTGTGGACCAAAGCGCAGGTGGGAAACCGTCACCGACCCCGCCTTCTTGGAGTCGTAGACAAAGTATCCCTGGGCATAGTTGTCCGTATTCTTTCCAATAATTTTGATCGAATTCTTGTTGGCTCCCACGGTTCCATCGGAACCCAGTCCATAGAACAGGGCGCGGACGGTCTCGGGGGCCTCGGTGGAGAACGCAGGGTCGTAGTCCAGACTGGTATGGGTCACATCATCGCGAATCCCGACTGTAAAATGGTTCTTGGGCGCGGGCTTCTTCAGTTCATCGAAGGTGGCTTTCGCCATGGCGGGAGTGAATTCCTTCGACGCCAGACCGTAGCGGCCACCGATTACCCGCGGAGCCACCCGGGCAGCGTTGCCGTTTACAGCCGCCGACTCGCTCAGCGCGGTTACTACATCCAGGTAGAGCGGTTCGCCCAGACTGCCGGGCTCTTTAGTACGATCCAGGATCGCAATGCCGCGCACCGACTTCGGGAGAGCGGACATAAACGCCTCCGCCGCAAAAGGACGGTACAGCCGGACCTTCAGAAGTCCGACCTTCTCGCCCCGCTGCAACAGATGTTCTACCGCCTCCTCCACCGCTCCGGCGCCGGAGCCCATCATCACAATGACCCGTTCGGCATCGGGGGCCCCGACATAATCGAACAGGCGGTAGTTTCTGCCGGTACGCTGGGCGAAGCGATCCATCACATTTTGCACAATCGTCGGACACGCCCGGTAAAAAGGATTGATGGCCTCTCGCGCCTGGAAAAATACGTCGGGATTCTGCGCTGTGCCGCGCAGTTGAGGATGATCGGGCGACAAGGCGCGCTGCCGATGCTGGTGTACCAGTTTGTCGTCAATCAGGTCACGCAGGTCGTCATCACTCAGTGGAACAATCTTGTTGACTTCGTGGGAGGTGCGGAAACCGTCGAAAAAGTGCAGGAAAGGGATGCGCGACTCGAGCGCCGCCGCCTGTGCAATCAGGGCGAAATCGCCGGCTTCCTGCACGGAATTCGAAGCCAGCAGGCCAAAGCCGGTGGCGCGCGCGGCCATCACGTCGCTGTGGTCGCCGAAGATCGAAAGTGCATGTGTAGCCAGAGTGCGGGCAGCCACATGAATTACAGTCGGGGTTAGTTCTCCCGCGATCTTATACATGTTGGGGATCATGAGCAGCAGACCTTGCGAGGCGGTGAATGTAGTTCCCAGCGCCCCCGCCTGAAGCGCGCCATGCAGCGTCCCGGCGGCGCCTCCCTCGCTCTGCATTTCGATGACGCTGGGGACCGCGCCCCAGATGTTCTGCAGTCCCTCCTCTTTCCACTGGTCCGCCCACTCCCCCATCGGCGAGGCCGGCGTGATGGGATAGATCGCGATCACTTCGTTAAGGCGGTAGGCTACTGAGGATGCTGCTTCGTTCCCATCTAAAATGGCTGTTTCCTGCTTCATCTCTCTTCTCTCCCATGCCACGTCAATAATCGCTAATCCTTTCTATCGGAGGCAACCCGGAACCGATGTGGCCGGCGTCACCGCGACCGGTGACCGCCGTCACGGCGGGCTTCCCGATAGATCCCTATAAACATACCGTGGAAGCACGAATCCTGACAGGAGGCGCCGTATGGAAGCCCTGCGTACAAATACGAGGATTTCGCTCAGCAACATCCTGGTCACCACGGATTTCTCTCCAGTCTCGAAGGTGGCCCTGCCGTATGCAACCGCTCTAGCCGGCCAATATGGGGCAAAGATCACTGTGGCCCATGCCCTGGGCCCTGAGCCCCTCCTGGGTGTGCCCGTAGACCCGGTGCCGGTGGATGCTGATCCGGCCTGGCTGGAGGCGGAGGGAAAACTCGCCGAATTCGCTTTCGGCAGCTTTCCGCGAACCAGGCCCGCCCGCCTGCTGTTGAAGCGCGGCGAGGTTTGGGATGTGATTTCCGAGATCATCCAGAAGAATCAGATCGACCTCGTAGTTACAGGAACGCACGGGAGGCAAGGACTGAGAAAACTGGTGCTGGGATCAGAGGCGGAGAAGATCTACCGCAGAGCATCTTGTCCCGTTCTGACCGTCGGCCCCCAAGTGCCGCCACTAGACCGGGCGCAATGGGACCTCAAGACTATTCTGTTCCCCACCGACGGCTCCGAGACTTCCCTGAAAGCTCTTCCCTACGCCCTGTCTCTGGCGGAAGAGAATCAGGCCAACCTGATCTTCCTGCAACTTATGCCGATGGCTCCCACTGAGTACAGGGAATCTGACGCATCCAGCGTCCTGGAGTCATTGCGGACCCTAGTGCCCGCTGAGGCAGAAGACTGGTGCAAGCCGGAGTTTGTGGCCGGCTTTGAGCTTCCGGCAGAGGGCATTCTGGGCCTCGCCAAGGAGCGAGAGGTCGACCTGATCGTGATGGGAGTACGGAAGTCGCCCACGACCGTCCTGCCGGAGCACATGCCCTGGCCAGTGGCCTCGCAGGTGGTCGCGCAAGCGCGATGCCCGGTACTCACGGTGCGCGGCTGAACCAGACTTGCCATGGTTGGCTGAGGAGCAGGCCCTTAGCCCATTTTGGCCTGGGGAGTGATCCTGATCACAAACGGGAGTGATGATGGACACTGTGGCCCAGAGCAAGATTCTGCGACCCTGCACAAACATGGCGGCTATGGATGGCACCGGTCACCTGGAATAACAACAGTAATAAATTTCCCGGAGCCGCTGGTGGCGTAAGATACCGCCACCTGTTTGTTGTCAGGTACGGCCAGAAGTGAGAAGTGAAAGGTGCAAATCGAAGACTGTTCAATTTTGCACATTTCGTGGGGAGTGTCCTGCGGCTATCGTTGCCGACAATCCGGAGCTTCCGGACATTCACCTCTGAATTTGGATGGAGCGGTTGGGCTGGGAACCTGGCAGTTAGCCCGGTGCCTGCGGAGAGAAAGTCGGAATGGCAGTGGACTGGCGAGCATGGAAGCGCTTTAACCGTTAGGGACGGATTCGGGGCAAGGGTCAAAAACTTCATAGGTAGCGTACTCCGGGTTCGAAGAGAGGGAGAGCGATGAAGTCATTCATTTGGTTTCGGCGATTCCTGCTTGTGCTCGCAGGCGCCGCGGCTATGACGGTACCGCGAAGTGGGGCGCAAGAAAGCAAGCCAGTAGCAGCTGGGCCTTCGTCCCCCGCCGCTCCAGCTGCGGCTCAACCCGAGGGCGATTACGTCGGCACCGAGGTATGCGTGACCTGCCATGCCGACCAGGAGAAAAGCTTCGTCCATACCATTATGGGTAATGCCATGGCCCATGGCAGGACCCCCTTGGAGAAGCTTGGCTGCGAAGCGTGCCACGGACCGGGCAAAGCCCATGTGGAGGCGGGGGGCGGCAAGGACACGATCCCTGTCCGCTTCACCAAGGATTCCAACACTCCGGTCGAGGAGCGTAATGCGGCTTGCCTGTCCTGCCACAACAAGGGCAATCAGATGTTCTGGACGGGTAGCCCGCACGAGTCCCGGGCCATGGCCTGCGTGGACTGTCATCAGGTCCACTACGGTAGCCCCGCCGAACGGTATGCGGCTCTCGCCTCCACAGATTCGCGCTATGGAGCGCCGCTGACCGAACACGTAGGCACCAAGCTGCCGCAACCGGAGTTGTGCCTGCAATGCCACCAGATGCGGCGGGCGCAGTTGCAGCGCTCCTCGCACATGCCGTATCGCGAGGGCAAGGTCACATGTACCAGTTGCCACAACCCGCATGGAAGCCCCAATCCGAGCCAGCTCTTACAAAGCTCGATTAACGAGAACTGCCTCAGTTGCCATACCGAACGGCGCGGCCCCTTTCTGTGGGAACATCCGCCGGTCATGGAGAACTGCGCCAACTGCCACGAGCCGCACGGTAGCAGTAATCCGCAATTGCTGAAGGTGCGGATGCCCCGGGTTTGCGACTCTTGCCACGACGCGAGCCGCCACCCCACACAGCCGCAGCCGCTTGGTTCCATCAAGAACTTCAACCGGGGCTGCACCAATTGCCACTCACTCATTCACGGATCGAACCACCCCTCGGGTAACTTCTTTTTGCGTTAGCAAGGAGCGAGCAATGAAAACGTCCAGAACGAAATGCCTGTCACTGATGCTCACGCTCCTGTTGGCGCCGCTGACTCTATTCGGCCAGGACCAAACCCCTCCCGTAGCGGGCGTAGTCGAATTGGGCAGCCGCTGGAGTTGGGGTGACGTGTACGGCCGCCCTGACCTGCCGTTCGATCCAGCCCTGAAAACGTCGAAGTACAACGAATACCGCGACCTGCGTGACGGATTTTTCATCCCCAAGGTTCGCCTGAGTATGGATGACATCGCCGGATCGAAGTACTTCCTGGACGTGCAATCGAATAATGCGATCTATCGCGACCAAAGCTACCTGGGGACTTTCGGCGCGTGGAACCGGTTCAAGGTGCAGTTCCGCTACGACGAAATTCCCCACACCTATTCGAATACCGCCCGCACCCTCTACACTGACACCGGGGGAAATAGCACGACCTGGGCGGTTCTCACCATCCCTTTGGTTACCCGAAACGCTCTGCAGGCCATCGCCAACTCGACCGCGCTCCCGAGCACCATCCAGACCCAGTTGGTCCCGAGCATGAACTTCATCGCTCCCGCCATCGAGCGCCGCGCCGGAACCGTCATGCTGACATACAACATCGGTTCGTACTGGGACCTGCTGGCTTCTTATTCGCGCGAGCATGAGTCCGGCACGCGCCCGATTGGGCTGGTTTTCAACTCCAGCCCCAGTGCCTCGCTGACCGGGGGCTACGGGGCAGAAGTACCGGAACCAATTGATTACTTCAACAATACGGTAAAGGTCAGAGCAGAATACGTTCGGAAAAGATACGGGATTCAAATCGGCTACACGGGGTCATATTTTCAGAACGATATCAGTGCGCTGGTTTTCGACAATCCGTTCCGCACCACCGACTGCGTCCAGCCCAACGGTTGTACGAGCGCAACCCAAGGTCCAGCGACAGGCCGGGTGGACCTCTACCCGGACAACCAGGCCCACTACATTAACTTTGCCGGTTCGTTCCTGTTGATGAAGCATCTCCGCCTGTTGGCCAGCATCAACGCCGGCTGGCTGCGGCAAAATGATTCTTTCTTGCCCTATACGACGAATGCGATATTGCTGGCGGGCACCGGGCCCCTGCCTTCCGGGAGTCTGCAGGGAGAAAAACAGACGCTGGCAATGAATTACAAATTGATCCAGACCATAGGCAAGAAGTTCGCCATCAAAGCAGGTTACCGGCAATATGACTACAACAACGAGACTCCGGTGCGCAGTTTCACCCCCGTGCAGGGCGATATAGCGGCCGCGGATCCCACCAGCCCGGAGGAAAACACCCCGTTTGGATACAACCGGAAGAACATCGAGGTGACGGGCAACTGGTACTACGCCAAGAAGAGCTCGGTGAAGGTGGGCTATGAAGGCGAGATCATGGACCGCTCGAATCGCGACGTCGAGCATTCGACCGAAAATGGATTCGTGGCCGCCATCGACTCGGCGCCCCGCAAGGACCTGTCTTTCCGGGTGTCTTACCGCTATTCAGCTCGCAACCCGGAACAATACCTGGATGACCAAACGCTGGAAATTAACGGGGGAATTACTGCCGACCAGGTCTTTAGCCGGCGCTTTGACGAGGCCACCAGAACCCGCAACCGCGGAGATGCCCAGATCGAATACAGCCCCACCGACCGGCTGAGCTTCTCGGGGTTCGGTGGGACGTTGCAGGACGACTTTAATCATCGGGGTGGAGTCAACAGCGCAACGCCGCTGAACTTCATTGCGGGAACTACGTATCCGTACTACCTGTATGGAGTCCTGAAAGATCTTTCATACAACGCCGGCTTCGATAGCGACTTCACCCTGACCAACGCGGTGACCATGTTTGCCGAGTACTCCTATGAGCGCTACTACAAAGTGATGACCTCAAGGTACCGGGCGCCAGGCGGGGCAACACCAACGCCGTTGGACTGCAGCACTTCCGGGCGCGGTTGTGATAGTGCCAACAACGATTGGGGAAGCACTTCGCACGAATTCGTCCACATTCTTGCCGGCGGTATCGATGTGCACTTCAACAAGAAAGCAAATCTCAACACTTACTACACGCTGTCCGCGGCGAAGGGCAATGTCGACAGCCGGCCATTCGGTGACCCCACTCTCCTCACGGGTCCCGACAAATTCCTGCTTATTGGCACCAACGCAGCCGTGGACTACCCGGAGACCGTTAGCCGAAGCCACCAGGCTGTAGCCATCTTCAGGTACAAGCTGACAAAGAACCTGACGTCCAAGGTCGAATATCGCTACCAGCAATTTGATTCCAAGGACTATCAGACCAGCGCCATGACGCCCTATATGGGTTGCGTCAGCCCGCTGCCGCCGGGAGCGCCGGTCCCGGGATGCACAAGTCCGCAGCTGGGCACGCCCAGTCCGTTTTATCCGTACTTCGTGGTGGGCGATACCAGTGCTGCCAGGTATCTTTTTCTGGGGGCCGACCAGCCGTCGTACCGGGCGCATTATCTCGCGGCGACCGTCGAGTACCATTTTTAGGGCTCCGAATGGCCTTACTAGTCGTCTGCCGTATGAACAAATGACAGTTCAAACTCGGGTCACTGGAAAGCTGGGCACATCGAGGAGGAAGATGAAAATGGGAAGCGCAAGAATCAATCTGTCTCGAGCTGTGATCTTAGCCATGCTGTCCGCCGGCTTGGCTCTTTGGAGCACCCCCGCCGCGGCCGATGATGCGGCTACCACCTACAAGGCCAAATGCGCCATGTGTCACGGCGCGGACGGCAAGGGTGATACCCCGGTCGGAAAGAAAATGGGAATACGGGACCTCACCTCCGCCGATGTGCAAAAAATGAGCGACGCAGAATTGACCACCATCACCACCAAAGGCAAGAACAAAATGCCCGCCTATGAGAATAAACTGAGCGCCGCCCAGATCAAGGATGTCGTCGCCTATATCCGCCAGTTGGCCAAAGGTAAGTGAACTGGCTGCGATGGTGCGCGCAGCGGCCACGGCGGGGTGCCTGATACTGATCCTGCTGTCTGGCTTCGACGCGGAGGCTGCGCCGAAGCCCACGAACGAAGAATGCCTGGCCTGTCACCGCGACGCTGGCCTCGCCCACGATGTCAACGGCAGGCGTGTGACTCTGTACGTCGATCCGGTCAAGTTCAGGAACTCCCTGCACGGTGGCATGTTTGCCTGCGTGGACTGCCATACCGACGTCAAGACTTCGCCCCACGAAAACCTGCCCGCCAAAGTTTCCTGCGCCACTTGCCACAGCGAGCAGCAGACGGCTTTCGACCACAGCCTGCACGCCAAGCCCCGTCAGGGCGAGAACCGCCCCGCCGCCACCTGCACCGATTGCCACGGTAGTCCTCACGAGCTGCTGCCCTCGAGCGATCCCAAGTCACGGACCTATCACGCGAATATCCCCGCCACTTGTGGCACCTGCCACAACCAGAAATTCGTGATGGCGGCCGCCGGCGGTACCACTCAGCAGTTTGTCTCCTACCAGGAGAGTGTGCACGGCCAAGCAGTGGCGAAGGGAGTCGAAAAGGCGGCAGTCTGTACCGATTGCCACGGCGCGCATGACATCATGACCGCGGCCGACGCCAAGTCGCCGATATTCAAGTTCAATGTTCCCCATACCTGCGGCAAGTGCCATGGTACGGTCGAACGGGAGTTCGAGCAGAGCATTCACGGCCAGGCCATTGCGCGGGGAAACGGGCAGGCGCCGATTTGCACGGACTGCCACGGCATTCATTCCATCAAGTCGCATACGGACCCCAATTCGCAGGTATCGACGCGGAATCTGGCCTGCGCGCACTGCCACGAAGGCGTGCAACTCACCCGGGAATTCGGCTTTGAGGGGAACCGGGTGTCAACCTACCTGGCCAGCTACCACGGTTTGGCCTCGCGGCGCGGTTCGACGCTGGTGGCCAATTGCGCCAGTTGCCATGGCGTGCACAACATCTTGCCCTCGAGCGATCCGCGCTCCAGCATCAACCCAGCCAACCTGGTCAGGACTTGCGGCCAGTGTCATCGCGGAGCGACCCAACAATTTGTCGCAGCGAAAGTGCACGTCAACGCGCCGCTCTCAGACGATACCGGCAGCATCGTGGTCCGCTGGGTGCGGCGCTTCTATGTCGCGCTCATTGTGGTCCTGATCAGCGGCATGTTAACCCACAACTTTATTATCTGGAGGTTCAAGGCTATCGCCCGCCGCAGAAAACAGGGCGGGCGCACCGTTACCCGGATGAATCGGGGGCAGCGCCTCCAGCATACCGTTTTGTTTGCCAGCTTTACCGTGCTGGTGTTCACCGGTTTTGCTCTGAAGTTTCCTGACTCCTGGTTCAAGTATCTGGTGCTGGGAATGAACGAAAACCTGCGCAGCATCGTCCACCGCATCGCGGGCGTCGTGCTGATCGCAGCCGCCTTCTATCATGTTGTCTATCTGGCGTTCTACCGCGACGGCCACCGGCTGCTGCGGGACATTCGTCCGGCGGCCGGCGATGCTGCCGAATTCTGGAACAATCTCCGCTATCATCTCGGCTTGACCCCGCACAGGCCTCCGTCCGGGCGTTTTACCTACGCGGAAAAGGTGGAATACTGGGCTCTGGTGTGGGGCACTCTCATCATGGCCGTCACCGGAGTGATGCTCTGGGCCGCGATCACCGTAGGCAGTCTGGGTCCACGCTGGTGGCTGGATGTGGCCACAGCGATCCATTTCTACGAGGCCGTCCTCGCCAGCCTTGCCATCGTCGTGTGGCACTTCTACCAGGTCTTCTTCGACCCGGACGCCTATCCGATGAACTGGGCCTGGTGGGATGGAGAGGTACCTCTCGAGCATTACCGGTCGGAACATCCTTTGGATCTGGAGGCCGTCCTGGAAGCCGGCCAAGTTCCAGGCCCGAGACCGGAGACGCAAGGGCCGGCGCCCAAAGAAACCGAAGGCGCCGACACAAGGAGCAAGAGCCCGGAGACCGAGCATGAGTCCTGAACTCGATTCACGCGGTGACGGCGAATTGCGAATTTTGGTGCACCACGTGCCTCGGGTGAAACCGAGGCGGGAATACAATAGAGCGGTTCCGCTGAAAACTTAAGACCGACAGTTAAGGAGGAAATAGATGAAAGGCAAGAAAGAAAGCGCGTGGATTTCTCTGTTCACAGCGATCGTGCTCGTAGGGTTCGCGGTCACCGCCAGCACTCCGCTGGCGGCACAGGATGGCCCAACCTTGTACAAGACAAAGTGCGCCATGTGCCACGGCGCCGATGGCAAGGGCGAGACGCCCATGGGCAAGAAGCTGAACATCCGCGATTTAGGTTCCCCGGAGGTGCAGAAGCTGACCGATGCGGAACTGACCGCCATCATCTCGAAGGGCAAGGGAAAGATGCCACCCTTCGGAGGCAAGCTGACGGCGGAGCAGATTGGGCAGGTTCTGGCTCACATTCGGGAACTGGGTAAGAAGAAGTAGATCGCAGACTGGAAACGAGGGCGAACATGGAGAACACGGCGGTTCCCGAGGTGGGACCCACGCGGCGGCGTGTAGTGGAGGTATTCCTGGGCAGCAGCCTGCTCGCTTCTCTTGTCGCGTTCGCGTACCCCCTGCTCCGCTATCTGGTCCCACCGCCGGTTGCAGACCTGGGTGGCGACGAGGTGATCGCTGCCAAGGTGGGGGATCTGAAACTGAATAGTGCGAAGATCTTCCGCTTCGGCAACCGTCCGGGGCTCCTGCTCCGCGTCGGCGAAGACGAGTACCGGGCCTTCTCCGCCACCTGCACGCATTTGAGCTGCACCGTCCAGTACCGCACTGATCTTCACGAAATCTGGTGCGCCTGCCATAACGGCATGTACGACCTTAACGGACGCAATGTCTCGGGCCCTCCACCGCGCCCGCTGGAGAAGTATCAGGTTCACGTGCGGGGTGAGGATCTTGTAGTCAGCCGGAAGCGGGAGGCCTGAACTTGTTCGCCAGTGTACGCAAGTGGCTGGATGCGCGCTTTGACTGGGCTGCACTGACGGCGCCCTTGCGCAAGAAGACTGTCCCGGTTCACAAGCTCTCGCATTGGTACTTCCTGGGCGGCATTACGTTGTTCTTGTTCGGCATCCAGGTCGGCACTGGCATGCTGCTGCTTCTCTATTACCGCCCCAGTTCGAACGAAGCTTTCGAGAGCGTGCAGTACATCATGACTCGGGTGCAGTTCGGATGGTTGGTGCGCTCCATCCACTCCTGGGCAGCGAACCTGATGATCTTCACTGCCTTTTGCCACATGTTCAGCGTATTGTTCCTCCGCGCCTACCGCAAGCCGCGGGAACTAACCTGGGTCAGCGGGATGATCCTGCTGTTCCTCGCTATGGGCTTTGGCTTCAGCGGGTATTTGCTGCCCTGGAACACGCTGGCGTTCTTTGCCACCAAAGTGGGTACGGACATTGCCGGCCAGGTGCCGCTCATCGGCAGGCCTCTGATGATCTTCCTGCGCGGAGGGGAAGAAGTCACCGGCGCCACGCTGACCCGCTTTTTCGGATTCCACGTGGCCGTCCTGCCCGGGATCACGACTTTACTGATCCTCCTGCACCTGGCACTGATTCAGCGCCTTGGCATGAGCGTTCCCCCTGCTGTGGAAGCCCAGCGGACGGCCCATCCCGAGCAGTCGCGGGAGATGCACTTCTTTCCGAACTTCCTCCTGCGTGAACTGATGGCCTGGTACATTGCGCTGGGCGTGCTGGGCGCGTTGGCCGCTCTTTCACCCTGGGGACTGGGTACCAAGGCCGATCCTTTTGCCTCGGCTCCGGCAGGAATCAGGCCGGAGTGGTACTTCATGTTCATGTTTCAGACGCTGAAACTGATTCCGGCCAAGATCGGACGACTGGACGGGGAAGTGATCGGAATTCTGTTATTCGGCGCGGCGGGAGTGATTTGGACCTTACTTCCCTTCCTGGAGCGCAATGGCAAGGGCCGCAGCCAGCGTTGGATTCTGGGAGCGGGTATTTTTGCCCTGGCATATATGGCATCGATGACTCTATATGGATACCTCGCGAAATAAGTACGCGATGAGACGGCTATGGTGGCTCCTGGCGGCGCTGTTGCTGGGCTCCGTTGCCCGCGCCCAGACGCCGAACAGTTGCCTGGACTGCCACTCCGCGCTCGATCCGCCCTACAAGGTTACCGAGGAGCAGTTTTCCCAGGATATTCACGCGCAGAAGGGTCTGACGTGCGCCAGTTGCCATGGTGGCGATCCGAGCAAGGATGATCAGGACGCCATGAGCAAGCAGGCAGGCTTCCGCGGCAAGATCGCGCGGAAGGACGTCCCGGCACTGTGCGGGCGGTGTCACTCCGACGGTGCCTACATGCGCCAGTACAACCCGTCGCTGCGCACCGATCAGTACGCCCAGTACATTACTAGCGTACATGGCAAGCTGCGCGCGAGGGGTGACGAGAAGGTCGCCGTCTGTACTGATTGCCATGGGGTTCATGATCTGCGGCCGGCCAGCGATACGCGTTCCAAGGTCCATCCCTTGAACATCGCTCAGACCTGCGCCCGCTGCCACGCCGATGCGGCCTACATGAAGGGATACTCCATCCCGACTGACCAGTTCGCGGGCTACAGCGCCAGCGTCCACCATGAAGCCCTGACCGTACGCGGAGACCTGAGTGCTCCCACCTGCACCACGTGTCACGGCAACCACGGCGCAGCGCCGCCAGGGGTCAGCGCGGTGCAGAATGTGTGTTCCACGTGCCACGCCTTCCAGGCGCAATTATTTGAATCCAGCCCCCACCAGGCTGCCTTTGAATCGGCTGCGCTTCCCGGATGCGTTACCTGCCACAGCAACCACCGGATCGCACATCCGACGGATGCGATGCTGGGCACTGGACCGCAGTCGGTTTGCACGAACTGTCATACGGAGGGCGACGCGGGGTACCAGGCCGCCGCCCAGATCGCACAACAACTCTATCGTCTGGACACCTCGATAAAGGGCGCCAGCGAAATTCTGGACCGGGCTGAGTCGGCAGGCATGGAAGTCAGCGACGCGCAGCTGGAACAGGACCAGGCGCGGGATTCGCTCACCAAGTCACGTGTCGCCATTCACGGCGCCAATCCAGTGCGGGTGCAGCAGGACGTCGACGCGGGTCTTCAGATCGCCGCGAAAACTCACCAGGAAGGCGCGAGCGCGCTCAAGGAACGGGATTATCGGCGCAAGGGCCTGGCTTGGTCGTTGCTCGCAATCGTGGCGGTGGTGATTGGGCTGCGTCTTTATCTTCGCCAAATCGAAAGGCGGTCGAGCTGAGGCTGGCTGACGATTTGTCCTGCAAGAAAATACACTCTGGATTCTGGTAGAAAGCAATCATGGCGCCTGACAATCAAACGTCCCACCCCAAGGAGCATTGGCACAAGTTGCGCCTGCTCCTACGCAACCCTATCAGTCTGGCGGGCGTGGCGCTGGCGCTGGTCAGCCTGGGGAACATTTTCCTCTTCTCCCTGGTTGGGTTGATTGCGGCACGACCCAGCCCGTACATCGGCATCCTGGCCTATATGGTGGCGCCTGCCTTCCTGATCGGCGGACTACTGCTCATCGGTGTCGGCGTCTGGCGGGAGCGGCGGAAGAAGGCCGGTGAGGCCCCCCTCTACCCCCGTATTGATCTCAATGATCCCGGCCAGCGCAGTGCTGTGATTTCTTTCGGCGCGTTTTTAGTGGTGTTTGTCATGCTTAGCGGGGCGGGCAGCTACAAGGCCTACGAGTTCACGGATTCCGTACAGTTCTGCGGGCAAACCTGCCACTCGGTGATGAAGCCGGAATTCACCGCGTACCAACTCTCCCCACACGCGCGTGTGGGATGTGTGGAGTGCCATGTGGGCTCGGGGGCGACCTGGTACGTGAAATCGAAGCTGTCAGGAACGCGGCAATTATTTGCCGTCATGCTCAATACTTTCCCGCGGCCCATTCCCACGCCGGTGCACAACCTGCGTCCGGCGCAGGAAACCTGCGAAGCGTGCCACTGGCCGAAAAAGTTTTACGGAGCGCAACTGAAGGTTTTTACTCATTACGGCAGCGACGAAAAGAATACGCCACGCCAGATCCGCATGCTGATTAAGACTGGCGGAGGCGATCCCGCCACGGGCGAACCGTCGGGGATCCACTGGCACATGAACATCAGCAACGAGATTGACTATGTCGCCGCAGATGAAAAACGGCAGGCCATTGCGTACATCCATGTGAAAGACCTGCAGGGACGGGTGACCGATTACTACGCGCAGGACGCGACGTTAAGTAAGGATCAGATCGCCAAAGCTCCCCGACACCGCATGGACTGCATCGATTGCCACAACCGTCCGACCCACATTTACATTCCACCTGACCAGGCTGTGGACCAGGCATTACTGGCCCACAAGTTGGATGTTTCCCTTCCTTACATCAAGCAGCAGGCGGTCGCGGCCCTGACCGGCAAGTACGACACGACCGCCGCCGCGGTGCAGGCGATTGCGCACGACATTGACGGATATTACGAAAGCAAGTACCCCGAAGTGGCCAGGAGCAAACAGCTTGAGATCCGCAATGCGATTGATGAAATCCAGCAAATATTCCGCCGGACCACCTTTCCCGAGATGAAGTTGAACTGGGAGACCCATCCCAACAATCTGGGCCATTTCTATTTCAATGGCTGTTTCCGTTGCCATGACGGGCAGCATGTGAGCACGGAAGGAAAAGTGCTGAGCAAGGATTGCAACCTCTGTCACACCCTGATGGGGCAAGAAGAGGGCGGAGTCAGCATGGCGGCAGTACCCAACGTTAGTTTCCAGCATCCCGTGGACCTCGGGGATCTAACCCAGGTGAATTGCAGCGATTGCCACACTGGAGGGGCAGGGCCGTAGGTCTTGCGTGGGGATCAGGCCTGAGAGTAGTCGTATTTGCGGGCAGCACCCTGTGCGTTTTTTGATAATTTTCGAGTTGTTCCGTAACTATCCACGATTCTGGTTACGGAGGGAGACGAGCCAGTGGGAAACAATGCAGTTTCGGCCGCGAAGGACACGAATGTGGAGACGCCACGAATTGAGGGCAGAGCCAGCCTGGACGCAATGTTTCAGCCCGGCTCGGTGGCCGTGATTGGCGCCACTGAGCGTCCAGGTACGGTGGGAAGAACAGTTCTCGAGAACCTGCTACATCCCTCCTTTCAGGGCAAGGTGTATGCGGTGAACTCGCGGCACGCGCAAATCTGTGGACTCAAAGCCTATGCGGGTATCCGTGACATCCCCGGGAAAGTCGATCTGGCCGTGGTGGCTACGCCGGCGCCCACGGTCCCCGGCATCATCGGCGAATGTGTGGACGCGGGCGTGAAGGCTGCGGTGGTTATCTCGGCGGGATTCCGCGAAAGAGGAGCGGAAGGCGTCGAACTGGAGCGGCAGATTCAGCAGCAACTCCGCCGCGGCAACATGCGCGTGGTTGGTCCCAACTGTCTGGGGATCATGAACCCGAGCGTCGGCCTGAACGCTACCTTCGCCAAGGGGGCGCCCCAGGCTGGCAACGTGGCCTTTCTCAGCCAAAGCGGAGCGCTGCTCACCGCCATTCTGGATTGGGGCCAACTGGAACAGATCGGCTTCAGCGCCATTGTCTCGACCGGCTCCATGCTGGATGTGGGTTGGGGAGACCTGATTTATCACTTTGGCGATGATCCGAACACTCAGAGCATTCTGCTGTATATGGAATCGGTCGGCGACGCCAGATCGTTTCTTTCGGCGGCGCGCGAGGTAGCGTTGCGCAAGCCCGTGATCGTGATCAAGGCGGGGCGCTCAGA
>JBARIF010000712.1:0-19353 GCA_049799615.1 Terriglobales bacterium
GGCATGATGATGGCATTGGCGACCCCGGTCTCGTCCTCCAGACTGAGAAAGACGAAGCCTTTGGCGGTTCCGGGACGCTGCCGTGCGATGACACATCCGCCAATGCGGAGATATTTCCCGTTGGGAATGCCGGCAAGGTCGCTGGCTTTGCGAACTCCCATGGTGTTCATGCGCTCGCGATGATAGGCCATGGGATGCGGACCCACAGTCATCCCGGTGCCGCGAAAATCCGCCACCAGCCGTTCTTCCGGGTTCATGGGGCGCAGCGGAGATCTGGCATCGGGCTCGGGAAGCTCATCCAGCAGCGGCCCGGAGTGACGGACCGAGCGCTCGATTTGCCAGAGGGCATCGCGGCGATGCAGAGTTCCACCACGGAGGCGAGGAGACACGGAGAAATCATTTTTGTCGTTCTCCGCGCTTACGTGTCTCCGAGGTGGAGCGCCGATTGAATTCAGCGCTCCGATTTCCGCCAGCGTATTCAATTCGTCCTTGCGCAACTCAGGAACGCGCTGGATGAGATCGTGAATAGAAGTGAACGGCGCCAGGCTGCGTTGACGAACGATGGCGTGGGCAGCGTCCTCCCGCAACCCCCGAACATAACGAAGCCCAAGACGTAGCGCCGGCGTCCCGCCGGCTGTCCGGTGGGCGTCCCGCCCACCGTCGGGCAAAACCAGCCTCTTTCGCCCCTCCGGGGTTCCGCTCTTTTTCGTGTCTGACCCACGGCTTACGCCGTGGGCTGCATTCTTGCGCCACTCCGCGGCTGGGTTCGCCGGTTCTACGAAATCGCCGCCTTCCTGGCCATCGGCCAACCGCCAACGACCGACGACGGGGTTGACGTCTGACGACTGACGACCGACGACTGTGCACTCCCACTCCGACTTCATCACATCAATGGGAAATATTTTCAACCCGTGGCGCTGCGCATCTTTCACAATCGTGGCCGGACGGTAAAAGCCCATGGGCTGGTTGTTGAGCAGGGCGGTGGTGAAGGCAGCCAGGTAATGACACTTCAGATAGGCGCTGGCATAGGCGATCAGCGCGAAACTGGCGGCATGGGACTCGGGAAATCCATAGAGCGCGAAAGAGGTAATCGAAAGTACGATCTGCTCCTGGGCTTCGCGTGAAATGCCGTTGCGTTCCATGCCGGCGCGCAGCCTGGCCTCGATTTCTTTCATGCGTTTTTCCGAGCGTTTGAATCCCATGGCACGGCGTAAATCTTCCGCCTCGCCACCGCTGAATCCTGCGACCACCATGGCCATGCGCAATAGCTGTTCCTGGAAAAGGGGAACGCCCAAAGTGCGCTTCAACACCGGCTCGAGAGAAGGGTGCGGATAGGTGACTTGCTCGCGTCCCATGCGGCGTTGCAGGAACGGATTCACCATCTGCCCCACGATCGGCCCGGGGCGAATAATGGCGACCTGCACCACAATATCGTAGAAACGCTGGGGACGCAGGCGCGGCAGGCACGACATCTGGGCGCGGCTTTCCACCTGGAACAAGCCGATGGTGTCGGCCTTTTGCAGCGTGGCGTAAACCGTGGGATCGTCCGCCGGCAGGTGGGCGAGATCCACTTCTTCGCCATAGTGATCGCGGATGAGCGTGATGGAATCTTCCAGCGCCGCCATCATGCCCAGGCCGAGCAAATCCACTTTGATGATCCCCAGGTCGGCGCAATCTTCCTTGTCCCACTGCACCACCACGCGGCCCGGCATGGACGCGGGTTCAAGCGGGACCACGGAATCGAGTTGTCCCTGGCAGATGACCATGCCGCCGGAATGCTGTCCCAGGTGGCGCGGCAGGTCCTGCACCGCTTCGCACAACTCAAAATATTTCCGCAGGCGAGGATGATTCAGATCCAGGCCGGCGTCGTGGAAGCGGTGGTCAAGCGCGTCATGAGCATCGCGGTATTCCCAGGTGGAGACCGCGGTCGAAACTTTGTCCAGAGTTTCGGGATCGAAGCCCAGTGCCTTTCCCATCTCCCGCCCTGCCATGCGATTGCGATAGGTAATAACGTTGGCGGTCATGGCGGCGCCGCGTTCGCCGTAACGTTTGTACAGATATTGAATGACGCGTTCGCGCTGGTCGCCGCTGGGCAAGTCGAGATCAATGTCGGGCCACTCCCCGCGCTCTTCGGACAGAAAGCGTTCGAAAAGCAGTTCCATGCTGATGGGATCGACCGCCGTGATGCCCAGCGAATAGCAGACCGCGCTGTTGGCGGCGGAGCCGCGTCCCTGGACCAGAATATTTTCCTCGCGGCAGAAGCGGACCAGGTCCCACACAATCAGGAAATAGCCGGGCAGCTTGAGTTTTTCGATCAGCGCCAGCTCACGCTCAATCTGGCGCCGGGCGCGGCTTTGCAGGCTGGCGTCCGATCGCCCATAGCGCTGCTGAAAACCCTCCCGGGTACGCTCGCGCAGGAACGACATCATGCTCTCGCCTTCCGGCACAGGGTATCTGGGAAATTCGTATCCCAAGGCTTCGAGCGTGAATTCGAGCCGGGAGGACAGCTCCACGGTGTTCGACAAGGCTTCGGGCAGGTCGGCGAACAGTTGCTGCATCTGCTGTGGCGATTTCAGATGACGTTCAGAATTGCGCGCCAGCAGACGTCCGGCAGTGGCCAGCGTGGTATGGTGGCGAATCGCGGTGAACACGTCGCAGAGTTCGCGCTCCTGCGGTGTCGCATAGCAGACACCATTGCTGGCCAGCAGGGGGAGTCGGAGCGAGCGGGCAATTTCAACGGCGGCGCGGTTGCGCGCTTCCTGTTGGCGATAAAAATGGCGCTGCAATTCCACATAGACGTTGCTGGCGCCAAAGATGTGAATCAAGCGCTCCACCGAACGCCGCGCTTCTTCCATGCCCCCACAAGCCAGCGCGGTGGCGAGCGGTCCGTCATCGCCCCCGGTCAGGCAGATCAGCCCGCCGGCATGTTCCTGCAACTCATTCTCGCGGACAGAGCCTTCGCCTTTTTGCGCCCGCAGTTTCATTTTTGTAATCAGGCGGCAAAGATTCTGGTAGCCGGTGCGGGAAGAGACGAGCAGGGGAAGCCGACAGGGATTGCAGATTTTAGATTTCAGATTGCAGATTGATTCGGATCTCCTCGGTTTCAAATCTTCAATCTGCAATCTGGAATCTGAAATTTCACTGGTTACTTCCGCCCCCAGATGCGCCTTGAGCCCCGCTTTCTTTGCCGCCATGTAGAAGCGGGGGGCGCCATACACGCCATCGCGGTCGAGCAGCGCCATGGCCGGCATATGCAGGTGTGAACAAGTGGCGATCAGGTCTTCGGGTAAAGAGGCGCCTTCGAGAAAACTGAAGGCCGAGCGGGAATGGAGTTCGATGAACATCGCCCCTGGCTGGAGGGAGGAACGTGTTTCGCTTTTTGTTCGTCACATAGTTTGCGGGCGAAAAGGCCGGATGTCAAGGGACTCCCACTAAGAACTGACAACCAGAAACTGACTACTGGTTTTATCTTCCAGCAGGGCATAACTGGCAATAGATCTATGGGATTGCGGGAGAAACAAGGGCCCTCGGTGCGGCGGGCGGGACGCCCGCCGCCACAGCCGCCGGGACGGCGGCGCTACAGGGATCAACTACGCCGGGACTTTGGTGCGCTTGCTGGTTTGCTTGATCGTGACCGGATCGAGGAACGTCATCATGCCCCGCAGTTCCTCGCCCACTTTTTCGATCTGTTGCTGCTGCTCTTTTTCACGAGTGGCCTCGAACCATTCGCGGCCGGTCTCGTTCTCTTTGATCCACTTTTTTGCAAAGGAGCCATCCTTGATTTCGCGCAGCAGCTGCCGCATGGTTTCGCGGGTTTGCTCGGTGACGATGCGCGGCCCGGCGGTGTAGTCGCCGTATTCGGCGGTGTCGCTGACCGAGTAGCGCATGTAATTGAGGCCGCCGCGATAGATCAGGTCCACGATGAGCTTCAGCTCGTGCAGGCATTCGAAGTAGGCGATCTCGGGCTGGTAGCCGGCCGCGACCAAGGTCTCGAATCCCGCTTTGAGCAGGGCGCTTACTCCTCCGCAAAGCACGGTCTGTTCGCCGAACAGATCGGTTTCAGTTTCTTCGGCGAATGTAGTCTCGATTACACCGGCCCGAGTGGCTCCGATGGCTTTGCCGTAGGAGAGCGCCAGCTGCTTGGCTTTTCCGGTGGCGTCCTGGTGCACAGCCAGCAGCGCCGGAGTGCCGCCGCCTTCGACGAAGACTTCGCGGACACGATGCCCGGGCGCCTTGGGGGCAATCATCGAAACATCTACGTTGGCCGGAGGCGTGATGGTCCCGAAGCGGATGTTGAAGCCGTGGGCGAACATCAGTGTCTTTCCCGCGGTCAGATTGGACGCGATCTCTTTTTTATAGACCTCGGAGGCCACTGTGTCCGGCACCAGCACCATGATGACATCGGCCCAGGCGGAAACTTCGGCAGGAGTTCCGACGGTCAGCCCGCTGGCTTTGGCTTTGGCGCGTGATTCGCTGCCGGCGGGCAATCCAACTCGTACGTCAACGCCGCTGTCCTTCAAGCTGAGAGCGTGGGCGTGTCCCTGGGACCCGTAGCCGATAATGGCGACTTTCTTCGCCCGGATCAACGAAACATCGGCGTCTTTCTCGTGATACATCTTGGCCATTGGTATTCCTTTCGATAGATAACAGAGCGGTTTGATGGTACGGAAATTCGACTAGACAGAATATGACACGCCTTCGTCAGCGGCAACCTGCGGCGTCTTGGTCTGGGCCGGGTTGGCGGTGGCGGACGTGGTGCCGCGGCGCATGGCGACAATACCGGTGCGGACCATCTCCACTACGCCATAGGGACGAAGCACTTCGAGCAGGCCGTCGATCTTGTCTTCGCCGCCGGTGATTTCTATGGTGAGCGATTCGGGCGCGACGTCCACCACGCGGGCGCGAAACACACTGGCCAGTTCGAGCACGTGCGAGCGCGCTTCGCGGGTCGCGGCCACTTTGATCATGGCCAGGTCGCGGGCGATCGCGGGCTCGTGGGTAATGTTTTCGACCAGCAGCACGTTCACCACATTATAGAGATTGGCTTCGATGCGCTTGGCCTGGTCCGGATTGGTATCGACCGTGATGGTCATGCGCGAAACTTCGGGCTTTTCGGTGCGCCCGACGGTCAGCGAGTCGATGTTGAAGGCGCGGCGGCGGAACAGCGAGGCCACACGGGTCAGCACGCCCGGCTTATTTTCGACGTACACCACAAAGATGTTCAGCATTTTTACCTTTATTCGTCCGCGGCGGTTTCGACAATGGGGCTGGGCCGCCGGATCATATCGTTCAACGAAGCACCGGCTGCAACCATCGGATAGACGGTATCTTCCTGCTCCACCTTGAAATCAATGAGCACGGCGCCGTCGTGATCGCGTGCCGCTCGTACTGTCGGCAGCACCTGCGAACGCTCGGTCACCGCCATGCTGCGAATGCCGTAGGCTTCCGCCAGCTTCACAAAATTAGGATTCAGCAGCGGCGTGGCTTCATAGTTGCGCTCGTAGAAAAATTCCTGCCACTGGCGCACCATGCCCAGAAATCCATTATTGATGATGGCGATGTTGATCTTCAGCTTCTCCTGCTGGATGGTCGCCAGTTCCGACATGGTCATCTGGAAGCCGCCATCGCCCACGATCACCCAGACCTCGGCATCGGGCCGCGCCACTTTTGCCCCGATGGCCGCCGGCAGGGCAAAACCCATCGTCCCGAGCCCTCCTGAAGTAATTAACGATCGCGGCTTTTCGTGCTTGAAATATTGCGCCTCCCACATCTGATGCTGTCCGACATCGGTCACGACCACCGTGTTGCTGTTGCGAGTCTCGCGCCATAGGTCGTTGATGACGTGCGCGGCGTAGAGGTGTCCGTTGTCGGGAAGCTTCTGCACGTCCCGCACCGCGGAGTCACCTTTGAGCTTGTCGATGGAATCCAACCATTCGGTGTGGTCAACCGACTCGACCCGAGGCAGCAACTCCTTCAGAACTTCCCGCAGGTCGCCGACCAGCGCCACATCCACCTTGACGTTCTTGTTGATCTCCGCCGGATCGATCTCGATGTGGATCTTCTTGGCATCTTGCGCGTAGGTCTTCAGATTGCCCGTGACCCGGTCGTCAAATCGCATGCCCAGCGCCAGCAAAAGGTCGGCTTCCTGGATGGCGTGATTCACCCAAGCTTCGCCATGCATTCCCATCATGCCGAGATTCAAGGGATGAGAAGCAGGAAACGCTCCCAGCCCAAGCAGAGTCAGAGCCACGGGGATGCCGGCTTTCTCCGCCAGGGTCAAAACTTCCGCCATGGCGCCAGAGACGATGATGCCGTGCCCCGCCAGGATCAGGGGCCGCTTGGCTTTGTGGATCAGTTCCAGAGCCTGGGCATACTCCGATTCCTCGGGCGAAAGATCAGGACGATACCCTGGCGTCTGCGGCCGGGCGGCTTCCCAATCGAATTCGCAAGAAGATTGCTGCGCGTCTTTGGTTATATCAACCAGCACTGGACCAGGGCGGCCGGAGCGGGCCACGTAAAACGCTTCCCGCAACACGCTCGCCAGTTGATCAGCATGGGTGACGAGGTAATTGTGTTTGGTAATGGGCAGGGTGATGCCGGTAATGTCGGTTTCCTGGAAGGCGTCCGAACCGATCAGCTTGCTGCCGACTTGACCGGTAATGCAGACAATGGGAGAGGAATCCAGCATGGCGGTGGCGATGCCGGTCACCATGTTGGTGGCGCCCGGCCCGGAAGTCGCTACTGCGACGCCAACTTCGCCGCTGGCGCGGGCGTATCCGTCGGCCATGTGGGTTGCGCCTTGCTCGTGGCGCACCAGGATGTGATGGATATCGCTATGTTTCAGGGCGTCATACGCCGGCAGAATTGCGCCTCCCGGATAGCCGAAGACGTGCTTTACGCCTTCGCGCTCCAGGCACTCCCACAGAATTTGTGCTCCCGTTTTTGTCATCGACCCTGTCCTCAATCCCGAATCGCGGCTATTTCATGGAACATCGCGCCGGACAACCGAAGCCTGCCTGTCTGAGAACCAGCAACCGACCGCTCGGTTTTGCATCCACACTGGCTCGATCCCGCCTCCCAGGCTACAACCGGCAAGCTGACACTTGCGAACAATCTCGCTGAAGGCGCCCACTCCCCCGATGCGAGCGCTCAGCGGACGCCAAAGCCGGCCTGCAATCATACGCCCCAGAGATAATCTTCCTGCTCCCCGTCGTGGGTGGCGTGGGCGGCGTGCGCTTTTTCCTTGGCACCTGCCACCTCAAGATGTGCGGGCTGATCTTCCTTGCTCAGCGCCGCCATCCAGGTGGACGAGGTCTTGCCTGCGCTGTCCGGAAGGGTGGCGGTTCGGCTGGGCACGTCGTGCACCAGTTCGAGCAGGTGTCCATCCTCAATGGTCTTGATCTTGTCGGCCAGGGCCACGAAACGACGATACACATCGTCAAGTTGTGTCCGTTCGAAGCTGAAACCCAGCTTCTCGTAACGCACCCGCAGAGCGTTCCGGCCCGAATGCTTTCCCAGCACCAGCGAATTGCAGGGAGCGCCCACCGACTGAGGAGCAATGATCTCATAGGTGGAAGGGTCTTTGATCATGCCATCCTGGTGAATCCCGGCTTCGTGAGCGAATGCGTTCCGCCCCACAATGGCCTTGTGCGGCTGGACGTACACCCCGGTAATTTCCGACAAGAGCTGGCTGGACGGAAACAGCTGTTCGGCAACCGCTGCCGTTTCATAAGGATAGTGCTCCGCCCGGACCCGCATCACCATAACCAGCTCTTCCAGGGAAGTGTTGCCGGCTCGCTCGCCGATGCCGGTCACCGGGCATTCCACCTGGCGCGCGCCTGCGCCGATTGCTGCCAGTGAGTTTGCCACGGACAAGCCAAGATCATCATGGCAGTGAACCGAAATGGTCACGCCCTCAATGCCCCGCACCCGGCGCCGCAGGGTGTGGATCAGTTCGGCGAATTCGTGCGGCACGCTGAAGCCGACCGTGTCCGGAATGTTCAGGGTCGTGGCTCCGGCCTCGGTCACCGCCTCCAGCACTTCGCACAGGAAGTTGATGTCGGTACGGCTGGCATCTTCGGCGGAGAACTGGACGTCTTTACAGAAAGACCTGGCCAGCTTGATGCCGTCGCGGGCCTGTTCCAGACACTGCCGTCGCGAAATCTTGAGCTTGTGCTGCAGGTGAATGTCGGAAGTGGCAAGGAAGGTGTGAATACGGGGGCGGGAAGCGCCGTCGAGGGCGCGCCAGGCCCGTTCAATATCGCCCGGACAACTGCGCGCCAGCGCGGCGATTATGGGGCGGCGAATCTCGCGCCCCAGCGCCCGCACCGCCTCAAAGTCCCCTTCCGACGCGATGGGAAATCCCCCCTCGATAATGTCCACGCCCAGGCGATCGAGCTGGTGCGCCATGCGCACCTTCTCCGCCACATTCATACTGCAACCCGGAGACTGCTCTCCGTCGCGCAAGGTGGTGTCAAATATGGTAATACGCTCTGCTGGAGCCAAGTCTTCCTCCCCGGCACTACCGGCCGTGCCTGCAAACCTGCAAAAACTAAAAAAGCCATCATCCGATGCGGTGGATGATGGCCTCCTGCTGATCTTGATATTGCTAAATCATCCGCCGCTCATTGTCTCGTGGGGTGCAAGCACCAGGCCAGGAATGGCCACGCTAAGGGCGAGTACCAGCACTCGCACCTCCTGTGCCACGCGGCTCACAACGATTACCGGACGATCCATAGAAATTCTCTGTATCAGATAGGGTATCGGCGCCGCCCCTCCCTGTCAATCCAAATTGCCGTTTGCGCAAATCGCTTTTTTCGATAGATCGACGCCGCGGACGTGTTGCTCGAATATCTGCCTGAGCCGGTCACTCAGGGGTTCGGGTCTGCTGCTCGAGCCTTTGACCAGGAAGACTTCGTGGCACTCGGAGCATTCACCAGACGCGGCCGGGCCCACCTGGAGTGTGGCGATCAGTTCCGGTTCTTCGTGCATCTCGTCATGCTGCCATAGATTCGCATGAGGGATATTAACGCCGAAGGCACTCCTGCCACGAGGCTAAGGATGCACCCCAAACCCCGCAGGGGCGGACGCCTCGTCCGCCCGGCGGAGCGAAGCTCCGCTATTCGTCCTCCGCCCAAGAACTTGTCGAGCCTTGCTCGACCGGGCGGACGAGGACATTTGCCCCTGCGTGGTTCGTGGTAATTCGGGACCGCACCTTCATTTGACCCTCCTCCCCGATGGGCTTAACATCCCGGTGTGTTCGGGGACATGCTCGGGAAAAATCTCAGCCACTACCGCATCGTGGAGCAGATCGGCGCGGGCGGGATGGGAGTGGTCTTTCTTGCGCACGACCAGCAATTGGAACGCGATGTTGCCATAAAAATTCTGCCGCCCGGAACCCTGGCGGACGAGGCTGCCCGCAAGCGCTTTCGTCAGGAAGCCCTCTCGCTGGCCAAGCTCAACCACCCTAACATCGCCACCATCCACGACTTTGATACCGCCGACCAGACAGACTTCCTGGTCACGGAATACATTGCCGGAGAATCGCTCGACAAGAAGCTGGCCTCGGGAGCGTTGCCCTCGAAAGAGGTCGTTCGCCTGGGTCTGCAATTGGCGCAAGGCCTGGCGGCGGCCCACGCGCGGGGCATCATCCATCGCGATCTGAAACCAGCCAACCTGCGCCTGACCACCGACGGACGTCTCAAGATCCTCGACTTCGGCCTGGCCCAGTTCGCGCATCCCGAAGGCGATCTGGCGGTGACGGCAAGTCTGACCAGTTCACAGCAGATCACCGGGACCTTGCCCTACATGTCTCCCGAACAATTGCGCGGCGAGCCTTCCGACCGCCGTACCGATATCTGGGCGGCGGGCGCGGTGCTCTACGAACTCTCCACCGGCAGGCGTCCCTTTCCGGAAACCCACGGACCCCTTCTGATTAACGCCATCCTGAACCATGAACCGGAGCTGCCCAGCAAGGTTAATCCCCAAATATCGGCGGGGCTCGAGAGCGTGATCTGGAAGGCGCTGCGCAAGAATCGCGCCGAGCGCTACCAGTCCGTCGGCGAACTTGAAAGAGATCTGGAGCGGCTGACCGCGGGAGTCTCTCCACAGACCCGGGGGCCGGCGCGACCCTTGCGCCAACGCTTGCTGCTTTGGGGCATGACCCTGCTCGTACTGTTCGCGCTCGGTGTTTATTTTTTTCGCCATCACACTCCCGGGGTCGAGGTCAGGCTGGTTCCGGCCGCCGCTTCGCGGAGCAGTGTCGCCATCCTTGGATTCAAGAACCTCTCCGGGCGTCCCGACACCGCGTGGCTCTCCACGGCGCTCTCTGAAATGCTCACCAGCGAACTGGCTGCCGGAGAGAAGCTGCTCACCATCTCCGGAGAAAACGTTGCTCGGGTAAAGAACGATCTCTCACTGCCCGAAACCGACACTCTGGCTGCAGACACGCTCTCTCGCGTCCGAAAGAACCTGGGCAGCGACTTTGTCATTCTGGGTTCCTATCTCGACCTGGGGGATGGCTCCGGCATTCGGGTTGACCTCCGGGTGCAGGACGCGAAGTCCGGCCAGATCGTTTCGACCGTGACCCGCCGCGGCAGCGAGGCCCATCTGGACGAATTGATCACGCTCGCCGGTTCCGAGGTGCGCGGCAAGCTGGGTGTGGGGCCGACGGCGGCCGCGGAAGAGGTAGCGGTCAAGGCTGAACTTCCTGCCAATGTGGAAGCGGCCCGCTTCTACTCTGAGGGCCTGCAGAAGCTGCGCAATTTTGAGCCCCTGGCGGCGCGGGATCAGTTCGAGAAGGCAGTCGCAGCCGACCCCCGGCACGCCATGTCCTATGCCTACCTGGCCTCAGCCTGGAAGGCGCTGGGCTACGATCAGAAAGCCGCTGCTGCCGCCCAGAAAGCGGTCGAATTGTCGAGCGGCCTGAGTCGCGAGGGGCAGTTACGGGTCCAGGGGCAATACTATGAAGCTTCTCATCAATGGGACAAGGCGATTGAGACCTATCGCTCACTTTACCGGAATGCGCCGGACAATCTGGATTACGGACTACGACTGGCGAACGCGCAGATTGCGGCCAGCAAAGTTCCCGATGCCCTCGCAACTCTGGCCGAACTGAGAAAGCTGCCTGCGCCTCAGGGGCAGGACCTGCGCATCGATGTGGACGAAATCATGGCGGCCAACGAGGCCTCCGACTACAAGCGCACCGTGGCCCTTGCGGCGGACTTGGGAGAAAAAGCCAAACAACAGGGTGCGCGATACCTGGTAGCTAAGTCGCTTCAGTTTCGTTGCGCCGCGCTGCGCAATTTAGGTGACCCCAAAGGGGCGATCGAGATGTGCCGCGAAGGGCAGAACATTTCGGCTGCGATCGCGGACCGCGCCGGGCAGGCCGCAGCCATCAACACCATTGCGAATGCGCTCTACGACCTGGGCAATCTGGCGGGTGCCCGGAAGATGTATGACCAGTCCGGCGCCATCTATCGCGCCCTCGGAAACAAAGCCGGGGTCGCCGCCGCCACCGACAACGCGGCCAGCGTGATCAGCGACCAGGGGGATTTGATCACGGCCCGGAAGATGTCAGAACAAGCCCTTGCCCTGTATCGCGAGGTCGGCGACCAGACCGGCATCGGCCAGACCTTGAACAATCTTGCGGCCCAGATGGTGCAGGCCGGAGATCTGGCCGCGGCGGAGAAAAATTTTCTGACCGCACTCGATATCTGGCGCGCCATGGGGTCACCCGACGGCATCGCTACCGCCCTCACCAACCTGGGTGACGTACGGATGGCTTTGGGTGAGATCGCCGGGGCCAGCAGCGCTTACCAGGAGTCTCTGGAAACCTTCCGCAAGAACGGAGAGATGAGCAAGTCGGCCTATCCCCTGGTCGGGATGGGTGACGTCTATGCCGCCTCCGGCGACTTCGCCAATGCCAGGAAAAGTTACGAAGAATCCCTCGCCCTGAGCCAGGAGACAGGCGAAAAGCACGAATCGAGTGTTGCGCTGGCGAACCTGGGATCGCTTGCGATGCAACAGGGAGACCTGACCGGAGCCCGCGAAAAATATCAGGAAGCCATCAAGCTGCGAGAGGGGATCGGAGAACAGAGTGGCGCGGCTGACATCTCTCTTTTGTTGGCCAGCCTCTCAATCGCGGAAGGTAAGCCGGCGGAAGGCGAGACGTTGGCGCGCAAAGCTCTGGACGAATTCCGCCGCGCTAGGAATACCGAATCGCAGATTTCGGCGCATGCCATCCTGGCCCAGGCTCTTCTCGCGCAGGGGAAATCAGGCGCGGCTGGCAAGGAGATCACTTTGGGCAGATCGCTGGCCGCAAAGACGCAGCAACGCCTGGTGCGGCTGCAATTCGAGATCGCCGGCGCCGAGGTCAGGGCATCTGCGGACCTTCAATCTGCCGCTGCGGTGCTGAACAGCGTGGCTTTGGAAGCCGAAAAGCGTGGTATCCGCAGCATGGTCTACGAAGCCCGCCTCGCGTTAGGCAAGGCGGAGATGAAGTATGGGAACCAGGCTGAGGGGCGGGCGCACCTGGCAACGGTTGAAAAAGAAGCAGCTTCCTCGGGTTTCGTGCTGGTTGCCCGCAAGGCAGCAACGCTTCGGATGTCAGGCGCCAGACATCAGACCTCGGACTTGGACCTCGGACGTCAGACTTGGACCGGCGAGGTTTTGGCAGCGCAGGCCTCTCGCCGGCCGTCGAGAGGCTTCTTGCCCTCGCAATTGGGAGTCCGAGGTTTGTCCAGCAGCAATCCAGATGCACCCAGCCAACGTCCTATAGTGAGGTCCTGCTGACGCCCGAGGTCTGACGCCCGACGCCGCGTCGGAGGTAATGCGACCTCTTCAGGTCCTTCCGTAATCTCCTATTCGAGCCAGACAAAGAGGATACTCGCTGTGTGAACGCCCTCCCCCAACCTAGCCCTGAGCATCCCAATCACAATCCTGGTTACCATCGTCGGTCACCGCGTTTGAGTTTGTCGGACGTTACTCATGCCGTGCTCCGATTTGAGGACGGCCACCGCACTCAGGCACAACTCGAAGTCATCTCGCTCACCGGGGGCATGCTCAGCCTGCCCAAACCGGCGGTGCGGGAGTCCCGCGTAAAGCTGATGTTTGTGACTCCTACCGGGCCGGTGCTCGGCACCGCGGAAATGCTCAAGCCCGTCTCCTGGACACAACAACCCTTCCGCTTTGTTGGACTCGATGTCGACGATCAGCGTAGGCTCCAGGAATCGATCCAGTCATCCTTTGGTCAAGTCAGCAAGGACCAGGAGTGGATCGACAAATACCGCGCCGCCCTCGACCACCAGGGACCGCCGCGCCGGCGCCTTTTCAGTTCGCGCCTGGCGACTCTTACCCTGGCCCTGCTCTCTCTGGGCAGCGCGATCTACCTCTTCGGAATATTCAACCTCCTGAACATCCATCTGCACTAAAGCGAGCGCCCACACTATCCGGACTTCAGTGCGAGTTGAACGATTGCACCGCAGCGTTCTCGTCTTCAAATATTTCAAACAGATTCAGCACGCCAATCAGCTTCAGAGTTTGCACCACGAATTTGGACGGTGTGAGCAGCTTCACTCCTCCGCCACGCTGCTTCGCCGAGGCCATGGCCTTGACCAGGATCCCGATGCCGCTGGAGTCGATCATCGGCACTTCGGCAAAGTTAATGACCAGTCGCGTATCTCCCGCAGCCATCGCGTCGTCCACCGTCTGGCGAAAGCTGTCCACTCCAGGACCGAGCCGTAAGGCGCCGCGAATCTGCACAATTTGAACCTCTGCAAGCCTGCGAACGTTGATTTCCATCGTGCTCCTCTGGGCCGTCTCTGCGCCCTTTGTGGCCTCTCTTTGCGTCCTTTGCGGTAAAGGTTTTGATCTTTGCTGGAGCCGTCTAAAAGCTCAACCGCGAAGGTCGCAAAGGAAAGCCGCAAAGGCCACAAAGCTGCGCTCCTTGCCGCCACCCGGAAACATTGACAGGGGCAGGGCGATTTGTTAGATAGCCCGCTCAAGTTAAGGGAGGCGCCGCTAATTTGCAAGTGCGTGGCCCGTGCACTCTCGTCTTTAGCCCGAAAATCCTGCCCGGGGGGGCGCCGCCGTGGTCTCTCTGCCCGAAGATCACCAGTAAATAACGCGTCTCCCAAGGCGGGGAGATAATCGACCTTCCCTTTGGCCAGACCGAGGGCGTAGATTTCGGTTGGGGAGGCGGAGATGTTGGCTTCAAGCAAGGTGATTGGCTTTGTTCCCACCAAAGATTCCACAACCGCCCGCGCTTTCTACGAGGGCAAGCTGGGATTCCAGTTCGTCAGCGACGACCCGTTTGCCCTGGTGTTGAGGGCTGGCGAAACCATGATCCGGATCGCCAAGGCGCAGAATTTTCCCCCGGCCCCGTACACCGTTCTGGGCTGGGAAGTGCGCGACCTTGAGGCAGTGGTTCGCTGGCTGCAGGCGAGGGGGGTGGCCTTCGAGAAATATCCCTTCGTCCAGGACCAGGAACTGGGAATCTGGACCGCGCCCGGAGGCAACAAGGTTGCTTGGTTCAAGGACCCGGACGGCAACGTGCTCTCCGTCAGTCAGCACGACTAACCCTCGTCGAACCGGAAGCAAGCTATCAGCGGCTAAAAAAGCTCTGGCAAAAAAATGGGAGACGGGACTGCCCCCCGCCTCCCTGGGGAGAACTTCGTGAACTAGTTACGAACCGCTGTCGGACTGGCCTGCCTCGGTGGGGTGCAGCACGCGGAAGGTGTTGCCGCCGTTTGACCAGACCAGCACCAGCGCATCCTGTCCTTTGGGCACGCTGCTTAGCGCTTTCTGTACCTCTGCGGCGTCGTGCACCGGCTTGCGATCGACCTCGAGGATCACGTCGCCCTGCTGCAAGCCCGCGTTGTCCGCGGGGCTGCCCGGCTGTACCCGCTCGACCACCGCGCCGTGAACATTGTCCGGCGCCTGCAGCTGCTGGCGCACATCGGGAGTGATGTCACCCAGCCCGATTCCCCAGCGGGGTTTCCCGTTGCTCGCATCGGACGTCTCGCTTCCGGACTTGTTGCGGCTGCCCATGGCTTCGAGAGTCACCGGTGTAGTGACGCTCTTGCCATCGCGCATGACTTCCAGATGGATGGTCGTGCCCGGGTTCTTTTCTCCCACCACCACCTGCAATCCGCCGGCGTCGGTCACTTCCTTGCCGTCAATCTGGGTGATCACATCGCCCACTTTCAGGCCCGCTTTGGCGCCCGGCGAATCGGGTTCGACCTGTGTCACCACCGCGCCTATGGCTTTGTCCATGTGGAAGAACCTCGAATTGTCAGGCGTGACGTCGGAAATTCCTATTCCAATGTAACCATGCGTCACTTTGCCAAACTGGATGAGCTTCTCCACCGTGGGGCGCACGATCTGCGTCGGGATGGCAAATCCCATGCCCGAGAACGAACCCGAGGGCGAGATCAGAAAGGTGTTGATCCCGACTACTTCACCGTGCGCGTTCACCAGCGGACCACCGGAATTTCCCGGATTGATGGCCGCGTCGGTCTGAATGAACTGGCCCGGTTTACGCGCATCGTCGGACGACGGATTCGGCCGGTTCAGCGCACTGACAATACCGCGCGTCACCGTGAAGCGAAATCCGAAGGGGTTGCCGAAAGCCAGAACGGTCTGGCCCGGATGCAGTTTCGTGGAATCGCCCCAGGGCGCGTTGGGCAGGTCGTGACCCTCGATCTTGATGACCGCGAGGTCGGTCAGCGGATCGGTGCCAATCACTTTCGCGGGGAGAATCCGGCGATCACTCATGGTCACGCGAACGTCGGTTGCGCCATCGACCACGTGGTTATTGGTAACGATATAACCGTCGGGCGAGATGATCACGCCCGTGCCCAGCCCGTGCTCGACCCGCGGCTGCTGCTGCATATGCGGCATCTGTTGGCCAAAAAACTGGCCGAAGGGACCGAAGAATTGCTGCATCTCCTCTTGATCGCTCCCCGTCATACTGGCCTTGCTGCGCGAAGTCACCGTGACGTTCACGATCGCCGGAGTGACCCGCGCGGCCAGGGTTTCCATGGCATGGTCGAGCGAGAGCAACGCGCCTACGCTGTTGTCATCGAGGGCGGTCGCGGTGGGGCCCGGCATTGCCGCACGGGCCGGCATGGCCTTCACGAAATCGTAGGTCACGAACGACCCCACCATCGCGAGCGTCAGTATGGGCAGAATCAAGTGGAGGCCCAGCTTGTTTTTCAAGTTTGCTATCCAGCTTTTCATTTCTTCTCTCTCCTATTGGTTGGCAACTAATTATTTAGTTGATGTTTGCAAAAAAAAGCTCAAATCACCTTGGCGATAATTTGCTCGGTGGTTAATCTCTGTCCTGGTCCGATCACCGTGACCTGCCATACGCACAGGTCCCAGACCACCGGGCCGGAGCCATCGTGTTGCCGGGTTTGCACAAACTCGGTTCGCATCACCAGAAACACAGTCGGAGGCGCGACGCTGTCGTTCGCCATGCTGCTACGAACCAGCATCGGCGGCTTATCCCGATGCTGCATTGCCTTCGCTGGGATGACATCAGGCTGGTTCGTTCTCCTGAACGATTTCTTGAACCCAGAGGTTGAGATCAAGGAAGCCGCACCCTTCTCCTGACCACGGTCTTTTCCTGATCGGAGATTTTCTGGCCTGAGTTGGAATTTAGCGGGAATGACCCGGGCCCCCATGTGCGATATCTGACTTGCGCCAAAATCGTTGGGGCCGGTCGCACTCGTCAGCGCTGAGGAAGCTGCGCCGTTCGAGAACGACACCAGCCGGGTGGGCGCCTGGGACAGCGCTACAAGGCAGACCAGCGACACGCTGCCGACCAGGACGGGCGCCGGCCTCCACACTCGCGTGGCTTTGGGTCGGTCGACGTCCAGAATCTGCGATACCCTCAGCGAGACATTCCGCAGCCGGTCAACCGCGGCCTGGGCCAGGGCGAGCCCGCGCCGCAGGAAACTCTTCTCGGCCAGCGCCACCAGACATTCCGCGTAGGCCCGCGGTGTGGTGGTGCTGGCCAGGACCATGTCATCACAGGCCATCTCGCGCTCCAGGGCGAGCTTCTTCTCGATCCACCACACCGCCGGATGGAAGAACAACAGTGCGCCCAAAATTTTCTGCAGCAGGTTGGTCCAGTCGTCCCGACGCCGCAGGTGCGCCAATTCGTGCAACAGGATGGCGTTCAACTCCGCGGCAGAAAGTTCCCGCATCGTCCACGAGGGGATGACCACAAGCGGCTTTGTGAACCCGATGGCGGTTGGCACTCGCAGGCGGTCCGATACGCAGAGCTCCGCCGACCTCGGCGAGCCGAACTCTTCTAAAGTCCTCTTCAGGACGGGATCGAGGGCCGCGACATCGACCGGCACACAGCTCTTGCGGAGGCGGTGGAGATGCCAGAAACCAAGGCCCACCCGGAGCAAACCCGCGGCCGCCATCAACAACCACCCGGCGAATATATAAGGCGCCCATGAACCGGGCATGGTGATCTCGGACCGTCGCGTCAACTCGGCGCCGCTGGAGGCCCAGCTGCCGAAAAGCGGGAGTGTCGCTATTCCCAGCAAGGCGGCGAACCAGACCGCGAAGCGCGTGTTGGAGTTCTGCGGGCCGAGGGCGCGCAGTAGCAGCCAGGCCAGCAGCACAATGACCATGCCTTCCGCGGTGCAGTTCAGTATTTTCTCAGCGGAAAGCTGGGCCACGGATTGCAGGCTGAACGCGGCAATCATCATTTCTCTTCTCTCGCTTGCAATAATTGCCGGAGGCGGGCCAGTTCCGCGGCTTCGAGGCCCTTGTTTTCGGAACCAAGGTCTTCGAGAAGGTTCAGCACCAGTAATTCGTGGGAATTCTTGAAGAAGCGGCTGACCAGGTGCCGGATTTCCGAACGTGTGGCTTCTTCACGCTCCATGATGGGCTTGTAAATGTGTGCCCGGCCGTCTTTGATGTGTTCGACGTAGCCCTTGCTTTCAAGCACCCGAATGGTGGTAAGAACAGAGTTATAGGCCAGGGCCGGTCTCTCGGGAAGCGCATCGAGCACCTGCTGGACGGTGGCTGAGCCCTTCTGCCACAAGACATCCATCAACCTCAATTCAGCTTCGGTGAGAGTCTCAGACTTTCTAGGCGGCACGGACCAATTTCCTCACTGTTTATTAGACGCACTGCATGGCACAAACGTCAACTAATAATTTAGTTGCATATCAGGATTGTTTGGTTGTCTGGATCGCCGGCGCAGCAAAAAATCACCACGGATTCGCACGGATCGCGCGGACAGTGTGGTCTCTCATCCACATGCCGTCCAAGTCCGCGGCAAAAAGGCATCTGGCCGCGAATTTTAACTGCCTGTCAGGCCTCTTATGAAGGCTGGACAAGCATCTAGCCAGTTAGGTACCCACCTTGCAAAGCAAGCCTGTGGGCGCTTATAACTTCTGTACTTCTGATTATCCTGACGGGTGGGGGGCGTATGAGTTTCCGCAACATGGTCGGGGTTCCGACGGGGGTTGTCGTAGTCGTCTCACTCCTGGCACTGAGCGCCGCGGCCCAGGACAAAGACAGGAAGGAACTTACTTATTCCGTCGGGCCCAGGGCGGTAGTTTCCATCACTAATAATTATGGCCCCATCACTGTCCGGCCTTCGCCGAACCGCCAGGTCGTGGTCGAGACCGTAACCCATTCTGATGCTGTCAGCCTGGTCAACGAGCAGCACGGGGACCGCATTGAGCTTCGGTCCATGTCCACCAGCCAGGGCTCGAACCTGGTGGATTACACCGTGCTGGTACCGATCGATGCCTTTGTCAGTTTGCGCTCCTCCGACGGAACGATCCGGGCGCAGGGATTGCGCGGCGATGTCATCCTGGAAGCCGCCGCTGGCTCGGTTGAAGTCACTGATATCCGCGATGCTCACCTGCATGTGAGAACTCTCAGCGGGCCCATCAGCCTGACCGATATTCATGGCAGCAACCTGGACATCCATTCGGTAAGCGGCAACGTCAGCCTCCGCAATGTGACCGGACCATCAGTCGAGGTGAACTCGGGAAGCGGACTCATCTCTTATGAAGGCGATCCCGGCCCAGTGGGAGAATATTTACTGACCAGTCATTCGGGGGACCTGGATGTCTCGATTCCGGCCAGCGCTTTGGTGGATATCAAGGCACGCTCCATTAAAGGTCAGGCCGATCCGGACTTTCCCATTGCCAACGGTTTTTCCGCGGCCCGCACTGGGAATCTTTTGCTGAAGCCCGGGACGATCACCGGTTCGCGGTTTGAACTGCGCTCCTTCCGAGGCAAAATCCACCTCAAGCGCCCCTAAGCGCAGGTCGGACCTAGGGTTGGTCGGCACAGAATGTGTGGGTCGGACACTCC
>JBARIF010000713.1:0-2285 GCA_049799615.1 Terriglobales bacterium
ATGTTTGCGTGTAGAATCGCCCTTTGATGGCGAATTCTGCTGACTCTCCGGAAGCGCGTCCGCTTCGCGGCTTCGCCCGCCTGATTCGACTCTTTCAGCCGTCTCACCAGCACACCGCCTTCTCGGCCACGCTGCTTTTGATGACGGCGGTCATGCTGTCTCGCGTGATCGGCTATGTGCGCGAGGCTTATATTGCGTACGCATTTGGCGCCGGGCCTGCGACGGACGCGTACGTTGCCGGCTTCACCATTCCCGACTGGCTGAATTATCTGGTGGCAGGTGGGACTGCCTCCATCACCTTCGTTTCGATTTACACGCGCTTCCTGGCGGAAAACAAGGAACAGGAGGCCCAAAAGACTTTCTCGATCATCATCACGGTGATGACTGCCGTGCTCGGCGTGGGAGTTCTGCTGGCAGAATTCTTTACTCCCGAAATCACGCGTCATCTCTTCCCCCATTTCAGCGCGGAACAGATGGAACTCTGCGTTCACCTGACGCGCATTCTACTGCCCGCCCAAATCTTCTTTTATGTGGGCGGAGTGGTCTCGGCAGTGCTGCTTTCGCGGCGGCTGTTTTTGTTTCCTGCCTTTTCACCGCTGCTGTATAACGCGGCCATCATCCTGGGAGGCGTGCTGCTCTCCCACCGCTTTGGCATCGCCTCACTGGCCTACGGCGCGCTGGCCGGCAGCTTCCTGGGGCCGTTCCTGATCAACGCCATCGGCGCCGCCCGCATTGGAACGGGCTACAGCATTTCGTTCGATGTGCGTAACCCTGCCTTTCGCGAATGGGTCAAGCTTTCCATTCCCCTGATGCTGGGCGTGTCGCTGGTTACGGCCGACGATTGGATCCTGCGCTACTTCGCTTCCGGAGCGGTGGGCGATATTACCCGGCTCAACTATGCCAAGCGCCTATTCGCGGTGCCGATTGCGGTGCTGGGACAGGCCACCAGCCAGGCTTCGTTGCCGTTTTTCGCCAAGCTCTTCGGGGAAAAGCGCCTGCGCGAGTTTGCGGACACGGTCAACGGGTCCATTTACCGCATCGTGGCGACGTCCCTCCTGGCGACTAGTTTCATGATGGCGGCGGCGCTGCCCCTCATCGATCTGGTCTATCGCCGGGGGCTGTTCCGCTTTTCCGATTCGCAGGAAACCGCGCTGTATTTTTTCTGGTTCGCGCTCTCGCTTTGTTTCTGGGCGGCACAAGGCCTCTACTCGCGCGCCTTTTACGCCGCCGGCAACACTCTCGTGCCCATGGTGGCCAGCAGCCTGATTACGGTCGCGTCCATTCCTGTCTACTCGGCGCTGTTCCACAAGCTGTCGACGGTGGGGCTGGCGATGGCGTCTGATCTGGGGATCGTGGCCAACACACTTGCCCTGGCGCTGCTGCTCCATCGTCGCCAACTGGTTCGTGTGAGCGAACTGCACTGGGCGGAGATCGGGAAGGCAGGAGTCACATCGGTAGTGGCGGGAGGGCTGAGCTTTCAGGTGGCTCGCATCTTGCTGGTCAACAATAGCCGGATCGCAGACCTCAAAGCTCTTGGTTTGATTGTGGTCACATGGGCGGGAGCGGTGGCTGCGGGCCTCTGGCTTACGCGGTCATCTTTGGTTGGCGACCTTCGCCGCCGTAAACCGACCGCCTATCCTCGCGTTGCTGAAAGGCAGGCAGAAGAATTGGGTAAGGGGATGGAACCGTAGGAACTTTTTCAGATCTCAGATACTAGTTGTCTGTTCTCAGACAAAAAAGGCGGACGCTCCTGTACGAATCAAGAGCGTCCGCCGTGATCTTCTGAAAAAAGTCTAGACCCGGGCTGCCGTGGCGGATTCAGCCGCAGCTTTCACTTCTTCACCGTTGGGCTTCTGCCCGGCTTTGCGGATGTCGATGCCGCCCTTGAAGAAGGCGCCATCCTCGATCGAGATGCGGGCCGCCACGACGTCACCGGTGAGGGAGCCGTCGCTGCGGATATCAACGCGATCACTGGCGGTCAGGTTTCCGCGCACTTTGCCCAGAACCACGATTTCGCGGGCGTTGATATTGGCCGAGACCACACCGTTGCGACCCACGGTCACTCGGTTGCCCGACAGGTTAATGGAACCTTCCACCCGTCCGTCGATGTAGAGCGATTCGGAACCCGTAACCTCACCTTTGATCACCAGGGACTTGCCGATCGTGGCCTGGTCCGCCGTGGTGGTCGCAACCGGACGCGGAGCCGGAGCGGGTTCGCTCGTGGCAGAGGTTGTGGTGGAGGCGGGCGCCGCCGGACGCTCCGGCTCACCTGGCCGGCCTGGAGT
>JBARIF010000714.1:0-2784 GCA_049799615.1 Terriglobales bacterium
ACCCACACAAGAATCCCTGACCCACCCCAACACTGGCTAGCGCCATAGCAGCATCTTGGCCACTAGGGCCACCAGCATTGCCGCCGCTCCCAGGGTTGCGTTGTACTCGCGGTGCTTCCAAAACAGGTCCCAGGAAAACGCTCCCCTGTTCTTGTCGGAGGGCCTTATTCGCGGCAACAAACGAGGCACCCTGCGGACATAATCTTCGAACTGCGGGAAGCGCTCGCGAAGAAATACCTCCTCGGCACGAATCACCGGAAGATAGATGGCGAAGAACAAGACGATTATTCCGCCGACGATCCACCAACTGCGCGCGGCCAGTGCGAACCCGATCGACAGGATCAACGACCCGAGGTAGAGGGGATTGCGGGTGTAGGCGTACGGACCCGCAGTAGCCAGTTGTTCGTTTTTCTGCAACTGGCCGGATGCCACTGCTCGCACTAGGAGCCCGGGAATCACCAGAGCGGCGCCGAGCAGGATCGATTTCACCGTGGGCCGGGCCAGCCAGAAGTAGAGTAGGGCAAAAGCAAACCCCAGAGGAACGCGAACGCGCCGGGCAATCTTAGACCAGCTAGCCATGACGCTCCCCCAGCAGCTCCCGTGTCGCGGCAACCACTTGCCCGGGGCTGATTTCAAGCAGGCCGTCATGCGGCTGGACCACATGCTGGTAGCTGGTGCTGCTGGAGAGACTACGCAGCACGATCGTGCGGGTGCCGAAAGGACCGTTGCGCACGGGATCGGTGGGCCCGAAGATTGCGACAACGGGAACCTCGAGGGCCGAGGCCAGATGCATAGGGCCGGTGTCGCCGCCAATGAATAAACGGGCGCGACGTGTGAGCGCGATCAGTTGGGTAAGCGAGCCGCTGAAGGTCTCCGCCGCGCCGCCACTGGCCGCTTCGACCGCGTGCGCCAGGTCCTCTTCTCCGGGCCCGAAGTTGATCAGCGATGGCAAACCGTCGTCCGACAATTGCCTGGCCACTTGCCCGTAGCGCTCGGCGGGCCATCGCTTGGCTCCCCAACCAGCCCCTGGGTTGAGCAGTACGAACTCCTGTATTCCTTTCGCTCGGAGCCGCTGGTCGCATTCCTGCTCGGCCGCAAGGTCGTGTGGAAGCTGGACGGGCGGTATTTTCAAGGGCCGGCGGGCCACCGCTTCGGCGAGTGAGAGATTCTGTTCGACAATGTGTTCGCCGCCAGTGATTACCCGGTAGGTATAAAACATGCTGGCCACGTTTTCGCGAGGCTGGGCCTCCCCGTAGATGACCGGCGCTCCCGACCACCGGGCCAGCACAGACGAGCGCACCGCGCCTTGCAGGTCCAAGGCAACTTCATAACAGGCAGCCCGCAGGTCGCTCAGGCTGGCTGCGACTCGTTCCCAGGTCGCAGCGGAAAATGGTGCGCGCCGCCACTGCCGGGTCTTCACGGTGTGGACGCGGTCCACCAGCGGACGCTGTGCCGAAAGCGGACCCGAGCGGGGAGTGGACAGAGTGCACAGCAATTCTGCCCAGCGTTCTTCGATCAGCCAACCCAGCTTTACTTCGGGAAACGCCTCGCGCAGGGCGGCGGCGGCGTGAAGGCCGTGAATGACGTCGCCCATGGCGCCGAGACGTACGATCAGCAGGCGAGAGATCTTCGGCCGTACAATCGTCGGTCCCGCCGCAATTTCAGAAGAAGTCTGGGCTGGTGACGGCGTGCTCACGAACGCGTCCGCCCCAGGCGGGAGCGAATCATCTCGGTGGTGGAATGGCGCTTGGGGTCGCCCACGATTTCCACGCGTCCGCCACCGGCGATCACTTCATCGCGTTCGGGAACGGTCGCAGCGGTGTAGTCCGTACCCTTGGCATGCACGTCGGGACGGATCTCGCGGATGATCGCGCGCACGTCTGCCTCCGGAAAAACCACGACGGCGTCAACGTCGGCCAGCGCGGCCAGAATTTCGGCGCGCTCCCCGGCTGGCATCAGCGGACGGCCTGCGCCTTTCAGGGCACGCACCGAATCATCCGAGTTCACGGCCACGATCAGGCGTCCGCCCAGAGCTTTGGCGGCGTGCAGATACCGCACGTGGCCAACATGCAGCAGATCGAAGGCGCCATTGGCCAGGATGATGGCATCGCCCGCCCGGCGCCATCCTGCCACCTGCTGCTGCAATTCTTCGCGATTGAAGATCTTGTGTGCGATTGCTTTGTCCTGGAACATTCTCAGTCGATATCAGTGAGCTCGCGAAGCCGGCGGCGCCTTCTCCAGCGCGTGCAGCAGTTCCTGCTGCGATACCGTCGCCGTCCCTCGCTTCATGACTACGATGCCGCCTGCGTAATTCGCCAGGTGGGCCGCGTCTTCCGCGCTGGCTCCGGCGGCCAGGGCGGCGGTGAAGGTGGCAATCACAGTGTCGCCGGCGCCGGTCACGTCCGCCGCCTGGTCGGAGCCGAAAATCGGAATGTCGACGGGCTTCTGGCGGCGGGTGAATGCCACCATGCCATCGCGCCCGCGCGTGATTACCAGCGACTGCAGCTTCATTTCCGACATGACTTGTTCGGCGGCAGAGCACAGTGTCCGCCAATCATGTCCGATGCGCACTCCCAGCGCCTCTTCAACCTCGGGTTCATTCGGCGTGGCCGCGGTCACCCCCGAATATTGCAGCATGCGGTAGCGGGAATCGAGCACCACCGGCACTCCCCGGAGCCCGCCCTTGTAGCGCACCGCATTCAGGATCGCGGGCGTAGCTGCTCCATAACCGTAATCTGAAATGAGCAGGACATCCGAGGCGCGAACGTACTCTCGCGCCGCCAG
>JBARIF010000715.1:0-6118 GCA_049799615.1 Terriglobales bacterium
TCACCAAAGTGGCCGACATTACCCGCAAACTTTACCGCCAGACCAATGCCGACACAGTCATGTCCACCGCGGTCGCCGAAATCGGAGCGCAATGGAGGCCCAGCCGGTGCATTGTGGCCACGCGCAAGCCAGGCATGGTCCCCAGCGCGATCAAGGAGTACCACGGCGATAACGTAAAGGCTGCAGAAGTAAAGGCTCTGAGCAAACTGGTGACGACCGTGCAGGACATCGCCATCAGCAAAGGCACTCTGACGATTACCGACGCGCCCGCCGCGCCGGAGCTGGAGGAAATTCGGCAGGTGCTGGTGGAGTTGGGGATTACTTCGCTGCTGGCGCTGCCGCTCAGCGACGGCCAGGACCAGATGGGAGTGCTGCTGCTGGCGCAAAGCACGGCGCGGGGCTGGCACTCCGCCGACGTGCTCGTGCTCAAGACCATCAGCGAACAGATCGTGATTGCACTCACTAATGCCGGACTGCGGCGCCTGGTCAAGAGTCTGTCGGTCACCGACGAGCAGTCAGGGTTGCTCAAGCGCGCTTCGTACTTAGATCTGTTGATGGCAGAGACGCGACGCGCCGCCCAGCAAAGCACCCCGGTGACGGTGACCCTAATGCAGTTTGGCAAAAGCGCCGCCATGTTGAAGGAGCACGGAGAGAAAGCCGTGGAAACGGCCATGCAGCAGATTGGCCAGCTCTTTGCCGCCAACATCCGGCAGAATGATCTTGCTTTCCGCTACGGGAAAACCACGATCGCCCTGGTGCTTGGGGAAACCGCCGAGAAGGAGGCAATCCTGGCGATAGAAAAATTGCGCAAGCTGCTCGCGGAAATAAAGCTCTCCGACGAGATTCTCCCCTTCAGCGCCGGACTGGCCGAAGCCGTGGTGCGGCAGCAGTTCGATCCCGCGGATATCGTCACCGAAGTCATCAACCGCGCCGACAAAGCGCTCGACACGGCGGTAGCCCAAGGCATGGGCCGCATCGTCAGCCTGCCCCCGTCGGTAGCGGCCGCAGCCGTCGCCTAGGGTGGCGCGGACACTCCTGTCCGCCGCTTTTGACGTGGCTTTTGCTTGTGTGCAACCGTACCTGAGTGCTTACAGGCTGCTTAGCGCAAGGGCGACGGCAGAGTTAGAGGGCAAAGGCAAAGTCAACCGCGTCGGACAAGAGTGTCCGAGCCACACTTTGTCCGTCCCACACTTGGCAGAGACTGCATCCTCGCTGATAGACTAACCAGTTTGATTGCCGCACGCTGGACCATTCTGATTTCAAAGAGCACCAGGACTCCTGCATGCTGAAACCAGGCGACATTGCCATCGTAAGCGGGGCCCGCACCCCGTTTGGACGCTATTGCGGCAAGCTGAAAGACTTCACCGCCCAGGAATTGGGCGCCATTGCTGGCAAAGGCGCGATCGAACGCGCCAGCCTCGATCCCAAGGAATTCGATCACGCGGTATTCGGCAACGCCCAGCAGACCTCGGGCGACGCCATCTATGGCGCCCGGCATGTGGCTTTGCGCGCAGGTCTGCCTATCGAGACGCCCGCGCTCACTGTCAACCGGCTGTGTGGAAGCGGCATCCAGGCCATCGTCAGCGCTGCGCAGATGATCCAGGTGGGCGAGGCGAACCTGGTTCTGGCCGGCGGCATGGAAGCCATGTCGCAGGCCCCTTTCACCATTCGCGGACGCGACGGCTTCAACCTCGCACCCGGAGGAAAGATGGAAGATTCGCTCATGGTCGCCCTGCTCGACAGCTATTGCGGCCTGTACATGGCGAATACTGCCGAGCTTTACGGCTCGCAACACGGCATCACGCGCGAGCTGCAGGATGAGTTTGCGTTGCGTTCCCAACAACGCGCCGACGCGGCCTACAAAGAAGGACGCCTGCAGGAAGAACTGGTCCCGGTGCCGTTGAAGAATTCCAAGGGCGAGGCTACGGGTGAATCGCTGACTGAGGACGACCATCGGCGTCCGCAGACCACGCTGGAAGGCCTGGCCAAGCTCAGGACTGCCTTCGGAAAGAACGGCACGGTCACTGCCGGCAACGCCAGCGGAATTGTGGATGGTGCCGCTGCGGTCGTCATCATGTCGCTGGATGAAGCCGGCAAGCGCGGTATCCGTCCCCTGGGACGCGTCGTGAGCTGGGGCATTGCCGGAGTTGATCCTAAGGTGATGGGCCGCGGGCCCGTGCCGGCGACCAAGATTGCTTTGCAGAAAGCCGGGCTGACCCTGGATTACATTGATCTCATCGAAGTGAACGAAGCCTTTGCCGCACAGTATCTCGCGGTTGAAAAAGAGCTGGGCCTCGATCGCGAGAAGGTAAACGTGAACGGCGGCGCGATCGCTTTGGGACATCCGCTGGGAGCGACGGGCACCCGTCTCGTGATTACATTGCTCTACGAACTCCGCCGGCGAAAGAAGAAGTACGGGCTGGCGACCGCATGCATCGGCGGCGGACAGGGAATTGCGATGGTGGTAGAGAGCATGAACTAAGGATCACCACGGAGGCACAGAGTCACTGAGAAATTCTAAGGCTTTCTGATTTTCTCTGTCTCTCCGTGCCTCCGTGGTGAATTGAAGGACCACTATGGACATCAATAAAGTCGGCGTTCTCGGTTGCGGCCTGATGGGTTCGGGCATCGCGCAAGTGGCGGCCACAGCCGGATTCGACGTCACCGTCCTCGAAGTAGAGCAGAAGTATCTCGACAAGGGTTTTGCCGGCATCGGGAAGTCGCTGGCCAAACTTGCCGAGAAGGGCGCGCTCAAGGAAACTCCGCAGGCTGCGCGCGCCAGGCTCAAGGGCACAACCGACATGAAGGACCTGGCCGACTGCGACATCATCATCGAGGCCGTGATCGAAAACGTCGACGAAAAGAAAAAGATGTATGCCGCGCTCGATAGCATCGTAAAGAAAGATGCCATCTTCGCTTCCAATACTTCTTCCATTTCTATTACCGAACTTTTGACCTCGACCAAACGCCCTGAGCGCTTCATCGGCCTGCACTTTTTCAATCCTGTACCGCTGATGAAGCTGGTTGAAGTGGTACGTACTATCGCTACGGCCGCCGAGGTTTACGATACGGCTTACGAATTTGCGAAAAAGCTGGGCAAAGTTCCGGTCCGCACCAGCGACAAGACCGGATTCATCGTGAACCGGCTGCTGGTGCCTTATCTGCTCGACGCCATCCGCGCCTACGAAGAGGGTGTGGGCTCGATCGACGACATTGATAACGCCATGAAGCTGGGCTGCGGATATCCCATGGGCCCGTTCACCCTTCTCGATTTTGTCGGACTGGATACGACCTACTACATCACTCACGTGATGTACGACGAGTTCAAGGAGCGGCGGTTTGCGTCGCCACCGCTGTTGAAGCGGATGGTGATGGCGGGCTGGTATGGCAAGAAAACGGGTAAAGGGTTTTACGACTATTCGGACCCGGCGAACCCGAAGCCGAATAAACTGTGATGCGCACGCGTAGGGGCAGGTGTCCACTTGCCCGGCGGAGCGAAGCTCCGCAACTGTGGCGAGCGTTGGTTATTCGACCCGCGGAGTGAAGTCAAGCGTGGAGTGAAGCTAGCTAAAACCGGCGAGCTTTGCTCGCCCGCCCGGACGAGGGCGTCCGGGCCTACGTGGTTTCAGGGTGAGTTCGAGGATTTCGCGGTGAAATCGCAACCCAAAACTCGAGTCAAGGCGCTGGAGGGCAAACTCAACGGTGCCGGGAAGCGCTTCGCAATCGTTGTCGCCCGCTTTAACGCCTTTATTACGGATCGACTGCTACAAAGCGCCTTCGACGGGCTGGTGCAGTGCGGGGCTAAAGGTGAAAGCATCAAGATCGTCCGCGTGCCCGGCGCTTTTGAGATTCCATCCGCAGCCCGCACCCTTGCTGAGACCGAAAAATACGACGCCATCATCTGTCTCGGCTGTCTGCTGCGCGGTGACACGGTGCACTACGACGTGATCGTCAACGAAGTGGCTCGCGGCATCGGCCAGTCCGCGCAGGAAACGGGCGTACCCCATGCGTTCGGTGTCCTCACCTGCGAAAACCTGGAGCAAGCCATCGATCGCGCCGGCCTGAAGATGGGCAACAAGGGGTTTGAAGCGGCGCTGGCGGCGGTGGAGATGGCGAACCTGAAAGCAGTCGTCAGTCGTCAGTCATCGGTCGTCAGCAAAAATCCAAAGCGGCAACCACGATCCAATCGAAAGAAATCCAACCGATAAACTCCATTCTTTCGATCTATCCGCCTCCTGTAGACTGATGGCTGACGACTGACGACCGAAGACTGACGACTTTTTCATGGGAACTCGCCGCAAATCCCGCGAACTTGTCCTGCAAATGCTTTTCCAGTGCGACATGGGGAAGCAAACTCCGCAGCAGGTGCGCCAGACCTTTTGGCGCGAACGTGGAGACGTGGGTGCCGATGTCCAGATCTTTGCCGAAGACTTGTTTCGGGTCGCCACTGACCGGGCTAGCGAAATCAATAGCCTCATTGAAGGGCATGCCCAGCATTGGCGCATGGAACGCATGGCCGCCGTTGACCGGAATCTTTTGCGCGCCGCCGTCGCGGAGCTGCTTGGCTTCCCCGACACTCCCCGCGCCGTGGTCATCAACGAAGCCTTGGAGATTGCGCGCAAGTTTTCCAGCCCGGAGTCGGTGCAATTCATTAACGGGGTACTGGACAGTGTTGGCAAGCAACTGGAAAGCAGTCGTTAGATAGTCGTCAGTCGTCGGTCATCAGTCGTCAGCCTAGAGGCGACCCCGCCAAACAGATAAATCTCTACATCGTCTCTTAATCTTCCCCATCTTCCCCAATTCGCACGAGCGGGGACGCTCGCGCCCACATGTCCTGGCCGACGACTGATGACCAACAACCGACGACCGACGACTGCTTTACGGCTGGACCGCGATCAAATCCGGATTGCAGGTGAAGGGCACGCCACCACACAGTCCGGCCCGGAAAGTTGTGGGGTCGGTGGGAAAGGAAATTTGCAGAATGTCGCCACCGTTCTGAGTATCCAGAATGTGCACCTGGCCGTCGGCGGCTGCGACGTACAGCCGGCTTCCGTCGTGGGTGAGCGAGGCCTGGATCGGGATGGCATCTCCTGACAATGGAATGGCAGAGGACGTCTGGTTGTCGATGTTGAAGACCAGCACGCTGCCGCGATCGCTGGCAAGTACGTAGGCACGGGCGGCGTCCTGCGACACGATCAACTGGATGGGCGCAAAGCTGCCCTGGCCCAGGTTGAAGGAAGTCGCTGTACCGCTGCTTGCGGTCGAAGTGCAGCCGGTTGGGGCCCGGGCCACGCGGAAGAGGTCAATCCCAGGCGAATCTACCGCCAAAACGCTGGTGATCGTGGTGGCGCTCCCGGCGGTTGGCGGGTCCGCCAGATTGACTGCGTCCCGGGGAAGCGCCCTGAGGAACGACGGGACCGCGGGCAGCACGACGTTGTTGGTCAGGGCGGAACTCAGTCCGCATGTGCTCCAGGCGGTGACACCAGAAGTAGTCGATCCTCCAGACACGAACGCGAACGCCCCTTCTGGAGAAAATGAAACATCTTTGGCCGGGGCAGTGAGAGGAATCTTTTTCAACGCATCCTGTGCCGACCACACATACAAATTAGAGCCGGCAGCGATGAAGACCCTCAGATTGTCGGGGGAAAAGTCGGCCGCAGTGGCGCCCGCGATGTTGAGCGTGGTGCCGGTATTGGTGGAAGTGTCGAACACGATCACCTGCGTGGCAGGCGGAGGAGCGTTTTTTCCCGGGACGGGCACAGCATTTGGATCGGCGCCGGAAAGCACCACCTTCTTTCCGTCGGGAGAAACCGTCAGCACCTTCCCGGTCACGGACTTGAACTGGGTCACCGTGGGCGGAGTGGCGACCGTGATCTGCATCAGCCCGCGGCTTCCGAGGAATGAAAAATCCGTGCCCATGTACGCTTTCGCGCCCTGGCGGTCGAAAACCAGGGAGTTAGGCGTCGCCGGCAATCCAACCGCCGTGCCCACGGTGTTGTTTGGCGAGACGATTGGAACCAGGAGACTCACACACCCGACAGTGGTGGTGCAGTTGCCGGCAGGAGAGGAAGAGAATCCGGTGCTCGACACGTAAACGGTGGGCGTGGTTGTGGTGGTC
>JBARIF010000716.1:0-5656 GCA_049799615.1 Terriglobales bacterium
TCACATGATTGTGGCTTAATTCCATTGCACGCTCCAGAGCTCTAGAAACTTTTTAAGGTACCCGTAGCGCCGCCGTCCTGGCGGTTGTCGTGGGGGCGTCCCGCCCGCACCCCGCAATGCTCAAAGCCGAGGGCGGGACGCCCCTAGGGCCAGCCGGCGAGACGCCGGCGCTACAATAACCTCCAACTGCAGCGGTATCATAGTTGATCTACGGGCCCAGCGGAATTTTGCTGATTCTCCCAGCCGCCGAGAAATTAGACTTCTCCCACCTCTTCTGCAAGAATGTGGCGGACAATCGAGGTGGAGGCCAAATCGATGCAGATCAAAGTCAATGGTGTGGAACGATCCTACGACGGCGATCCCAAGCTGCCGCTCCTGTGGTATCTGCGCGATGTCTTGGGCTTGACCGGAACCAAATATGGCTGCGGCATGGCGTTGTGCGGATCCTGCACCGTGCACCTGGACGGCAAGGCGATCCTGTCGTGCGTGACCGATGTCAGTGAGGCAGCCGGGAAAGAGATCACCACAATCGAAGCCATTTCCAAAAATGGATTGCATCCAGTACAGCAGAAATGGATCGAGTTCAACGTGCCGCAATGCGGCTACTGCCAGCCCGGTCAGATCATGCGAGCCATCTCACTGCTGAAGGAGAAACCCAAGCCCAGCGATGAAGACATTGAAGCTGGCATGGCGGGAAACATCTGCCGCTGCGGCACTTACCAGCGAATTCGGGCGGCCATCAAGGCGGCTGCAGGAGAAAACGCATGAGCGACAACATCCTGAACGTGAGCCGGCGCGGTTTTCTGCAAGGCATGGTTTCCGCCGGAGCCCTGATTTTAAGCGTGCGCATGGTTCCGGAGTTCCTGTGGGCTGCCGAGACATCCGGAGGCACCCACGCCGACCGTGCCACATTGCACCCCAGCCTGTTCGTCGGAATCGATACCGACGGTACCGTCTATCTGGTGGCAGCCCGCTCGGAAATGGGCACCACCAGCCGCACTTCCGTCCCCCTCATTCTGGCGGACGAACTGGACGCGGACTGGAAGCGGGTGAAAATCGAACAGGCGATCGGTGACCCACGATATGGCGACCAGGACACTGACGGATCCCATTCCGTTCGCAGTTTCTACGAGCCCATGCGTGAAGCTGGAGCGACGGCGCGCCTGATGCTGACCCGGGCCGCAGCCCAGAAATGGGGAGTGCCGGCTTCGGAGTGTGAATCCGATCTACATGTGATCGTGCACCGTGCCAGCAAGCGCAAGGCGGGTTATGGAGAACTGTCCTCGGCCGCCGCCAAACTGCCGGTACCCAAGAAAGAAGAACTGCAATTCAAGCCCAAGAGCGCGTGGCGCTACATCGGCAAAGGGGCTACCAGCTACGACCTGGCCGACATTTGCACCGGCAAGGCAGGGTTTGGCATGGACGCGCATCTCGAGGGTATGGTCTATGCATCGGTCGAGCACCCTCCGGTGCTGGGCGGCAAGGTCAAGTCTTATGACGAGAAGGCCCCGCTGCAGGTGAAGGGAGTAAAGCAAACCATTCCGATCAAGCCCTTCACCCCGCCGCATCAGTTTCAGCCGCTGGGCGGCGTCGCGGTGATTGCCGACAACACCTGGTCCGCATTTCAGGGTCGAAAGAAACTCAACGTGTCCTGGGACAACGGAGCGAATGCGGGCTACGACTCTGATCAATATAAAAAGGAGTTGCAGGAGACGGCCCGCAAACCGGGAAAAGTGGCACGCAATATCGGCGATGTGGATGCGGTGTTTGCCAAGGGCGGGAAGCTCATGGAAGCGGAGTACTACGTGCCGCACCTGGCGCACGCCTCGATGGAGCCGCCGGTGGCCCTTGCCGATTTCCGCGATGGCAAAGTCACGATCTGGGCGCCGACGCAGAGTCCGCAGGCGGTGCAGGAGACCGTCGCCGGAGAACTCGGCATCCCCAAGGAAAACGTGACTTGCCATGTGCCCTTGCTGGGCGGCGGCTTCGGGCGCAAGTCGAAGCCGGACTACGCGGCAGAGGCTGCAATCCTGTCGAAAGCCGTGGGCAAGCCGGTCAAGGTGGTATGGAGCCGTGAGGACGACATCAGGTTCGGCTACTATCATGCCGTCGCTGCCATGTACATCAAGGCTGCCGTGGACGAAAAAGGAATGCCCACCGCCTGGCTGCAGCGCTCGGTCTTTCCTCCAATTGGTTCCACGTTCGCTCTGAATACGACATACGGAGACGGCGGTGATTTGGGACAGGGCTGGACAGACTTGCCCTTCAACCTTCCCAATCATCGCGCCGAGAACGGCCCTGCGGAAAACCATGTCCGCATCGGATGGTTCCGCTCCGTGGCGAATATTTACCATGCGTTTGCCGCACAGTCTTTTGCCAATGAACTGGCGCACTCGTCAGGACGGGACTCGGTCGAATACCTGCTCGAGCTGATCGGCCCCCCGCGGATTGTGGACGTCAAGGCCACTGCGCCCAACTACGACAACTATGGCGGATCGCCCACGGAATATCCCCTGGATACGGCCCGCATGCGGCGGGTGGTTCAACTGGCCGCGGAAAAGGCCGGATGGGGCAAACGTAAGCTGGGCAAGGGCTCAGGTATGGGCATTGCCGTGCACCGCAGCTTCCTGACCTACGTGGCTACGGTCGTCGAAGTGGAAGTGGACGATAAAGGTGAAGTGAAGATTCCGTCCGTAGACACCGCCGTGGACGCCGGCGTTGTGGTAAATCCCGAGGCAACCCGTGCCCAGTTCGAAGGCGCGGCGGTATTCGGCACCAGCATCGTGCGCAGCGGGGCGATTACCGCCAAGAATGGCGTAATCGAACAGTCCAACTTCAATGACTATCCCGTGGCCCGCATGAATGAAGCTCCGTACAAAACCACCGTCCACATCGTGGACAGCGACGCGCCGCCGGCAGGGGTGGGCGAGCCCGGAGTTCCACCGTTTGCGCCTGCAGTCTGCAATGCAATCTTCGCCGCCACCGGAAAGCGCATTCGCGAATTGCCGCTCTCCAAGAACCCCCTGATGGCATAGATGCGCTCGAGGGTGCCCCGTCCAAGCGGAGCTTGGACGGGGATGTTCATCCAGTCCTCGCCATACCAGCGTTCCACCATCCCGCCTTGATTTCTCCTCACCTCACAAGCAAAACCCCCGCCCAAGCGGAGCTTGGACGGGGCACCCTCGAGAGTTCAGGTCGGGAGTGTGCGTTCCCGGCGGGCCTCGTAGGCTTTCAAGTGGGCGTAGGCGACACTGAGAAGCGAAACTTTGCTTTTTGCCCCCTCCTTTTCACGGCGGAGCAGATCTCCGATTATGTGATCGGCCTCGATCGGAGCATTGCGTTCAACGTCGCGCAGCATCGAGGCCGTAAGAGTTGAGCCCTTCGCGGTCAGCATTTCACGCGCACGTTCCATTCGCGCTTCCCGCATCGGGTAGCCGGCGGCGGCGGCAATCGAGCGGCACTCTTCCAAGAGTCCAACGATGAGGTCGGTACCGCCGGGAGACGCGCAGATGTCACCGATGGCGGCGCGCATCAGGCAGGTGCTGCCGGCCAGAGTGGCCAGGAAAACCCACTTCTCCCACATCTCCTGCAGGATTTCGGTGCTGGCATACGCCTTGAATCGTGCCCCATCCATCAGAGTCGCAATCGCCTTTACCCGCTCCGACAATGGGCCATTCTGTTCGCCGAAAGACAGCTCGTGGGTGTCATTGAGATGAACGATCTCGCCATCGGTGAGCGCAGCCGCGATCAGGCACTGGCCTCCCAGCACACGCTCGCGACTGAATCGCTCATTCAGAATTTCCAGGTGGCACATGCCGTTGAGCAGCGGCAGAATGACAGTGTCTGACCCAACCGCCGGCGTAAATGAGGTAATCGCGCCTTCGAGATCGTAAGCCTTGCAACTGAGCAGCACGAGATCGAAGGTGTCCCGGATATCCGCGGCCAAGATAGTGGCAGGATTGGCCAGAGTCACATCGCCGAAGCGGCTGCGAATTCTTAGACCATGGGCGGCCAACCCAGCGGCCCGCCTGGGGCGGACGAGGAAGGTGACGTCACGGCCTGCCTCGAGCAGTCGGCCGCCAAAATAGCCGCCAATAGCGCCGGCTCCAACCACCAATATCTTCATACCGTGCTCCTGAACATCTCCGTATTATGACAGCAGGTCGCCGCACGCTTCGACTCTTGAAGAGTGCAGTGTCAGGATCGATCTCTTCTTGTGATTTTCCAGAGGGACGCCGCGCAATTCTTTTCTACCGGCGAACGACAAGAAACGTCTAAATCTTCAGCACACCCGCTCTCGACTTTGCACACAAACAATCAGTAGGATTTATGGCACTCCCCGGAGCGGATGGTCCATCCAAAGTCACTTGCGAGGTAGAACACGACTATGACGATACGACGACGAGAATTCCTGGTAAAGGGTTGTACATTAGCCGGCGTGGCCGCAGCAGCCTGCCTCTTCGGTGAAGGGGGCCTCTGGGCTGCGCCCACGGGCAAGAGGCTTCTGGTCATTGGCGGAACTGATTTCGTGGGACCTGCCGTAGTCGAGGCCGGCATGATCGCCGGCCATCACGTTACGCTTTTCAATCGGGGCGTATCCAATCCGGAATTGTTCCCCCATCTGGAGCATCTTCACGGCTTTCGCAGTATTGATGAGAAAGATCAAGGCTTCTCAGCTCTGTCGGGCAGGACGTGGGACGCAGCCATCGATGTGTGGCCATCGGACCCGACCATGGTTGGGTCTCTGGCAGAGTTTCTAAAACACCAGGTCGGACACTACTTATATGTTTCGTCCGCCGCCGTGTATAAGAGTTTTGAAAAGCCGGGCATGACCGAAGACGCTCCCGTGCGGGAGTTCCACGGCGGCGTTCCCAACTATAGCGACGGCAAAGCGGAGAGTGAGCGCCGGTTGACTCAGATATTTGGGCAACGGCTCACGATCGTCCGCCCTTGTTCGATTGATGGATATCGCAATGACGGATTTAACTTGCAGACCTGGCTGACGCGCGTGCAGGCCGGAGGCCAGCATATTGGTCCGGGGACGGGTAACGAGCGCATTCAAATTGTGGATCCGAAGGATATCGGGCGTTTTCTGATGTTGTGCATTCAGCGGGCGATCTTTGGAGTGTTCAATCTGACCGGAGAATCCATCCCATTTCAGTCGTTTCTGGAAGGGTGCAAAACCGCTACTCATTCCGACTCCGAGTTCGTTTGGATCCCGGAAGAGTTCTTGCAACAACAAGACCCTGATTTTCAGCGATTCTTTCCCCTTTGGTCGTCGCGCACTTCTCCGCAGGGTTTTTTCCAGATCAGCAGCGATAAGGCCCTGCAGACGGACTGGAAGCGCAGGCCGTTTCAGGAGACGGCTCTGGATGTACTGGAGTGGTATCGGGAGCGAGATGCCAAAGTTCCGGCGGCTAACGGCCCGGTTGGGCACTGGTCTGATCCGCTTTCAGCAGAGCGGGAGGCCGAAATCATCAGACGATGGAAGCTTCATTCATGAAACCTTGGGAGCGCATGGCCGCACCGGATTTCGGGGAGGGCGTGGAGGCGGTTCTCGTGTGTGGGAAGGGAGGACGCGGCGGTAGTTCCTGGTTGCCGCCTCCTCCCCTGTGCCTGCGATTCTCGCCCGCGCTTCCATATCGAAGGCGAGTAC